>JAEYVE010000093.1 GCA_023432025.1 Pseudomonadota bacterium
GGGCGAGCGGGCGTGGACAGCATGCCAGAGGGGGTGGGGGCCTTGGTAAGGAAAGCAGCCTCGGGGGACCGACGGTCAGTCGACATTCTGAACCTGTTCGCGCATGCGCTCGATCTCGGCCTTCATCTCGACCACGAGGTGCGAGACCGTCGCGTGCGAACACTTCGAGCCGATGGTGTTCACTTCACGCCCGACCTCTTGCAGCAAGAAGTCCAAGCGCCGTCCGATGCTCTCACTCGCGGAGAAGAGCGCCTCGAGCTGACCGAAGTGACTGCCGAGACGCACCAGCTCCTCGGTGATGTCGCTTTTGTCGGCCAAAATCGCAAGCTCGGCCTCGAGCCGCGTCGGGTCGACGCTGGCATCCACGCCGTTCAGGAGTTTGTCGAGGCGCTCGCGCAGCCGCTTACGCTGGTGCTGGACGAGGTCCTCGGCGCCTGCTTCGATTTGGGAGCGCAGCTCACGCGCGCGGTCGAGGCGCGTACGAAGCTCGGTGTCCAGGGCACGGCCCTCTTCGGCGCGCATGGCGGAAAGCCGCTCGGAGGCCTCCAGAAAGGCCTCTTCGATGCTCTGGCGCACTGCGTCGGAGTCCAGCGTGTCGGACTCCAGCACGTGGGGCAGGGCAAAGAGCGCCGACAGCGGCAGCTGGCTGCCCGGGGAGACCTGCTCGGACACTTCTTGCAAGGCGGCGTGGAGCGCACGCAGGCGCTCCGCGTTGACGCGCGGAGCGCTGGCCCCGCGTCCCTCGATGCGAACGGCGATGTCGTAGCGGCCGCGTCCCAAGCGAGCGCGGGCCAGCTGTTCCACGAAGAACGCCTGCTCCGCCAGATCCGCAGGCATGCGCACACGCACGTCCTGGTACCTGTGATTGAGGGCACGCACCTCGAGGGACAACCGCGCGTCCCCCAGCGGCGCCGCGCCGACGCCGAACCCGGTCATGCTGCGCATGCCGCCGGCGCGCGCTTCCCCCGAAGAGGCCGAAGAAAAGCCGGACTCCTCGGTGCGTCGAGTAGGTACGCGAGACTCAGAGGCCACGGCGGCGCTTGATGTCCTCCATCACGCGACGGTACTCGACCTCCCACACGCTCGTTCCCTCCTGAACGTGCTTGAGCTGGGCGCGCACGGCGGCATCCAGATCGCCCTCGGTCTCCGCTTGCTTGCGCAGCGGGACGCGCAGCTTACGGCGCAGCTCGTGGTCCTCCGCGTAGATTTCGTCGACGTTGTTCGACTGCATCAGCATTTCGACCAGCTGATCCAGGATGTAGTCGACGGCTTCTTCGCCGACCTTGATGTTGCGTTGCTTGGCCAGCAAATCCCGCGCCTTGCGGAGCTCTCCGGGAGGAAGGCCGCGCGCGGCGACCATGTCCTTGGCTTTGTCGCTGACCTCTTGCTCGTCCTTGATGTACTGGTTCAGGACGGCCTCGAAATCGAGTTGGACCTCGCGAGGCGCTTCGGTCTCGATGTCGCCCGCCCCGAGCAGGGATTCGAGCATTTCCTGTGCCATCTGGGGCACTCGGGCGCTGTGGAGACGCATGGGGCCGTTACTACCAGATTCTCCGCGTCATGGTGCGACAAACGCCCACGCAGCTGGAACAAAATGCGAGGGCCTCGTCCCCGCCGCGGACCTCGGATGTTTTGCCTTCCGAGACGCGCGGCGTGTGCTTCCGCGGCGCTTCGCGTGCGTCAGACGCTGGGCGGAGGCTTCGAGCGCGAGCCGAGCCGGAGACGTCGGAACACGGCCTCGCGCTGACGACGTTTGTAGGCGTCGTGGCTGGCGTCGCCCACTTCGTTCGCGGCGTCGGTTTCCGCGTCCAGCATTTGGAATTCACACAGCATGTAGACGATCGGGCCCAGGGCCTCCGAGCCGGCAGGGGCGGACTCCATGATGTGGTCGGGCACGCGCACGGGAACATCCGTCACGAAGTGAATGACTCGGTAGCTCGAGGCGCTGAAGCGGTTGTCGCCGGGCGTAATCGAATCGTCCACCTCGCCCTGGAAGTGCTCCGTCATGGTGGAGAGGTGCGGGTGGTGATCGCAGTAGCTGCGAAAATGAAAGAGCGTATTCGTGCTCTCTTTGGGGACGATGTAATTGAAGGGGAAGAGCTGCTCGGTGAGGTACAGAAGGATCGGCATGATGTCGTCCTTCGTCCGCGTCACGATGCGGAAGCGTAGCTTGTCGTAGAGCGCCGCAGCGGTGGCTTCTGGCTTCGACAGTAGCTTGGTGTACGTGGAATCCAGGTTCTTACGGCCGCCAATGAACTCCGTGATGGGAAAGCCCCCACCCAGCATGGAGCCGACCACGCGGTACACCTTCTCTTCCACGAGGTGAAAGAGGTCTCGGTCGCTCACGGGCAGGCGAAACAGGAGCTCTCGCCCCGCCATGTGATTGATGATGTGAATCGTCTTGAGGATGGTGCAGGCGCAGAGCTGCCGGTGGCCCTTGCCCGCGGCCATCATCAAGAGGTCCGGCATGGAGGCCTGCTCGACCGGCTTGGGAATGGCGAAAGCGAAATGACGGCGCAGGTAGCTTATCGCGTCCTCTTTGACGCGAGTGACGTATTCGACGTCCTTGGGGAGATCGAGGCGCAGCTCGTGGTTCTCTATGAGGCGGCGCGCGTCCGCTTCAGAAGCGAAATTCAGGCGGTGCCAGTCGATGACCGAACCGCCACGCAGCACCATGCGCACGGTTTCCAGGTCGTGCAGGGAGAACTCCTCCAGCGCGCGGAGGTGCGGGCGGGCAGGGAGCCGTTGCCGGGGAGGGGTGCTGCTGCGTCGTTCCGCCTTGTCGCGTGCCAAATGCGCCTCAGTCGAAGATGGTACGGGAGTCGGAGATGAAACGAAGCCCCAACGAACGCAAAGCTCGTTGGGGCTGGAGTTCAGGTCGAGCCAGTGCAGGCGGGCTCGACAGAAGGCGTCCCGGGACAGAAGGTCGACCGGACGCGCTCGAGAGCAGCGGGCTTCCACGATGAGCGGCGTGCGGGCGAAGCCGGGGCTCCGCTGGCGCCGAACGCCCTCAGGTACCGGGGCTGGTGGAGGTGGCGTCCGCGGGCTGCGAACGACCGAGGGAGAGTGTGCCGAAGAAGATGCCCAGTGTGACCCCGAGGACTGCGAGCTGAGCGCCCATGGTGCCGGTGAGGGCGAGGACAGCGAGGGCGGCAGGGGCCACGAGGTACCAGGGATTCAGGCTCATTCGTGCTCTCCGAAGGTTTGGGGCTCAGTGGACACCGACACGAGACCGGCGGGTCTTTAGGCCCAGGAGTCGTCGGGGGGAGCGGAAGCTGCCGCCGGCCGTCGGAACTCGCTGGTCGTGCCAGGGTTTGCCCCAGCGCCGACTCCAAGCAACATTCCCTGGTTGTGGCGAGGGAGAAGTTGCCAGGTGGGATGTGGTGTGTCGATGTAGGTGACAGTGCCACAGCCCGCGTCGGGACGGCAAGTTGTTAGCGAGTCCGGATGCGGTACTCAAGAGGACTTCGCCCAGCGTTATGGAAGCGGTGGGTGGCTGTGGGTGAGCGGAGGACAGCGTTTTTGTTGAGAGTCTGTGAGACAAGTGCGCGCCCGCCCCTCACAAAGTGGTGAAGTTTCGCGGTAAGGTGCGTCCCCATGTGGGAAGCGCGCCGGCCGGCACGGCGGCCGATGGATGGAGCGTTTGCGGCGGTCTGCGCCGCCCTCCTCGTCCCGTTTTGGGCGTCGTGTGGAGACGAGGGATTTCTTCCGACTACGGTCGATCCAGGCCCGGACTTTGCCGTCGCAGACGTGCTCTTCGACGAAGGGTACTTCTACTGCCAGGTGGAGCCCGTTCTCTTCGAGAGCTCCTGCGGCTCAGGGTCTGGTTCGGACCCTGCGGGGGGCTGCCACTTTTCCGTGACGAGCTTCCGACTCACGGACTACATGCCGCGTGTGGCCGAAAGCTGCACGGGCAACACGCCGGCGCCCGGCAGCGTGGTCGAGGCCGCGCGGCAAAACTATCGCGCCGCTCAAGCTCGCATGAAGCTCGACCCCGAGCTGGCACCACTTCTCACACGGCCGACCGGGCGCGCGGCGCACCCGCGCCAAATTTTCGAGGAAGACAGCGAGGCTGCGGAGGTGATTCGGCAATGGGCCAATCAGTTCTCGAGCCAATGAAGCGCGCGGTCCGACCTCTGTCGTGGAGCGGGCGCGCGCGCGTCGCTCGTGCGCTCTCATTCTTGGTGGCGACGTCGGTTGCGCCGCTCGCCCAGGCGGAGGAAGCGCCGGATACGTACGCGCGCGTCGTCGTGGACGAGGTGGAGCTGCGCGCGGGGCCCACGGCGTCGCATCGAGTGATCGAGCACGCGCCGCGCGGCGATACGTTCTTGGTGCGCGGCCGCGAGGGCACGGGAAACTGGCTCGAGGTCACGCTGCCGGACGGACGCACGGCGTACGTGCTGGGGGACGCCGTCGAGACCATTCGGCTCGGGCAAGACGCGCCGGAGGCGGCATCCAAGCCCGGCTTCTTCGCTCCGCCCGCGCTCCAAGAGGCGCGTGGGGGCTTCACGCTGCAGGGCGGCGTGCTCGACTACGACGCCTTCGCGGAGGTTCGTCCTGCCGTATTTCTCGCGCCCGAGCTGGCGATCGAGCCGTACGTGGGCATCGCGCTCCAGAGTGATGGGCGGCGCCTCGTTTACGGCCTGGCGGGCAGCCTCAACTTTGCGCCGGATTGGCCCGTGGCGCCCTACTTCTTGCTGGGCGCCGGCGGCGTGTACGAGGAGCCGCGAGACGACGTCGTGCGCGAGAGTCAGAAGGCGTTTCACGCCCGCGCGGGCGGAGGTCTCTACATTTCTTTGCGCTTTCGTGTGCTCGTGCGCCTCGAGGCGACGAACTTGGTGCGCTTCACCGAGGACTCGTACGAAAACGAGCAAAGCTACACGGGCGGACTGGGCACGTACTTCTGATGAACGAGCAAAGCTTGCTGACGTCACTCGACCCGCGGCGACTCTTGTGGTCGTCCTTGGGGCGACGGAGCTCGTGCCCCGCACACGCGGGTTCGAGTGTTTGGCAAAGGGTAGGCCTTCTGGCGCTCGCGCTGTGGATGGGGCTGAGCTCGGCCGCGTGCGCAACGGTGCGGCCCGAGCAGCGGGCCGTGCTGGCAGATCCGACGATGGTGCCCCAATCGGAGGCCCTCGAGGCCGAGGCGCGCGACCACGTTTTCGACAATCGTGAGGGCTCCTTCGGGGGAGGCTCCGTGCAAGGAGGCGGGTGCGGGTGCAATTGAAGCGCGTCTCTTGCGCACTCTTCGCGCTCTTGTCGTCCGTGAGCGCGCGTCCCAGCTCGGCTCAGATCGTGGAGGTCGACACGCGCGTGACGGTGTTCGCCGAGCCTTCGCCCTCGAGCCACCTGCTCGTGGTGCACCCCGGTGCGCGTGTGACGGGGCTGCCGAGCGAATCTGTCCGCGTTTATGCGGGCTACGACGCCGACATCGTGTCGGGCGCCACGGAGCCCATCAAAGCGGGGCCGCTCAGCGGCGTGGACGTCGTCTCTGGAGCAACGTCGTTCGACGACGTGCGCCACGTGGGCCAAGGCGGGTTCTCCATCGAGCGCCGCGCGACGCGGCTCAGCGGCTCCTACGCGTACGGCACCGAGAGCGACTACCGCTCGCAGTCGTTCAGCGTGTCGGCAGGCGCCGACTTCTTCCAAAAGAACACTCAAATCGACCTCTCTTACGCGCGCGGCTTCGATCGGGTGTGCACGAGCGAGTTTTCGTCCACCGTGCCGCCCAGCTCGCGGCAGGCGTTGGACTCCTCCACGGGGTGCTTTTCTTCCGCAGCGGACAACCGGGCGACGCGCGACGTGGAGCTCGATAACTTCCAGGTCGCTTGGACGCAGAGCTGGACGCCCGTGTTCACGACGCAGGCGGTCTTGACGGGGCAGCTCCAAAACGGATTCTTGGAAAACCCGTACCGCTCAGTGGTCATCGCGCCCTCGGGCGAAGCGGCACTCGAAAACCACCCAGAAAACCGTGCACGCGGCGCCCTGACGCTCCACGGTCGGTACTTCATTCGTTCGTGGCGTGCGGCGCTCGGTGTTAGCGTGCGCGGCTACCACGACACTTGGGACCTCTGGGCGGGCACTTACGAGCTGAGTCTGGAGCGTCACTTTACGCCGTGGCTAAGGGTCTTGGGGCGCGCGCGGTTTCATCAGCAGAGCGGTGTGCTGTTTTGGAGCGATGACTACACGGGCGGCGAGCCGCAGACCGGCCCCCGTGGCCAGTACTGGACCGGGGATCGCGAGCTGAGCCCGCTTTTGTCGTACTCGGCGGGCGCTCGCGCCGTGGCGACGACGCGGGGCCGCGCCGGAGATCGCGTGCTCGGCGTGTTTTTGGAGGGCTCTTTGGGGCTGTCTTTGGACCTCCTGAAGACGGACCTGGAGGAGTTCACGTGGGCGGGTAAAAAGCCGGACGATACGTTTGGCGGCATGCTCACGCTCATCCTCTCCGGCAGCTTGTGAGCGTGCGGCCGAAGGCCGCGCGGCGCGCGCGTGCCGCAGTCGCAGCGCATGAGCTGACGTGGCCCGCGGCGCGCGCGTTGCAGCTTCTCGCGTACGCGGCAGGTCTGCGGCTCATGAGCTGACGCGGCCCGCGCCGTAGCGCTATGAAGCGCGGCGTGACGCTCTCCATTCGCTTTGCGACGCCCGACGACGCTCCCACGGTGTATTCGTTCATTTGCGCTTTGGCGCTGTACGAACGAGAGCCCGACGCCGTGCGCACGGAAGCCGCTACGTTGCGGACGCAGCTCGCCAGCGATAGGCCGCCGTTCGAGTGTTTGCTCGCGGAATCCGGCGGGCGCGCCGTCGGGTTCGCGCTCTTCTTCCCCAACTACTCGACGTGGCTCGGCAAGCCCGGCATTCACCTCGAGGATTTGTTCGTTCTGCCGGAGGAGCGCGGGCGCGGCTACGGTAAAGCGCTCTTTCGCAGGGTCGCCGAGCTCGCCGTCGAACGCGGCGCGGGACGCCTCGAGTGGGCAGTGCTCGACTGGAACCAGCCGGCCATCGACTTTTACAGGAGCCTGGGCTCCGAGCCGCTCTCGGAGTGGACCACCGAGCGCTTGAGCGGCGAAGCCCTACGAAGGCTCGGTTCGAGCGGTTCCCTTCGCTGAGCTCGTGTTGGCCGAGCCCGAAGGCTCGGCCCGAGCGAGCGCCTTTTTGCCGAGCTCTTCTCGGGCGAGGCTCGGGCAAATGGTCAGCGCGGCATTCTGAGCGGCGAGCTCGTCAGGCGAGGGCGATGCCGAGCTGCTTGCGGAGCCGCAAGAAGCGACTGCTCGTGGAAAATGCGATGAGCTCGCGGGCCAGCGGACCGCGCGGGCCTTCTTCGGCTTCGAGGAGGCGCGTGGCGCTCGCCAAGTCTTGGCTCAAGGCCAGCCCCACACGCACCTGGGTTTTGTCCACGGCGGAGGACCACCGTTGCAAGTTGGTGCGGCCGCCCTCCTCGATGAAGCGTTGAAAACAGCCTCGGAGCGCGTCCAGCTGTGGGGCCTCGAAGAGCGGCGCGATGACGCGCGCCTTGGGCTCGACGCGGGCCTTGACCGCGCTCGGAATGGGGAGCGCGGGTTGCGCAATGAGCAGCGCCGCCAGGAACAAGTCCTCGAGCTCGTGGACCGCCGTGTACAGCGTTTTTACGAAGTGTTCCCCGCGGTAGCCCGAGAGGTGCCGGCCCGCGAGGAACGCGAGCTCCGTTTCACTGCGTCCACGAAGCGCGCCTCCGCCAACGACGGTGAACGGCGGCACACCTGCGGTATGGCGATAGCCGGTCTCCTGGTTCTTTTCGATGTGCACGCGCGGCGCGCCGAGTCCGAGCAGAGTTGCACCCCAGCCGATGGCGCGCACCGCCATCAGCGTGCTCGACGTTGGATCCTGCTGAGACTCGGGGGAAGGCTGCACGAGGAGCCCGTCTCGGCGAAGCGCGGTAACGCGGCCGACGAGCACGGCGGGCGCAATGAGCGCGAAAATTTGGCTGGTGAGGTGGTCTTCTTCCTGATGAAAAAGGCAGTCCAGCCAGGTCACCGGAGAAACGCTCGTGCGCGGGGAAATGAGCCCCTTCGGTCGGTGCGCCTCGAAAAGCTCCCGCTCCTCCGCCTGCGCGTCTCCCAAGGTGACCAAGGCCTGAGCTGCGCAGAAGGCTCCGTCCCAATCGCTCTTGGCGCGGTAGATGCGGTAGAGCTCGCGAAGCGTTGCGGTGTCCGTCGGATCGCGGCGCACGCGCTTCCAGTGCTCGTCGGGGTCCTCGACGCTGGCTTCGACCGCGCTCTCGAGATCTCCCAGATCGACCTCGACGTTTACGGCAGCGCGCGCGCGGCGGAGCTCCTCTTCGAGCTCGGCGACGCGAGCCGTGAGTCGTCTGACCTCGGCGAGCAACACCGCAGGGTCGGTGTGCGAATCCGGCGCGACCTCCGTCGGCGTCGGCGCCACGAGAGGGTCCTCGAAACGTTCGATGACGCGCACGCGGTGACGCGCTTGATAGGCCGCAACCATGGACTCTTCCAAACGGCGCAGCCGTTCCCGGTCGAGGCCCAGGTTGAGAGCCACCTTGTCTAGGCGGCCGCGTTCCTCGGCGGTGATGACGCCGTCCTCGAGCACCTCAGCGAAGAGCTCTTCGTACTCGCTGCCGAGGGGACCGAGCCCCAAGCCACCGCTGACTTCTCCAGGCGTGAAGTCGCCGGAATGACGAAAGCCGTCTCCGTAAGAAGCACCGGTGATCGCGAGGGGGTGGGTCATCGAGCTTTTCTGGTTCTAGGGAGTGGGGCAAGGCGGCGCGTCGCGGGGGCGGGCGCTCAGCCGCGTAGGCCGTGCTTTTTGGCGAGATCGGACAGGTACTTGCGGTCCATACGCGCTTCGCGCGCAGCTGCGCTCACGTTGCCTTCGTGGCGCTGCAAGAGCCACGTGACGTAGCGCCGCTCGAATTCGTTTTCGAACGCCGCGCGAGCGTCCCGGTAGCTGTGCGACGGGTCGAACCCGCCCGCGCTCATGCCTTCCGTTTGCGCAGCGACCGGCAAATCGACCAAGCGTAGCTCGTTTTCTCCGGTGGCGCGCGCCAAGTACACGGCGCGATCGAGGACGTTCCGCAGCTCACGGACGTTGCCCGGCCAGTCGTGCGCGGTGAGGCTGGCCAAGGTGCTCGGCGAGACCGTCACGAAGCGGCCCTCGGAAGCGCCTTCCCGGCTTCGCGCGAGGGTCAGGAAGTGCTCGACGAGCGGCGGAATGTCCTCTCGCCGCTGACGAAGCGGCGGCACGGTGATGGGCACCACCGACAGGCGAAAGTACAGATCCTCGCGGAACTTGCCGCGCGCGACTTCTTCTTTGAGGTTCCGCTTGGTGGCGGCGACGATGCGCGCCTGATTGTTCAGCGTTCGGTTGCCGCCGACGCGGCGGAAGTCCCCGGACTCCAAGACGCGTAAGAGCTTGGGTTGCACGTCGAGCGGTAGCTCGCCGATTTCGTCGAGGAACAGCGTGCCTCGACCGGCGAGCTCGAACGCGCCTTGCCGCGTGGCGACGGCGCCCGTGAACGCGCCGCGCTCGTGGCCGAACAGCTCGCTCTCGATCAGGCTGTAGCTGACGGCGCCGCAGTCCACGACGACGAATGGATCGGCGCGCCGCGCGCTTTTTTCGTGGATGTTGCGAGCCAGCACGTCCTTGCCGGTACCGGTTTCGCCTTCGAGCGTGATGCTGGCGTCCGTGGGTGCGATGCGCTCGAGCACGCCGAAGATACGCCGCATGGCGAGGCTGGGGCCGATGGCGCTGCCGAAGGTGGGCTCTTCGCTGGGCGGCACCAATACAGGGCTGGCGTCGCTCTGCAGCATGAGCTCCACGCCGCCGACGCTGAGCGTGGCGCCCACTTCGACCAGGGCTTCGCGCACCACGGCTTGCCCCACGCGCGTGTGATTGGTCGAGCCGAGATCGCGGACGAGCACGCCGCGCGCCTCGCGCACGAGCTCACAGTGGTGACGGCTCACCGTGTCGTCGGGGAGCACGAGATCGTTGTCGCGAGCTGCGCCGACGCGCAGACGCTCGTCGAGCTTGCGTCGGGTCCCGCGAGCGCGTCCGGTGAGGACGGCGACGACCAGCGCGCTCGTCGCGACGTTGCCTCGCTCGAGAGCCTTGGTCGCTCCTTCCTCGCCAGCAAAGCTCATCAGCTCACACTCGACCATCGCCCGGGGAGGCGCGTCAAGGAGTCAGCGAGAGGCGAGTGACGCGCTCGTCGAGCTGAACCTCGCGACGTAGCTCGACTCGCCGCTCACAAGGAGCATGCAAGTCTCGAGGCGCTGATACTTCGGGGCACGGACCAAGCAGCGTTGCTTGCACCTCGATCGCATAGTTGCCGTTGGGCAAGTCGAGGACATGACGTAGGCGGGTCTCGGGTGGGGTGGGATGAAGTGTAACGCGGCTGCTAACTTCTTCGTTTGCGGGCCCCACACTGAGCTCGAGCGCCGAGATGGTGGATCCGTCCGTGGCCGAGAACTCCACGATGTGTTCGCGACGCGCCGCAGGCGCGAAGCGCAACACTGCGAAAAGCACGCCGCCGACCAAAACCGCCCGCGCGACGCGGGGGCGCCAGAAAGTCCAACCTCGGGGGTTCGAGTCGTTCACGGTCGAAAGTTCGATGTGCGGCGGATCGTCGAGTAGTACGCGCCTTCGGCAGCGTGCCAGGCGTCGTGAGGTCACGCCGTCGCGGTCGGGCCGTCGGCGGGACGAGAGACTCCACCCGAGTCAGGGACGCGGTGCCGGAGGCGCGGCGGGTGCGGCTGGCTCAGTTGCGGGAGGCGGCGCCGCCGTCGGGGCAGCAGGCGCGCTCGCGGCGGGCGCCTGTGCGGAAGGTTGAGCTGGGGGCTGTGCGGAAGGTTGAGCTGGGGGCTGTGCGGCGCCCTGCGGCCCTTTCGCTGCGGAGCCCGCGCTCTCTGGCGCAGGTGCGGCCGAAGCAGCTGGCGGCTGCGTCACGGGGCGCTCGCGGTTCAAGAGACGCACCAGCTTGACGAGGCCTTCCACGGTGTCGTCCGGCAAGTGCGCGAACGGCGGCATGCGGCCTTTGCCCTTCTTGATGGCATGCTGCATTTGGTCGTCGAGCGCGGCTTTTTGCCAAACTGGATGCGTGAAGTCGGGCGGACGCATCATGGCGCCTTGAGGTCCGTCGCCGCGTCCGATGATGCCGTGACAGGGCGTACACGACTGCTTCCACGTGGTGAGCACGACGTCCGAGATGCCGAACGACTGAAGCGACGGCATGCCGGGTGACGCGGCAGCTTGCGTGGGTCGAGCGGGCGCGGCTTGCCCCGGGTTGTTGCCGTCCGCTTGATCGTGATCGGACGCGCGCCACTCGCGTACGTCGTCCTCGCGCTTGCACGCTAGGAGAGTGAGCGCGAGGAGCGCGCACGCGAGCGGGCGCGAGCTTGGGTGACGGCGACGTGCGGCGCGGACGTGCGAGACCATGAGTGCTTGCCGCATAGCACATTTGCCGCGCGGGCCAGCCTCGCTCCGTGGGGCCCGAAAAGCACCGACGCGCGGACTCTTCGACCCCTCGTGCGCCCGCCGCTCGCGACCGCGGTGACCCCAGAAAAAATGCCCGAAGAAGACCTGGGACGAGACGGCTCCGTTGCCAAGGTCGGAGGCTGGGGCTAGGCGAGGGACGTGGCCGCCGAATTCGTTCATTTGCACGTTCACACGCAGTACTCGTTTTTGGCGAGCACGGTGAAGGTGGGAGACCTGGCCGCGCGCGCCAAAAAGCTCGGCATGCCCGGCGTGGCGATGACCGACAGCCACAACATGTTCGGCGCGGTCCGGCACTACAAGGAGTGCAAAAAGGCGGGCCTGCAGGGAATTTTGGGCTCCGAGCTCAACGTGGTGCGCGACTCCGGCGGGCACCTGGACCACTTGGTGCTCTTGGCCGCGAGCGAGCAGGGGTACAAGAACCTGGTTCGACTCGTTTCACGAGGACAAACCAAGCCGGCGAGCGCTCACGGCCCGAGCATCACCCTGGCGGATTTGGAAGGGAGCACGCAGGGATTGATTTGCTTGAGCGGCTGCCTCGGAGGCGTTGCCGCGCAACGCGTGCTCGAGCACGGAGAAGCGGCGGGGCAGGCCGTTTTGGCGGAGCTGCGGGACCGCTTCGAGCCGGGGCACCTGTTCGTGGAGCTGCAGAACCACGGCTTCGCCGAGCAGCCCGTGTTGAACGGCATTTTGGCGGACGCCGCGAAGAAGCTCGAGCTGCCGCTCGTCGCCACCAACGACGTTCACTTCATTTCCAAGGACGACGCGGCCGCCCAAATTTACCTGAACTGCATTCGGCTCGGCCGCACGTACGTGGAGACGCTCCCGACGCATCACGGGTCGGCAGAAATGTATTTGAAGAGCCCCGCCGAAATGGTGGCGGCCTTCAGCGGGCACCCCGACGCCATCGAGAACACGCTGCGCGTCGCGGAAATGTGCTCGGGCTTGAAGCTGAAGCTCGGCACGCCCATGTTGCCGACCTTTCCGGTGCCGGAGGGGCACACCTCGGAGAGCTACTTCCGTCAGGTGGCCATCGAAGGGCTCGACAAGCGTTTGGCGGAAATCCGCGCGACGGGGCGGAGCGTGGACGAAAACGAATATCGCGCGCGCCTCGAGCGAGAGCTCGGCGTGATCTGCTCGATGCAGTACCAGGGGTACTTTCTCATCGTCTGGGACTTCATTCGCGAGGCCAAGGTGCGTGGCATTCCGGTGGGTCCGGGCCGCGGCTCCGGCGCGGGGTCGCTCGTTGCCTACGCGCTCGAAATTACGGAGCTCGATCCGCTGCCGTACAACCTGCTGTTCGAGCGCTTCTTGAATCCGGAACGCGTCAGCATGCCGGACTTCGACATCGACTTCTGCATGTCGCGGCGCGATCAGGTGATCGAGTACGTCGCGGAAAAGTACGGAAAATCGAGCGTCGGGCAGATCGCCACGTTCCAGAACTTGAAGGCGCGCAGCGTGCTCAAGGACGTGGCGCGCGCCATGGGCATCGCGGCGCCGGACGCGCAGCGCATCGCCAGCCTGGTGCCCGATCTCGGGCAAGGCAAGACGGCCACCATCGAGGAGACCCTCGAGATGGAGCCGAAGCTCAAGAATCTGGTGGACACCGATCCGCAGATCAAAGAGCTGGTCGAGCAGAGCAAGCGCCTCGAAGGCCTCACGCGCCACGCAGGCATGCACGCCGCTGGCGTCGTCATCAGCGAAGGGCCGCTGGACGACCACGTGCCGACGTTCTTGAGCGACGCGTCCATCGTCACTCAGTACGACAAAAACGACGTCGAGGAGGCGGGCCTCGTCAAGTTCGACTTTCTCGGCCTGAAGACGCTCACCGTTCTCGACATTGCCGAGAGCCTCGTGAACGCGCGCCCCGACCGGAAGGGCAAGAAGTTCGAGGTGCGCACGCTACCGCTCGACGACCGCGCTACCTATCAGCTCATCTCCAGCGGTGACACCACGGGCGTGTTCCAGCTCGAGTCCGAAGGTATGCAGCAGCTCCTGCGCAACATGAAGCCGGACTGCTTCGAGGACGTCGTCGCCGCCGTGGCGCTGTATCGCCCGGGCCCGCTCGGCACGGGCATGATCGACGACTTCATTCAGGTGAAGCACGGCAAAAAGCCGATCCGCAAGCTGCACGACTTGGTCGACGACGTGCTCAAGCCGACGTACGGCGTGCCCGTCTACCAAGAGCAGGTGATGCAAATCGCCCAAGGCCTCGCCGGCTACTCACTCGGCGGCGCCGATCTCCTCCGCCGCGCCATGGGCAAGAAAAAGGCCGAGGAGATGCAAAAGCAGAAGGCCACCTTCATCGAGGGCGCCGAGAAGAAGGGGGTTTCGGCGCAGCAGGCCGAGGCCATTTTCAACGAGATCGAGGGCTTCGCCTCCTACGGCTTCAACAAGAGCCACTCGGCGGCGTACGCGCTCATCACGTACCAAACGGCGTACCTGAAGGCTCACTACCCGACGGAGTTTTTTGCGGCGGCGCTCACTGCGGACAAGGACAAAATCGAGAAGGTGGTGCGCACCATCGCCGAGGCGCGCGCGTGGGGCGTGAGCGTGCTTCCGCCGGACATCAACGCGAGTCACACGGACTTCACGGTGGCGTACGCGCACCCCGACGGGGGCGGCCTCGCGAAGGGCCCCGGCAAGCTCCGCGACCGCTTTGGTCCGCAGATCCGCTTCGGGCTCGGCGCGGTACGCGGCGTGGGCGAAGCAGCGCTAGCGACGGTATTCGAGTCGCGCGTGGCGGGCGGAGAGTTCCGCGACTTGTTCGATTTCGCCGGACGCGTGGACGCGAAGCGCCTGAACAAAGGCGTCTTGGAGTCACTGGTGCAGTGCGGCGCGTTCGACTCGGTGCTCGAGCCGATGGGCGTGAGCCGCGCGCGCGCCTTCGAAGCCATCGATCGCGCGCTCGAACGCAGCCGCAGCGCCACGCGCGATCGCGAACGCGGACAAGCCAGCATGTTCGCGCTCTTCGATCAGGCGGCGAAGAGCGCCCCGCAGGGCGGGGGCAAGCAGGCGCCGAGCGGGGAGGGGTACCCCGAGGTCGAGGCTTGGGATCGCCTGGAAATGCTGCGGCGGGAGAAAGCAGCGCTCGGCTGCTACGTCTCCGGGCATCCGCTCTTTCGCTATGGTCACAAGCTGACGCGACTCGGTGCGACGCCCTCCGTCAAGTTGAAGGAAGTGGAGCCCTGGAGCGCTCAAAGCGTGACGGGGATGGTCGAGAACTACCAGGAGCGCTTGTTCAAGGGGGGCGCCGGGGGCAAGGCGGCGTTCTTCGACATCGAAGACGCCTTCGGTCGCGTGAAAGCCAAGCTACGCGGTGATCGCATCGACACCTACGCGCACCTTCTGACCGGCGGCGAGCCGGTGCTGGTCAGCGGAAAAGTGAGCTTTCCGCAGCAGGCCGAGGACTCGGACGAAGAAGTCGAGCCCACCTTGTTCGTCGACTCCGTGGAGCCGCTCGCTGAAGCAGTGCTCGCCGCCACGCAGTCCGTGTCCATCCGCTTGAGCGCCGAAAAAACGGCGCGGCGGCAGCTCGAAGAGCTGCGTCGACTGCTGGAGCAGAGCCCGGGCGGGTGCCCGGTGGACCTGGTGCTCTCGCTCCCGGACGGCGCCGAGGCGACGCTCGACCTCGGGGCGCTCAGGGTCACCCCCAACGACGCCGTGCTCTCCGGCTTGGAGCGCATGTTCGGCGAAACGGTCGCCGAGCTGCGCTGACGGCCGAGCGCGACCGGCGCAAGAGGAGCCTGAGCGTTCCGCAAGCTCGCGTGTTGCGCTAGATTCCCGAAGGAGCATGCGGGATCCGCGCGACGAGCTGATTCGAATCGACGCCCAAGGCGTGGCCCATCCGATCGGGACGGTGGCCAGCCAGCGCATGCGTCCGCACAAGGGCACGTACAGGCTACTCCCGGGTCCGGACCACGTGGTGTTCATGCGCTTCGTGGGCGAGGACGGCCTGGTGGACGCCGAGGACGGCGCGCTGGTCCGTCTAGCGGGAGAAATTGGCGCGCCCGGCACCATTTGCGACGTGCTCGCGCTGCTCGGCCAAACGGGGTGGCGCGGCATTTTGTGCGTGCACGAGGACAACACCACCCGCCGCCTCTTCATCGACCAAGGGAACGTGATTGGCGCGCAAACGAACGCCAAGCGCGAGCGTCTGGGCCAGGTGATGTACCGCTACGGCATGCTCACGGAAGCGGAGCTCACGCTCATCGGGCAAGGTGTGACCCCGGGGCGACGCTTCGGAGAGGTCGCGCTGGAGCTCGGCATCGTACAAAAAGAGCAAATCTACAACGCCATCCGCAAGCAAATCGAGGAAGTCACCTTCGGCGCGATGTCGGCCTCGGACGGCACGTTCTTCTTTTTGGACGGCTTGGACGAAGCCGAGCTGCCCGTACGGCAAGTGGTGAGCCTGAACGCGCTCCTCATGGACGGCGTCACGCGGCTCGACGAGGGCAAGTACTTCCAGCAAAAAATCCCGTCGAAAGACCACGTGCCCGAGCGCGTAGAAGGCAGCGATCCAGGCGAGGGTTACGCGGCGCTCTGGCCGGCCATCGACGGCAGAAGCAGCGTGGAAACGCTCGGTCGCGTCACCGGGCTCGGGGAGTTCGAGACCACCAAAAAGCTCTACGCTCTCGCGCAAGCCAAGCACATCGTCATTCATCCGCCGCGGCAGAGCGGTGGCCCCGAAGCCATCGTGGCGGACGCCAACGACGTGCTCGCGGCAGCGTTCCGCGCGGCGCACGAAACCGGCCAGGACGAGGAGCTCCGGCGCAGCCTCGAGGCGTTCACGGTGGGGGCCGGCGTGGCCTACGACTTGTTGTTCCGCGGCGCCGGCCCGAACGCAGAGGGGCGCCTGGACGCCGCGCGCGTCGCGAAGAACGCGCCGCTGGTTTCCAGGGGCACGGATCCAGAGCAAACCGTGCGGCAGCTCCTCTTCGACTACGCGAGCTTCGCGCTCTTCAGCGTCGGCTCGGCGGTGGGCCAGCAACGCGAAGCAGAGCTCATGCGCGCCGCCGCCGAGGGTCTGCGCCGTTTGCGCCCTCAAGGCTGACCACACGTCCCCCGGTCGCCGCTCCAGAGCGGCGCGTCAGCGACAAACGCCCTGCCTCGGGCGGCGCGAGCAGCTGCCGCCTACATTGCTCTTGGCGGACCGGCGTGGTTTCGCTACACCCGCGGCCAGGGCTGATAGCTCAGTCGGTTAGAGCAGTGGATTTTTAATCCATTGGTCCTGGGTTCGAGTCCCAGTCGGCCCACCACCTTTTGAAGCTGAATTTGGCTGAGAGTCTCTCTCGGCGCCAGCTGCGAGACGACGACTTTCGGCACCGCTTGGGGCGAAAGTCTCGTTGGCAGGGTTCACGGTCGTGACCCTGATGGCAGGAAGGGCCTGGGCCGGGATGGCTCGGGCCTGGCTCGTGTTCTCGCGCAGCATGGGCACCTCGAGCCCCAGGGGGCGCTTGAAGTCGCGCCGAAGGCCGCTGGCATGGCTCACGCCGGTCTTCTCGCCAGTTCCGGCGTTGTCGCCGCGCAGGGCAGGGAAGACGAGCCCGGACGTCGGCACGCCGAGCGGCCGGCATCGCGAAGGGTCGTGTAGATCTCCGTGATGTCCTCCGACCGAATCGAGTCGATGCGGCGTGGCCCGAGCTCGGAGAGGATGTGCTTCTCCTTCGACGGCGACGGCTTCGACCGAAGGCGCCTCCTCGGCGGAGAGTATGTCCAGGTGGGAGCGCGGTGAGCGAGCCATGGAGGCGTGGGTTCCGCTTTCGGTGACCGGTCTCATTCGTGCTCGATTGAATCCCCTCAGCGCTCACGTGGAGCTGTTGCAAGAGAGCGCCTAGAGCGCCGATCGGTTCGCGGGGCAGCGACGACGTTCGATGCGCGACCTCGACCGAACGTCCGTGGAAGGCCTCTTCGCCGTGAGGAGCGCGTGTCCCGACGCTCGGAGCATCCTTCGCGACGGTGAGGAGCGGCTTCCTGTTTGTACTTATGACTACTTCTCGCAAGCAGGAGCGCGTGTCCCGACGCTCGGAGCACCCTTCGCGACGGTGAGGAGCGGCTTCCTGTTTGTACTTATGACTACTCCTCGCAAGCAGGAGCGCGTGTCCCGACGCCCGGAGCACTCTTCGCGACGGCGAGGAGTGGTCATCCGATTGTACATGTGACTACTTCTCGCGAGCGGAAGCGCGTGTCACGACGCTCGGACGCACGTTCCACGCGGGAAATCGCGCGATTTCCCGCGTGCGGTCCTGCGCGGGCCGGGCGGACTTGCCGTGTCGACGGAGCTTCGCTCGACGACGGGGTGTTGCTCCGACCAGGCGAGGCCACTCGCGCCGAGAGCACCGGCTCGTGTCGCCGCAAGCGCCGAGCCAGTGCACGACGCCATCGCCGACGCTGCCATCCTCGAGCAACGAGTGACGAGGCAAACCAGCGCCGCTGGTTGCTGGTCTTTGGTTCGCCGAGCGTCCGATCGCCGGGTTCGCTTGACACTTTGCACGCACGAGTGCGCCGCAAGACGTGACGCGGGGCGCAGATCTTCGCGCCTGAAGCGTTCGCGCAACTTTACGCGCGGTCGTCGCTGAGCGCAGAGCTCCTTGCTCAGTTTCGAGATGCAGAGGTGCTGAGGCCAATTCGCGCTCCCTCTTCCGAGGGCCCTCTAAGTCGTGCTAGGCGTGCCGCCCACATGCGCCTCGTTTGGGTTGGGGTTCTGTTACTTTGCTCTGCTGCTTGCTCGGGTACGCGCGGAAGCGCGGTTGCGACGGGGGGAGAGCGAGCGCCGTACAAGGGGCAGGTGCGCGTCGTCGCGCTCTGGGAGCCTACGAACCTGAGCCAGGTGGGCATCGTCGCAGGCGCAGTCTCTTGGTTGTGACATCGTGGTCAACGTGCGTGTCGACCGCGGCCAGAACATGTCCGTGACGGGCGTGTGCGGGCGCCGTTCGGAAGAGATTGCGCTCGGCGATTGAGCGGGTGCTGCACCAGGCCCTCGGAAAAAAGAGCGCCCCTGGGCGCTCACCAGGAGGAAGTGAGGCGCCGAGGGGCGGGGGCCGCTCGTGGAGCTGCGGCCGGGGCGTTTCTGTCGATTTGTGAGCGTTTCGTTGGGTCGCTCGGGTGAGCGTTCGTTCTGTGGCTCAGCGTTGCGCGCTGGGCCAGCCGTCGGGGGGCGCGTAGTCGTTGTTGCGCTCGGGCGGCGGATAGTCGTTTTGCGGCGGCTGCGGGTACGGATACGGCGTGGGCTGGGGCCGGTACACGGGAGGCTGCGGCGGGCGTGGCGGCGGAGGCGGCGGAGGCGCGTACTGCGGCACGGCGTAGCGGCTGCAGAACGTGTCCCACAGGCCTTGCACGCGGCGCACCTCGGGATCTCCTTCCAGGCCGCTCGCGAGGCTCGCCAGCTCTCCGCGCACGGCGCTGCATCGGCCGTAAGCATCGTCGTCGTACCAGGCGGCGGCGCTGTAGCCGTAGCGTGAGGGCAGGGGCCGTTCCGCCATGGCGCCGAGCTCGCGAATGAAGCGCGTGAGAAGCTGAGCCTTCTTCAGGTTGCGCGACTCGCCGAGGATTTGCCCAATGTTGAAGGCGTACTCCTCGACCATTTTCGACTGGGTCTCCGGATCCTCGTACTCGATGCTGAGCATGAGGTCGTCCTGGTAGTGCAAGAAGCCGTCGCGCGTTTTGAGATCGCTCAAGAAGAGCTGCGACGTGTTGGCGAAGTAGTGAATGGCTTGCACGCGGCTTTTCTCGGTGGACGCCTCTTCGCCGTAGAACACGTTCATGGCGAGGGACGGCGGCAGGCTCAACTTGAAGTGCACGTCGTTGGCCACCGTTTCGATGAGCGACACGAAGCGCGTGCCGAACACGGCGTCCACCTCCGCCTCGCTGCCGAGAAACACGTAGGCGCCGCGGCCGCGCTCGGTCAAACGGTCCAGGAGCGCGTCGTTGAACTCGTGGCCGACGCCGACGCCACTCAAGCGGATGCGTCGCCCGTCGTAGCTTTTGCCCACCGTGCCGATGAGGACCTCGTCCGTGACGCCTTGGTTGGCGAGCGCGTCCGTGATGAGCACCACGCGGTTCGAGTAGGCGGGTTGGTAGGCGACGTCCGCGGAGTGATAGGCCTGGGTGAGTCCGTCGTAGAGGTTGGTGGAGCCGAGCGGCTCGATGCGCGAGATGAGCTGCTCGAGGCGCTGCATCGGGTCCCGCCCCACCACGAAGTTCTGCGCGAGGTTGCAGGCCGTCGTGTCGAACAAGGAGATGTGGACGATGTCTCCGTTCTTCAGCTCGCGCAGTGAGCGCAAGAGGCCGCGCTTCAGGTAGTCCATGCGTCCGTCCGCGGCCATGGAGCCCGAGCGATCCACCGCGTAGGCCAGGTTGACGTTGCGGCGCGTGGCCGTGGTGACGGCGCGCCCCTTCACGGCGAGGGCGAGCGAGGAAATGCTCGGATCCGTTGCGCTGGGCGCGATGTTCGCGACGACGGAAAAGTCTCGATTGGGGGGCACCGGGGCCGTTTCGAACGAGAAGTAGTTCAAGAGCTCGTGCGGGCGCACGTGGGACTGCTGGACGGGCTGAAAGTGATCGATGGCCCAAATCACACGCTGCGCCGAGGACAGGCTCATGGTGTCGTCGTTGGACAGGTAAATGGCAGCGCCGAAGCCTTCGCTTCGTGCGATCGGCTCGGGGGCGTAGTCGTCGGCGCGGCCGCGCTCCGCTGGGCTCGCGCCTTCCTCGAGCGCGCGGTCGACAGACGGCCGAGGTGGGCTGGTGGGGACGGGGCTCGGTGCGCGTGCCGTTTCGCCTTTGGATTGCCCTGCGGGCGGCGCGGCCGGCGCCGGCGCGGCCGGCGCCGGCGCCCCTTCGGCGGCGCGCGATTCAGCTGCGGCGCGCGAGGGTTTGGCGGCGGAAGTGGGCCGGGGACTGCTGTGTGAGCCGCCCAGACGACCGCTGCCGCTGCCGTAGCCGATGCCGCCGCCGCTCGTCGATTTCTGAGCGGGAGCCGGGTACGAGTACGGTGTGGGGTGGGTGAAGCAACGGGCGCTTCCGTCGACGAACGCAGGCAGCGCGTACGGGTTCGGCGCGGGGGCGGGCGCTGGTCGTGAACGAGGCGCGATGGGCTGCGGCCGAAAGCGATGCGCAGGCGCCGCGAGAGCTTGGCGTTCCGCGTCCGAGCGTGGCGCGGGCGTAGCGTTGGTGTGAGCCGCGCTGGCGCTGGTGCTGCCGCTTGCGGTCCGATGTTCGTTTGCGCCCGCCGCCAGCGGGGGCGTCCCCTGCTGAGAGCCGGAGCAACCGGAGTTGCAGCCCATGCCGAGGGTGGCCCCGGCGAAACCCATCCAGATGAACCATCGCATGTCACCCGTATGACGCGTGGTGCCGGCAAAGGTTCTCCCTGAATTCGACTTTTTCTCGGAAGTCGGATCGACGGTGACGCCCGTGTACGGGGCGAGCGCGCACCTCGGCGCACATGATGCGAGTGTTACGACTCGCGCGACTGCCAGGGAGGGAAGCGGGAGGGATTTCGGACGTAGTCGGGAGATTTTGCGCGATGTTCGACGGGCGCGTGTGGGCTCGCCGCGCTGTGAATGGTCTTCGAGTTGGGCTGCGGCGAGCGTGGCTCAGGTGCGCGCACGGCTCGGTGCGGAGCACCGAGCGTGACGTGGGTCGACGACGCTGCGAGAGGCTTCGAATGAGGGCGCACGTCGACGCACGTCGACGCAGTGCGGGAGCACCGAGCGTCGACGTGCGTTGTCGTCTCCCAGAGCGGGCTCAGGGGACGGCTTCCACGCGCACGGGTCCCCACGTCACGTGGGAGTGGTGCGCGATGAGCAAGACCGAGCCGTCATGCGCCTTCGTCACCGAGCTCAGCTGCCAGGCGTCGGGCTCCTTCTGATCCGTGCGCCAGATGCGCATCGATACGCGCGCGTTCGGTCCGGTGCGCGTGGTGTGAGCTCTCAAGTAGTAGGGCGTATCGAGGGCGAGTGAGAACGGCCTGCGTTCTTGTACGCCGCGCTCGAACGTCATGATTTGCATCTCGGGCTCGGGTACGACGTTGCGCACCCAAGTGAGGCCTTCGAGCGGCCAGTCGACGCGCGGCGAGGCGTTTCCTTCATGGCCCTGCCAGCCCACGGCGAGGCCCACGGAGCCCCACGCGTTCCAGCCGTGCAGCGTGAAGGTGGCGAGCACGTCGTAGTTGCCCGCCCAGGTTTGGTCGCCGAGCGCGATCAAGCGGTCGTAGCCCTTGTCGACGACGGTGACGCCGTCGTTCTCGAGCGCCCAGGTGCCGTCCACGATGGCGGCGACCTGGTTGACTTGCGCGACGTCGTCGAGCGCGTTCCAGTCGACCTCGAACGGAAAGCCGACGCTCTTCGCTTCGTAGACGCGCAGCGTAAATTCCTTGGTGAGGAAGTCGCCGCCGGCGACGTTGGCCGTGATGGCGAGGCGGTTGGTTTCCGGGACCTTCTTCAACGAGGCGCGATCGAGCTCGATGTTGAACTGGCCCGGGCCGATGAGGCGCTCTCCGTCCGGGCCGAGCGGCAGGGCCACCGCTTCGCCGCCATTGACGCTGTACGAGGCGTCTTTCAGGAGGGCGCCGCTGACCGTGCCGAGCACGTTGACGTCACGCTGCGGCGCGGGGCCGCCCTGCATGCCGAAGATCTGATCGTCGCCGTACCAGAGGTCGATGGTGGCGTCCGCGCCGCCGGTGGTGGCGGGGCCACCGCCCATCGAGCCGCCCGTGCTGATCAGTCCGCCCACCCCCGTGCTTCCGCCGCCGGACGACGAGCCACCCGTGTCGGTGGTGCCGACGCCGCCGGTCGTGGGCGGGCGCTGCGGATCGCCGGGGGAAGTGGGGTCTTCGCGGCAACCGAAGACGCTCGCGCCGCACACGGCGAGCGCAAACGTGAAGTGCCATGCTCGAAGTGCGCTGACTCGGTGTGCTCGGGGCTTCCGAATGTGTGGCGTGCTCATCCGGTAGCCGGGGAACGGCGGCGCGCCTCGGGCGCTCGGCGAGATGCATCGCGCGGAGACCCGCGCGACGAGTCGGCTCGCGCGGGCCATTCCCGATGAAGGTGACGAAACGAGTCGGCATGCCTGGCGACGTCGACTCGTTCGCGGAGCTTCGCGTAGAGCGGAGACCTTCGCGGAGAGCGGCTTAGCGAGGCAACTCGCGGGGAGCGTCGTTGACCGCTTCGCCGGTGGTGTCCACCACGCCGCCACTCGAACGGCGCCGCGCGTGCGCGGCGGCAGCGAACGGATCCGTCGTTCGCCCGAAGGGAGCCGTTCGCCCGAAGGGAGACGGCGGAGCGCCCCAAGGCGCGGCGCCCGGCGTGCCGACGTGCATGACGCGCAGCTGACCACTTTCGATGTGACGCACGAAGGCGCGGCGGAGTGGACCGACGAGCCAGCGACGTGTGGGCAGCAAGCAGAGAAGGCCGAGGACGTCGCTCAAGACGCCGGGCAGGATGAGCAGCACGGCGCCGCCGATGATGAGCGCGGCTTCGAGCACTCCTTCCTCGGGGGGGCGCAGCTCATCGACGGCGCGGCGCCACTCGGCCATCACCCGACGGCCTTCCCGGCGTGCGAGCGCGCTGCCGAGGACGCCGCTCGCCACAGTGAGGGTGAGCACGGGCAAAAAGCCGATTTCGCGTCCGATGTTCCAGAGCACGTAAAGCTCCACGAACGGGAAAACGACCAGGAGGAGCACGAGCCAGCGCATCCCCTCTACCCTAACCATCGTGGCGCCCGTGACCAGTGCCGCTCTGGCCAGGCGAAGTAGGAGCCGCCGAGCGGAGCTCCGGCGGGGCGTCGGGGTCGCTTGCGACGAGCGTCCAGACGAGCTCCGTCGCCGCCAGCACGCCGACGGGCAGGAGCAGCACCCCGAAACAGGGGACCCAGAAGAGGAGCGCGCAGGCTGCGCCGAAGCCCGCGCAGTTGGCCAAATGGCGCCTGAGGAACGCGAGTCGTCGACGCGCGCCGACGCCACGCAGCGTGAGTGGGTAATCGAAGAGATTCCACGCCACGACCAAGGCGCCGACGCACCACGTGAGGGGGGCGACGAAGGGGGCCGCTACCGGAACGAGCAGGTTGACGATCCAACCGGCGAGCAAGACGGGACCGAAGATCGCGAGACCGAGTGCTTGAGCGCGGAGCCCACACACGAGCTCGAACCAAACACCGCGCGCTTGGCGGGGAGCTATGCCGAGCTCCCGCTCGCGGAGGGCCACCAATCCTTCCAGAGCCGGCGCCGAAAGCGGCGGCGTGACGATCAGGGCCACGAAGACACCGAGCAGGGCGAGCAGCGCGGACGCGAGCCAGCTCAGCGCGACGCCGCCTGCTTCGCGCAGGGAAAGACCGTCCAGCTCGGGCGGTGCCAGCACGGAGCGCAACCAGGGCCCAAAGAGGCCGACAGTTCCCCACAGCGCACCCACCACGAGCACGAAGAGGAGGAGGGCCGGAACCGCAGCGCGCGTCCAGGCGCGCGGGGTGCGGAGCAGATAGCCGATGGCGCGAAAGACACTCGAGAATCCGAGCATGGCGTGCAGCTCTTGCGGGGGTGAAAGGACGGCGCAGCGAGATTTGAGAGGACGCGCGGAGGCAGCCCGGGCACGTCCGCTTTGCCCGGGGGGCTGCTTCGTCCATACGACTTTCCGGCGTCGGTAGCTCCAATGGAGACGTCGCCCATGTTACTTTTTGACCACTTGACCATGACTTCGAGCTCGGACCTCTTCGGCATCGTAGGGAAGGTCATCGCGGGGACGTACCGCGTGGAAGAAGTCGTGGCCGAGGGCGGCTTCGGCGTCGTCTACAAAGCGCATCACACGGGTTTTCGCGCTGCCGTAGCGCTCAAGTGTCTGAAGATCCCGGGGGAGCTGGGCGAAGAGCAGGAGAAGCGCTTTCTCGAGCAGTTTCGTTCGGAGGCGGAGGTGCTCTTTCGCCTCTCGGCGCTCTTGTCGAACGTCGTGCGGCCGCTTCATGTGGATGCGTTCCAGTCGGATGACGGCCGCTTCGTGCCGTACATTGCGCTCGAGTGGCTCGAGGGTTGGACGTTGGATGCCGTCATTGCCCAGCGCGCCGAGCAGGGGCGCCCGCCCATCGCGCTCGAGAAGCTGGTGCGCCTTTTGACGCCGGTCGCGCGAGCGCTGGAGCAGGCTCACAACATGCCGGGCCCCTCTGGCACGCTATCCATCGTTCACCGGGACATGAAGCCGGAGAACCTGTTCGTGGCGCTCGTCGGTGGTGAGCAGCTCGTCAAAATCCTCGATTTTGGCATCAGCAAAGTGAAAAACGCCGCGGCCGCGGAGCGCGAGGGCCCCGCGATGGACGGACCGAGCAGCTTTTCACCCGCGTACGCCGCTCCCGAGCAGTGGCTCCCGCGGCGCTACGGCGAGACGGGGCCTTGGACGGACGTTTGGGGCATGGCGCTTTCCATCGTGGAAACCATCAAGGGCGAGCTGGTCGTCGTGGGGGACCAAGCGGCCATGATGGAAATGATCGTGGACCCACAGCGTCGGCCCACGCCCCGGAGCGAGGGCGTCAAGGTGAGCGACGAGGTGGAGGCCATTTTCGAGAAGGCTCTCGCCGTGAACCCTCGCGATCGTTATCGATCGATGAGCGCGTTCTGGGGCGCCTTGCTCGAAGCTCTGGAGCTCGACTTGCTGGGGAATCCCAAGCGTGCGTCGCGGCTCGACCCGCGCGTCGAGGGCCGCGGGGGAGGGCGCTCCGAGCAGCTCGAGGCGGCGCTCTCGCCGCGGCTCAGCTCGATTTCCGGGCTCCAGTCGGCTGCGCCGTCGCCGACGACGAGCGCTTCCGCCGCGTCCTCCGTGGTCGGGGCGGAGGCGCCTTCGGCGGGGTTGGGTCACGGGCCTCCTCGCGCGCTGGCTCGCGTCGGCGGGGGCCCGCGGCCGGCGGCGGTTTCGCTGGCCAGTGACGTAGAAATTCCGAGGGCGCCTGCCACGCCCCAGTTCACGAGCAAGGTGCAACGTCGCCGTCAACCGAGTCACGGCGAAGCCGCCCTCGGCGCAGACGCCGCGCGTGCGGCGTCGCGCACCGCCGAAACGGAGCCGCCCGCTCCCGAGCGCCTCGGCCACCGTGTGACGCAGCGCCCCCATTCGCCCCTGTCATCGACGCCGCGGCGGAGTCCGGCGCGCGCGCCGGCGCTCCGCGCGAGCCCCGAGCGCTTTTGGAAGCAGCTCTTGCCGGCCTTGGCGCTCCTTGCGCTGGCGATTTCCATCACGATGTTCGACCGGGCGTACGCGACGACGAACGGCGCTTCGCTTCACTTCGGATGGCTGCGCGCGAGTTGGGTCGGGGCGGGCTGTTTCGTGGTGGCGTTGGTCGTGGGCGTGTCGTCGGTTTGGCGCTCGCTCGACTGAGGGAGCGGTCGTTTTTCCGAGGAGCTGGCCTGCTCCGTGCGGGCTCCCGGCGACCAAGGTGGGTCTGGACCCAGCCAGTACCCTGAAACGGCGCCCTCTTCCGCCGTACAGCGAAGGGGACCGCGAGCTTCGCGCCCGCGCTCGCTGCGCGCGCCTTCGCTTCGAGCGGCTCCGTGCGCCGGGAGGAGAGCATGAAGGGCAGCAGCAGCGGTGCTTCGAGAAAGGCCAAAACGCAGGTGCGTCGGGCGAAGTTCTTGGGCGTCGAGGCCGAGACTCGCGCGCGCGCCGCTCGCGACATCGTGGCGCGGCTCCAGAGCGAGGGGGTCTCGCGAGCCAAGATCGGCGGGTTCGATATCGACGGCGTGCTCCGCGGGAAATACGTGTCACTCGACAAGCTCGAGTCGGCGCTCGCCAAGGGCTTCGGCTTCTGTGACGTCATCTTCGGTTGGGACGTCGCAGATGCGCTCTACGAAGCGTCGCGCGTGACGGGGTGGCACACGGGGTATCCGGACACGCACGGTTGGATCGATCCGACGACCGAGCGGCGCATTCCGTTCGAGCCCGGCGTGGCGGCGTTCATTGCCGATTTTCGGGACGACCGAGGGCGGCCGCACCCCGCGTGCCCGCGCTCACTTCTGCGCCGCGTGATCGAGCGCGCCGAACGGCTCGGTTTCGCCCCCAAAATGTCGGCTGAGTTCGAGTTTTTCTTCTTTCGGGAAACCCGTGAATCGCTCGCTCGCAAGCACTTTACGGAGCTCGAGCCGCTCGACCCGGGCATGTTCGGCTACAGCTGGCTCCGCAGCGGCCAGGACGCGGCGCTCATGCGGGACCTCCACGAAACGCTGAGCGCCTCCGACGTTTCCGTCGAAGGGCTGCACACCGAGACCGGGCCAGGCGTGTACGAAGCGGCGCTCTCCGTCGACGGCGCGCTCCGTGCGGCGGACGCTGCGGCGCTCTTCAAGACCCTCGTCAAGCAGATTGCCCACCGCCACGGGCTGTCGGTGACGTTCATGGCGAAATGGAACGCCAAGTTGCCAGGCTCGAGCGGGCACCTTCACCAGAGCCTGTGGCGCGAGGGTAAGAACGCATTCTACGACGCAAAGACGGGCGCCATGAGCGCCGTCATGCGTCACTACTTGGGCGGACAAATGGCGCTCATGCGTGAGCTCACTGCGCTGATGTCACCCACCATCAACAGCTACAAACGCTACGTGCCCGGTGTGTGGGCGCCGCTCACGCCGTCCTGGGGTTTCGAGAACCGAACCTGCGCGCTGCGTGTGATTGGCTTGGGCAACGAAAAGGCGTGTCACGTCGAACATCGCCAGCCGGCGGCGGACATCAACCCGTACGTTGCCATGGCGGCGTCCTTGGGCGCAGGTCTTTGGGGCGTAGAAAAGAGGCTCGATCCGGGCCCGGCGACGCAAGGTGACGCGGGAGACGGTGAAGACGACGGGCTGCCACGCACGCTCGGGGAAGCCACGGAGCTGCTCGCCGTCAGCAAGGCTGCGCGGGCGCTCTTCGGTGCCGAGTTCATCGACCACTACGTGATGACGCGTCGCTGGGAGGTGGAGGTGTACCGGCGCGCGGTGACGAGCTGGGAGCTCGAGCG
This sequence comes from Pseudomonadota bacterium, assembly GCA_023432025.1. Classification (GTDB taxonomy): domain Bacteria; phylum Myxococcota_A; class Polyangia; order Polyangiales; family Polyangiaceae; genus NIC37A-2. Next base: position 27,442 of record JAEYVE010000093.1, read on the forward strand.
CTACTTCGAGACGATTTGAGGCCGAAACGAGGCAGGGGAGGGAACGATGGCGACGGTTTGGGCGTTTCCAACGCGGATTGTGTTCGGCGTGGGTACGGTGAAGTTGGTCGGAGAAGAAGCGCGCGCCGCGGGCATCCGGCGCGCGCTCGTGGTGACCGACCCTGGGGTGGTGCGCGCGGGGCTGTGCGGCCCCGTAGAAGAGTCGCTGCGAAACGCGGGCATCGCAGAATCCGTGTTCAGCGGCGTGCACCCGAACCCGACCGAAGACGACGTCATCGAAGGAGCGCGCGCCTACGCGGCTCACGAGGCGAACGGCGTGGTCGCGCTCGGTGGTGGCTCGGCGCTGGACGCGGGAAAGCTCATCGCGCTTCGCGCCGTCACTTCGTCGAGCTTCGAGGAGCTCGACGACGCCAAGGGCGGTGACCGACTGGTGCCCGACGACGTGCCGCCCCTCGTGACCGTGCCGACGACGGCCGGCACCGGCAGCGAGGTGGGGCGCAGTGGCGTTTTGACGCTGCGCTCGACGGGAAGAAAAACCGTGATTTTCTCGCCGCGTTTGCTCGCGCGAAGCGCGGTGTTGGACCCCGAGCTCACCCGCGCGCTGCCGAAGTCCGTGACGGCCGCCACCGGGTTCGACGCGCTCACGCATTGCATCGAGGCGTACTTGGCGCCGTTCGATCATCCGATGGCGGACGCAATAGCGCTCGCTGGGATCGACCTCGTGGCCAAGCATCTGGAACGAGCCGTCGCGGAGGGGGACGATCTCTTGTCCCGAGGCGCCATGATGAAGGCCGCCATGATGGGAGCCGTAGCTTTTCAAAAGGGACTCGGTGCGTGCCACTCGCTGGCTCATCCGCTCAGCAGCGAACACGGCTTGCACCACGGCCTCGCCAACGCGCTTTGCCTGCCGGCCGTGCTCCGCTTCAACCGCGAAGTGTGCCCGGACCGCGTTCGCGACGTGGGCGTGCTTCTCGGCGGGGAGGACGCGGCGCGCCAAGTCGAGGTGCTGCGCGAGCGGGTGGGTCTCCCCGGAGGGCTGCGCGCCGTGGACGTTGAAGAAAAGCACCTCGCCGCCCTGGCGGATCTCGCCGTGGACGATGCCTGCCACCGCTCGAACCCGCGGGCGTGCAGCCGTGACGACTTGCTCGGGCTCTACCGTGCGTCTTTGTGAGTGTGGGTGAGAAGCGCGGTCGGGTGCCGCGCTGGCACGACGCTCGCATCGCTTCGTCGTCATGCGGAGCAAGGTGGAGCAAACTCGAGCGGACGAGACGGACGACGTGGCGGCTCTGCTGAAGCGAGCGCTGCGGTGCAGGCGACGCGGGGAGTTGCGCAAGTACAAGCTCACGCTGCGAAAAGCGTGTCAGCGCCACGAAACGAGCGCGCGCCTCTGGACGCAGTACGCCTTCGCCTGCGCGAGGTCGGGCGACGCCGAGGAGGCGCGCGCGGCTCTGCTGCACGCTCTCTGGTTAAGACAGCGGAGTCGCGAGCGGGGCCGAGTTGAGACGACACGCGAGCTCTTGGTGCGGCTTTCGAGCGGCGCGTTCGGTGTGCCGCGTCGCGCGGCGTAACCCGACGAGCTTTGGCTCGGTGCGGGAGCACCGCGCGGTGACGCGCCCCGCCGACTCCCTACCAATCCGCGGCAAGAAGCCGTGCGCTTCGGGGGGCCGACGGCACCTCGAGCGCGCGGTGAGCGGCCCCCTCAAGGCGTGGGGGCAGCGGGCGGGACGGACGGCGCGGCGGCAGGCGCCTCCCTGTAGACGAGCGCGCCAGCGTCGAAGGAACGCAGCGTGTTGCGACCACAGAAGTTGCACAGCCAGCCGAGATCGAAGCGTTCGCCCTCGATACCGATACCCGTGCAGGGCGCCGTGGTTTCGCGACCGCGTGCGTCTCGCACCCAACCACGTAGGACGCAGCGGTTTTCGTCCAGCTCTGCGTAGAGGCGGGACTGACACTCACAAACCGAGGAAACCTTCGCGATTTTCATGGTCTTAGGGCCCTCGTCGAGGGCCGCTCCTCCACTTATCGACGACGACCGCCCGGGTCAAGCGGTCGCGCGGCCTGGAGCGGTCGCAAAACGACGTCGAACGGCGCGGCGCTGCCGGCGAGCCTCTTCGATCGCCCGTTTCGTAACACCGGCGACGATTCAGCCAAATTCAGCAGCGATGCGGAGCGGGAGACGGGATTCGAACCCGCGACCCCGAGCTTGGGAAGCTGGCAACCGAGGAGCGTCGCAGCCTAAAGAGGCTCGCTTTGGGCGCCGGGCTCGGCTGCATGAAGCCGAGAAACCGACCCCCGTCGGAGTCCCTGCAAAAAGTCTGTGCAGGAACTGGCGACGGGTCCCCGACCCTTGGTTCCGGCTGCCCGCGGGAGCGTGGCTTGCCGTGGGGAGGTTCGCATGACGGGCCTTCCGGTGGAAGTCGAGGAGGAACCGGGGGTGGCGCGCAGCGCCGGACCGTGCGGGGCCGAGGTGACGTTGGCGCTCGATGCCGCGGTAACGCTGCGGTGGTTCTGGATCCTCCGGCGTGACGGGGGCGAGCCCGCCGAGTTGGTCGAGGAGGCACGCCGAAACTACGTGCGGGCGCGGGCGGCGCTGCTCGACGTGCTTCGGCGGGAGTCCGAGGCGGAGGACCTGGCGCCGGCTGGGGGCATGCGGTGAAAGCGCTGGTAAGGTGGTGGAAGCGGCAGATGGCCAAGAAACGCAAAGCGGCGACTTGCGACCCCGAAGAGACAAGGCGTCGAGCGCATGCGATTGCCGAAACGGTCTCATGGCTTGTGCAAGGCGAAGGCAACATCGATCCCAGCGTCGCTGAAGCTATCGATCGGGCCTACGCCGCTCTGTGCATTGCTGGCGAAGTAGCGGCTCGAAATCAGGTGTGCGTGTACCTCGCTTCTTCCAGGCTAGACGATCCCAGGCACCTTCGCGAGGCCTTGGCCCTGATTGGTATCGATCCAATTTTCGGCGTGGCAGTCGACACCTCGAAGCTCCGTGACGAAACCATCATGAAGGCGTTCGCAGCTTGGAAACGCTCGTCGGCCGATCGAGGGGGCCTGGACAAGTGGCACGCAACGCTAGCTCTGCTGAAAGAGTGCGGCCTTGTTACGAACGTGACCGCAGCCGCCCTCCGCAAGGCTTGGGACCGTAGGCTGCGTTAGGGACATTTTCTGAGCTTGTTTGTCCGTGGTGGCCGCGCCGTTTCAAGCTCAAACTCTGGAACATCAAACGTTCTGAGGCTGGTCTGTAGGGCACTGCTGCCCCGCAGCCTCTGAACCAAGTTTCGGAGGAAACAGGCCATGGGTCTGTCCGCATCGCAGCGACGCCGCGCGCGCCGCAATCGTACGCCTTTGTCTCGTGTCGTCCGAGCCGAAGGGCTCACCCACAAGCGCGAGGGCGACCTGCCGGATCCCCCGGCATTCCAACCCCATTTCGATCGAATCGTCGCCGAAGTCGCGCGACGAGTGAACCGTCATCCGAAGTCCAATTTGGAGTAAATCCCCATGAAAACCGCTCGCAACGCCCGCATCGCACCGCAGGAAGTTCGCACCAAGCTGACGACGCTGCTGGAACAGCACGGCGAGAGCTGGTTGGTCGAGCACATTGGCTGCTCGAGCCCCACGCTCGCTCGCCTCATGGCTGGCATGGGCGTCATGCCGCCTGTGCTCCGCCTGGCACAGACGAAGCTCGAGCGCATGAAGGAGCTCGTGGCCTGATGGCGAAGCAGTCCGCCCCAAGCAAGAGCGTTGCCGTGAGCCTGGCAACAAAGCTCGAGCTAGTCGCGAAGCGTCTGGACGCCCCGCCGCGCATGCTCGTCCAGCTCAGTGAATCCGATCTCGAAGCCCGCGAGGAGCGGCTCATCGAGCGCATCATCGAAGCTGTGGGCGCATCGCGTTCGGCCGAGCCCGCGCTTCTCGACCGCGAGCAGCTCTGCCAAGCGCTCGGGATCTCGACCTCGAGCTACACGAAACTCAGGCACGCCGGTTTGCCGACCATCATGGTCCTCGAGTCGCCGCGCCATGAGCTCGCCGTGGTGATCGAGTGGCTGAAGGCCCAGCGCGAAGGCGCGTGCGAGGTGTCGCGTGACCAGTGATATCCGCGCCGTCACCACCCGCTGGGAGACCACTTGTCTCCACTGCGGGCACACGCTCCCGATCGGGTCGATGGTCCATGTCGTCACCGACGCCGATGGACGGCCCCGAGCTGCACACGTGTCGTGCGACTTGGTGGAGCGGCGTAAGGCACATCGCTGGGAGATGCGCGAGTGAGCGGCCGTGCCTCGCGCCGCAAAGGCGATCGCATCGAACGGGAGATCGTGACGCTCCATCGCGAGCTTGGCATCCCAGCGGAGCGCGTCCCCCTCTCGGGTGCTGCTGGCGGCTCCTTCAACGGCGACGTCGTGATCCACCTCGAGCCACCGCTTCGAGCCGAGGTCAAGGCCCGTGGTGACGGCGCCGGCTTCGTCACGCTCGAGCGCTGGTTGGGGCAGCGTGACGCGCTTTTCCTGCGCCGCAACCACGCTGAGCCATTGGTTGTCGTCCCGTGGTCGACGTGGCGCCGCCTCCTGGGGAAGCCTGCATGATTACGGTTCTCATTGATCGCTACGTGCGCGGATGGCCTGCCCACGAGCACGGGGGGATCGTCGATGTGCTGCCGCTGGGAGATGCATTCGTGCGCGACTGGCAAACGGACGCTCACTTCGCGGCCTACCGCACTTCGAACGGGCGCCGCCTCACGCGTGGCGTCTTCGATCTCGGTGGCTCGGTCGAGCTGACAGCCGTGGTGTTCGATGTTGACGCGCCCGACCATGGCGCGGGCGGTCTCACGATCGGCTGTGTCTGGCGTCGCCAACTGCGGGAGTGCGTACAGGCGCTCGCGTCCGTGCACCCCGGCCTCTACTACTACGAGACCCGCGGCGGCTCGCGCATCGTCTATGCCCAGCGTGAGCCCACCGTGCTCTCGTCGCTCGATGACGCTCGGGAGTGGTCGCAGGGCTACCGTGTCATGCTCGCTTACCTGCGCCGGCGCTTCGGAATCGAGGCGGACCCCGCGTGCTCAGACTGGCAGCGGCTCTATCGTTTGCCGCGCGCAACCCGCACGCCCGAGCTCGGCCCCGAGAATTGGCCGGCATGGGGCGACCCGCACGCCATTGGGTCCTTGACCATCGAGGCCTCCCGCGAGGACGTGCTCGCTGCCGCACAGGCGGCGCCGAAGGCCTTCCGCGTGCTCGACCGCCACGATCTCGCACCGTGCTCGGCGTCGGGTGATGGCCTGCTCTACGCGCTGCTTTGCGCTCGGGGCGACATCATTCGCGCGCATGACCGCGGCGCCTATGTCGTCCGCTGCCCGCGCGAGCACACACACACGTGCGGCACGACTGGTGACGGCTCGACGCTGCTCTACCTGCCAGCCGCCGGCGAAGAAATCGGGGCGATCCACTGCCTCCATGCGCATTGCTCGGGGCTTGAGCTGCGGGACTGGCTACGTGAGTTCTCCGAGTCCGAGCTTGCCGAAGCGCGCGGGAGAAGCGCAGCTTGAAGAACAACGTCATTACTCACCCGCGCCTCGAGGAGGCGCAACGCGTGGCGCTGCCGTGGCTCGACGCGGAGGCCATCTTCGCGCCGCTGCCGCCGGTGCCCTACGTGCTCGGCGCGCTCGACATCTGCCCGGGGGCTCCGGCTCTCGTCGCCGGCTACGGCTACTCCGGCAAGACGATGGCGCTCCAGTCCATGGCGCTCTCGGTCGCGTGCGGCATTCCGGCGTGGGGCACCTACGCTGTGGCACAGGGCCGCGTCGCTCACGTCGACTACGAGCAGGGCGAGCGGCTCACGCGTGAGCGATACCAGCGGCTCGCCCGTGGCCTCATGGTCGGCCCCAGCGACATCGGCGATCGGCTTCGGCTCACTTCCACGCCGCAACTGTACTTGGACGGCACGGTGGCCGAGGACGTGCTCGCGCACGAGCTCGACGGCTGCACGCTCGCGATCGTCGACTCGCTCCGCGCGGCCGCGCCCACCATCGAGGAGAACAGCTCCGACGTCCGCCGGACGCTCGACATGCTTGGGCGCGTTTCGAGCAAGACCGGGTGTTCCGTCATCGTGATTCATCATGCGCGCAAGCCCGCCAAGGACGCCGCCGGCGGCGCCAAGATGGCCATCCGCGGCTCGGGTGCCATCTTCGATGCTTGCTCGTCGGTGCTTGTTTTTGAGGCCGCCAAGGGCATGCCAATCACGATCACCCATGAAAAGGCGCGGACCTCGGGACGGACGGTTGAGGATTTCCACCTGTCGATTTCCGATGTGCCCAATGGTGGGGACGAGCGCTGGGGGGTCGTGGTCAGTGCGGAGGCAGCGCCGCTCTCGGCACCATCCACACTCGAAACGTGCGTCTCGGAGCTCGTGAACAAGCATCCCGGATTGAGTGGACGGCAGCTTGCCGCATTCCTCCCCGAGACGCCGAAAGCGCGAGTCTATGAGGCCCTTTCTCGTCTCGAAGTGGCCGGCCAAGTCGAGGGTCGACCGGGCCCCAATCGTTCCATGACGTGGTGGCCTTCGGTGTCCGGGACACCGAGCTAGATTGGGCACCGCTGTTTTTGGCTCTGGACACCGATTCGCCCTTCAAAGCAGCGTGTTTCAAACGGTGTCCGGTGGCTGGGACACCCGGTGTCCGGTGTCCGTCCCCCTTTAGGGGGGACACCGAACCGGGACACCGAACCGCCCGCCGAGACCCAGCCAAGAACGCCCGGAATCCCGCACGTCGAAAGCTCGAATCCGGCGTTCGCGCCTGACTGCAAGCGCCTCACAAGGGCATCACACCGAAGAGCACGGGCTGCACAAGCCCACGCTCGCGACACCGAATGCAGCTGAGACAGGCTGCAAACCGCCACTCTGGGCCGGGTTTCTGCATTGCGACTTTCTGCAAAGCGGCCCGGCTCACGTCATTTCCAGCACTTACGAGAACACGATGACCCTGCGAAAAGGCCACGGAACCGGCGCCGGCTCCCCCCGCGTCGAGGTGCTTCCCGTCGACGAGCTACCGGCGGGCCTACCTGCACCAGAGCGGACAGCGACGGCGGCCATCGAGCGGGACTCGCTAGGTCGTCTAGCTGACGCGCAGAGCGCGCGAGAGCTCGGCCGGCGCGGCGGTATGGCCAAGGCCGGGAAGACGCGCCTGGGCGGCAGCCTCGGGCTCGCGGCCACCTTCGCGGACGAGCGCTTCGAGCCCTATGCCAAGAGCGCTCGAGCGTTCCGCCGCCACGAAGTGGCCCGCCTGGCTCGCACCGTCGGAGGGGGCGAGTGCGGCGCCGCCCCTGCCTCGATGGTGGCGAGCGCCGCCCTCCAATTGGCCGCAAGCCGCTTCGCCTTCGAGGTCATCGGCGACATGGCTATGGGCTCGAGGCTCGCCAACGACTCACGCCAGAACCTGCTCGCCGCGCACGAGCTCTGCGCCAGGGAGGCCCTGGCCCGTCCCAAGACCTCGAGCGAAACCCCGTGGCTCGTGCCTGGGGGTGACCGGTGAAGACGGCGCTCCCGTTCGTGGCCTTCGTCGAGAGCGTGCTCGGCGTCCGCCTCACCCCCGGCCAGCGGGTGCTGACCAGGGTGGCCTTCGATGACATCGAACCCGGCGACCTCGAGGGCGAGGACCGCGAGCTCGCTCGACGCATCTTCGGCGACGTCGAGGAGCTGCCCCCCGAGGCCCGCTCCGTGCTCGTCGCCTGCTGTGGCGCGCGCGGCGGCAAGTCCTACGTGCTCGGCGGACTCTACAGCCTATGGCGGGCGCTGGTGGCGGACCTCTCGACCTTGGCCCCGGGCGAGGTGGCCACGGCGCTCATCGTCGCCCCTGACGTGCGACTGGGCCGCCAGACCCTTCGCTACGCGCTTGGGGCAGCGCGGCGCACGCCGACGATTGCCCGGCTCGTGTCGAACGAAGCTTCCGATAGCTTCACCCTTCGCCGGCCTGACGGGCACGCCGTTGCCCTCGAGGTCCTGCCTGCCAGCCGAGGTGGTTCGGCGCTCCGCGGTCGTTCACTGGTCTCGGCCGTGCTCGATGAGGCCGCGCTGTTTCGCGACGAGAGCGCCGTGGTGAACGACGTGGAGGTCTACCGCGCCGTCTCGCCGCGCGTCCTGCCAGGGGGCATGGTCGTCATCTGCTCCACGCCATGGGCCGAAGCGGGCCTGCTCTTCGACGAATTCGAGAGGAACTATGGGCACCCCGTCACGGCGCTTGCTGCTCACGCTCCAACCCTGCTCCTGAACGACTCCGAGCGGAACCGCCAAGCCGTGGCGCGCGAGGAAGAGCGCGACCCAGAGAACGCTCGGCGAGAGTTCGGCGCCGAGTTCATGGCTGCCGGCGCGGGGCTCTTCTTCGAACGCTCGACGGTCGAGGCGGCCGTGAACGACACGCTAGCCCCGCGCTTCGGCTTCACCGGTTACCGGTGCTTCGGCGCCGTGGGCGGTGACCTCGGCCTCGTTCGCGATGCCAGCGCCTTTGTGGCCGTCCACACCGAGAAAGACGCGTTCATCGTCGCCGAGGTGCTCGAGCTCAAACCAACGAAGGGCAACCCCCTGAAGCTGAGCGAGGTTTGCGCGACGGCATCGACCTTCGCCAAGCGGCACGGTCAGAAGCAGATCCGAACGGACCATCACCTCATCGAGGCAGCGCGCGAGCACATGGCCGACGTCCAGCTCGTAGCGGCGCCGGGCGGGCAAGAGGGGAAAGTTCGCTCGTATGCTCGCGTTCGGGAGCTCTTCGCCGAAGGGCGAGTGAAGATCCCCGCGCAGTACCGGCGGATCGTTCAGCAGCTACTCGAGATCACGAGCAAGCCCACGCCGGGCGGCGGGCTCACACTCCACGCTCCACGCCGTCGAGGTGCGCACGGTGACATCGTGAGCGCTTTGGTACTCGCGCTGTGGGAGGCCGAGCGCGACGCAAGCGCCGACATGAGCGTGATTCACATTCGCTCCCGGCGAGCACACCCCGAGCCGGAGTCGGATAACTTTCTTCGACAGGCTCGACTGAGACGCTGGGGCTTGATCCCATAACCACAAAGGCAAGAACGATGACCATCCAAGAAACGACGCCAACCACCGAAGAGCAGCTCGACGCTGCGCGCGCCGAGCTCGCCAAGCTCGAGGAGCTCGCCAACGACGCTGAGGCCGAAGCCCAACGCTGGGCGACGACGTTCGAACGCGAACCGAGCGAGGAAGCGTTCACCAAGCAAGCGATCACGAAGCAACGCGCCAAGAACATCCGCGAGGAGGCCCAAGCGTTTCAGCGCGGCCCCTTGAACGACTTGCTGGCGCAGCAGGCCAACGCCGAACGCGAGATCGCTCAGGCGGAGCTCGACAAGGAGCTGAACGCCATCATGGAGAAGTTCGACAGGACTGGGCGTCTCCTCGCCGATGCGCTCCGTGAGATGGACGGCTCTCTCAATGAGCTCACCCGCTTCGAGAGAGTGCGGACGGAGCTGGGGCAGAAGGGGGCCAGGGCTGCCCGAATCTCGATTGAGAGCGTGCTCTTGCAGCTGAGCGAGAGGCACTGCCGCGAGTTTCGCGGCAACCAACTGAACCAGCACCTCACCAACTTCAGCATGGTGCTCTCCGACTACGGAAACGAAGCCGCCGTCAGCATCTCCGTCAACCGCCAAGTGCCGCGCCAAGTGCCGCGATCCTATCGCTGAGAAAGGTCCCACTCACCATGACCCAACATCGCCCCTGGCAGCTCAAAGCTCGAGCGACCGGATCTCACAAGCTCGAGATCGTCATTCACGACGTCATCGGCAAGTCCTTGTTCGAGGACGGCTACACGTCCAAGAACCTCCTCGCGGCGCTGCGATCGATGCCGAACGCGCGCGAAATCGACCTGCGCATCAATAGCCTGGGCGGCCTGGTCCACGAGGCCAAAGGCATCGTCAACCTGCTTCGCGCTCAGCAGGCGCGCGGCGTGCGCGTCACGGCCTACGTCGACGGCATCGCGGCATCAGCGGCTTCCTACCTGCTCACCGTCGCCGACAGGGTTGTGATGCCCAGCAACGCCTTCCAGATGGTGCACGCGACACACGCGGCGCTCCGCGGTGGAGCCGACGACCTCGAGCAGGCGGCGGCGCACATGCGCCGGGAAAACGAGCACCTCGCGGAAGCCTACGCCATGGCCTCGCAGCGTCGGCGCAAGGGCAAGACGAAGGGCGACTTCCTCGCGCTTTTCGCCAAGGGCGACACCTACCTCGACGCCGACCAATCGATCGCGTGGGGCTTGGCCGATGAGAAGGTGAGCGCGCTCAAAGTCGCGGCGAGCCTCGTCGACCTGACGGGGTTCGATACCGCTCCGCACGGCCTCCGAAGTGCTCCCTACGCGCTTCGGGCGCTCAGCGGCGGCGACTCGTCAGACTTCACCCGCGGGCGGGCGTTCGCATCGATGGGTCCGATGGAGCGCCATCGCGTAAAGCAGGAGAACGAGGCCTACTACAACCAGCTCCGCGGCTCCTACTTTGCGGCCCAAGGCCAGCTTACCAATCAGCTCCGGGGCGCCAAGACGCACGCGGAGTACCAGCAGATCCGAGCCAAGCTCACCGAGCTGGGCTCTCTGTGATACATTTGAGAGGTTAACTCCCCATCCTTGGAGTCCCAAGCGAGAAAAGACGCTTCTCGCTGACGAGGGCGCGTGCGACGTGCATCCGCTTGACCTCGAGCGCATAGCCTCGCCCACGAGGGCACCTCGTTCACTCGCCGCAATGGTGCACGCGGGTGAAACGAGCGCCGGAACTGCCGCCCGCAAGGAGCGACGATCTGTGCCCTCGTGGGTTCGAGGCGCCATTTCTGTGTCCCTTCACCACGAGGCTTTTCAATGACCGATTCAATCGAACTCATGTCCGCGGGCGACCATGGAAACGTCGCCGCGGTCCTCCCGCCCAAGAGCGTCACGCCATCGCTCGCCGGCTGGTCTGGGGGGAGCGTTCCCGCAGGCGCTCAACGAAAGGGTGACGTCATCGATGTGTCCGAGCACACGATGCTGCGCCTCACGCTCGACGTCTCATCAATGGCGAACAGGCACGGCGAGGAGGAGGGACTCCCTCATCGGGCGCGCCTTTATGTGAGCGTCGAGCACCTGCTGGGCGGGCGCTGGGAGACACTTCACGCGTTCGACCCCATGGACGCACGCGGGCGTCAGAGCGCCGTGCTGACGGGCTTCGGTACCAGCGTGCGCGCCTCTTGGTACTTCGCGCGCCCCGGCATCCCGCACCACACCATCACGGAAGGTGTCGCCTTCACGTGGTCGCTCACGGGCGACGCGCTGCCGGGGGCTGCGTGATGAGCTTTGCCTACACGCTGGGCGCGATGAGGCGCCGTTTGGTTCCCGGTGGAGGGCACATGAGCCACATCTACATGTCAAAGGACGACATCACACGCGCCAGGCTCAAGCCGCAGCCCAACGCGAAGGCGGTTCGCGAAAACGGCGTCACGAGCTACCTCAGCGCCTACGTCGTGATCGGCCGTAACGACGCGTTCGCGCGGTACGTCATCAGCGGGCGAGGCGTCGTTGCCGAGACCGAGTGGGACTGGTTCGTCGCAGCGAACTGGACCAAGGAGGAACTCGGTATCACGGCAAAGCAGCACGAAGCCATGGCGAGGAGGGCCTGATGGTCGCGCACTTCAACTCCGGTGAGTCGCAGAACAACGACTGGGACGTCGTGATTTTGGCCGGGCAAGAACTGCCCGGCTACGCGAAGGTCGACGTTGTGTTGCCGACGGGACTCGACGTCCAAAAGGCGCGAGGAGCCAAGGGCGCGACCATTCGCGACACCGGCGACAACCCTGCCAAGGTGAAGATCCGCACGGCGCTCGAGGACCGCGAGGAGCTCGATGCTCTCCAGGCGATGGTGCCGCTCCTGCGTCCGCGGGGGAAAACCAGTGCGCGCGACCCGCTCACCATCGTTCACCCCAACGCGAACTTCTGGGGAATCACCGCGATCTGCATCGAGGAGGTGAGCTCGCCGCACCCAACGGCACTGGGCGGCTGGGAGATCGTCATCGACGCGATCGAGTGGCTCCCACCGGCGAAGGTCAAGAGCCAAGCGAAGAGCCCCACCGACACGGCGCAGGCGCAGTACATGAACCTCTCGCCGCGCGACGGGATTCTGGTGGAAGGCCTGGGCCCCAGTGAAGCGGAGCGCTCTCCGAGCAAGACCGACGCGGCGCTCAAAAACCTGCAGGTCGAAATCGACAAGTTGTTGGATCGCTACGACCCGAGCATCTCGTACCTCGATCGTGAGGTTCACCACGGCGGCAACCCCACCTGAGGAGAGTCGAATGATCCAAAACTACGTGGATAGGCTGAACGAGCGCGCTCAGCAACAAAAGCTCGTCGGTTGGAACCCGGACGGAACCCCCGATGAGAAATGGGTGGTCATCAACGATGACACGTTCGCGCGCGTCTGGGACTTCACATCGAAGACGTATAACTTTGAGGAGTACGCGCTCAGGGGCAAAGGTAACTTAGTAGTTCTGCCAGGAGCGCCGCTTTTCGTCTGGCGTCAGAAGGGAACGGAGTCGTATCGGCGTGAATTCATCTTCGATCCGCGACAGCAAGCGAACGTTCTGACAACCGCGTCATTGGGACATCGGATCGATATCGACGAGAAGCTTTTCGACGCGCGAACCTCACCGGAGGAGGCCAATGCGGTCCGCAGTTTTCAGCCAACGCGCTCGGGGGGCTTGCGTTTTATGAGGTTCTAGCGGACCTCAGTCCCCTTCAAACTCCAACTTGATCCGCACGCGCTTCGACTTCTTGCACTTCGGACACGGCGTGTCGTGCTCGATCGTCACGCCCTCGCCAGGCTTGCCGCGTGCAGGCAGCCGGGGGCGATCGGCTTCCGGCACGGCGCGCTCGTAGCCGCATGCGACGCACTTGCACGTCAGGGAGCCACCGAAGGTGAAGTCCATCGGACCCTCAACGAACCACGGGGCGTCCCTTTGCGTCCAGTCTCGAGGCGCTGGCGGGCTGTGCCTTTACGCCTCACCAGCACCGATGTAACGCGGAACGATGCGTGACGCGTGGAAGTACCTGGTCGGCTCGATCATTACCTACGCCGTGGTTGCGGCTTGCTCCGCGGCGGGGGATCCGCGCAGGCAGGGGTCCACAGGTTCGGCGGAGCCCGAGGGGAACGCTACAGGCGCCGCTGGTCCCCAATCCGGCAATGGCGCGAGCGCCGGTGCTGGCGTTGGAGCCGGTGTCGGCGTCGGTGTCGGCGCAGCGGCTGCAAGCGCGGGGGGCACACCGACCAGCACCGGCGGCTCTCCCCTAGACTCCATCCTAGATCCTGTCCCGGATGCGGACGCAGCGGAGGACGGCACGCGCTTGAAAGTCATCTACCAGGTGAGCGCGGATGGACTGAAAGTGCCGATCACGTGGCAGTACTTCGACTCCGAGCTCGGAATTGAGTGCGCGGTGCACAGGGCCACCGATGGCAAACAAAGGTGCCTCCCGAATCGTTCGGCTGCGCTCACGGCCTTCACCGACACCTCGTGCACTCAACCGATCGTATTGTTCGCGTCGGATTCGTGCGCGTCGGGCGTTCCAAGCCGCGTGATTGCTGTCGACGCCGCGTCACTCTCCTGCGGGTCGTATTCGTACGAGGCGTACTCCGTTGGGAGCGCGTACGCCGGCAGCGTCTACTACAAGTCCGGAGCGAACTGTGTGGATGCGAGCGCGTCGTACGCGAGCTACACGAAGCACCAAGTCACGAAGCTGGCGCCATCGCAGTTCGCGGAGGTCACCACGACGCACGAGTAGGACGGGCTAGTAGACGATGAGCTTGTCGGGATCGTCGTCTCGCTCTCGCTCTCGCTCGGACCTGGGGCGCGGCGGCGGCTTCGGCACGTCGGCCGCATCGACGATGGTGACCATCATCCACGCGTTGCAGGGGCGACCTACTTCGAGACGAACAAGCGTGTCGAGGTGCAGCGGGTCGTTTGCGTCGAGCGGCACACCTGCGCACGGGTGCGCGTAGAAGCCAATGAGTGTTTTCGGATCCTCGACGCACCCGCGAATATCTCGGGCGATCGATGTGTCGCCCTCGCCCTCGCCCGCGACCGACCCGCACGCCGCCGTGATGAGCGTCCAAACATAGGGCGGCATCGGCGCGGCGCTTGCTTTATGGGCTCCGCACTGACGGTGGTAGCTGCGAAGATCAGGCCGAAGGTATGCGCGCATGGTCATGGCGTCCAGGCGTACGGCCCGCCCCATGAGCTCTTCCCGATGCCGCGCCCCGTCCGCTCGACTTGAAGGCCGGGCAGCCGGCGCGGCGCGGCTCCGGAAGCTGGCAAGCGAAAAAGGCGTACAATGCCCTCCATGACATCCGACCCGATTGTCAAGGTTGTGCTCGACCACGGGCGAGGCGACGTGCTCATCGAGGGCGAGAACCTCACGCAGACCGACGCGTACAATGCCTTCGTGGCGCGCTTCCCGGATGCAGCCGTGCGACGCCGTCAGGAGTCCGGCGTGGTGTTCACGCTCGCGAGCGGGCAGAAGGTCCGTTTCTGGCGCTTCGGCAATGAGGAGCCGCGCGTGGTCGACGGGAAGATCATCCTCTGAGCGCCAGGCGCAGAGAGTCCACACTTAGCGCGGAGCCCGACCGGGATCGAAAAATTTAGTTCCTGGGATCTCGCGAGGATGCGCGCGCATCGCGCGGTGCTCTGTCGATTACCACTTGCCTACGCGTAGCGAGTGGCGTTACACGTTGCATGTCGCTGATGGTTGAACGCACCCGAACGAAGGCCCTCAACATTCGGATCTCCGATGATGAGGTGACCATGCTGCAAGCGCTCTCCGAGCACTCCGGACTCACCCAGTCCGACGTGGTTCGACAGCTTGTCCGCAAGGCCTTCGAAGAGCTGCCGAAACCGAAGCGCAAGAAGTAGTCACAAAATAGGCGGACCCCCGCGGTGCTTGGAACCACCTCGAGGGCCCTTGCCGGAAACCTTCCTCAGAAAGGACTCCGACCATGTGTGATAGCAACACAGCTGCGCGCAGCGCGGCAAGTATTCATACGTCCGAAAGCCCGCGTGATCCCTCCGAAATGGGAGACGTCGTCACGCTCAGGGTCAGCAAGAGCGCTCTCTGCGCGCTCTTCGCTGCCGGCAACTACGGCGCCGTTGGCGGCCGGCGACTCTCGACAGCCGTTGCCCTCAACGCGCTGGAACACGCGGAGCGTTCACTCGAAGCGATCCGCTCGCTGAGTTCGCTCGTGAACGGTGAAGACGGCCTCACCGAGCTTCGCTTTCACGAGCTCGTTTGGATCTGCGAGCAGCAGATGACCGGCGCGATCGGTCTCGTTGAGGCCATCGAGAATGCCGAGGGCGCGGCATGAATCCAGCGATCCAGTTCGCCGCGGCGTCGCTCGGCTTCAACGACCTTGAAGGGAAGAGCGAGGCGGAAGCCTCGGAAGATGTCTTCTGGGGGACTCTCGAGCAGGCCGACTCGGAGCTGAGCGCCATCGCGGATCGAGTGGTCGAGAAAGACGCTTGTCTCGGCGCAGCGATCGAAGGGATCCGTACGCGACTGTGCGCGGCGCGCGAGCTTTGGTGGGCCGCACATGGGGAGCTTTCGTGCTCCCGGTACGGATTTGACGGGGCACTCGACGGAGCACGACGAAAGGAGCAGGAGCAATGACCGAGAAACGCATGGGGCGCCCACGCACGGGTTCGCTCTACTGGGCAAAGAGCGGCTGGCGCGCTCGTGTGACCGTTCTGGTCGACGGTGTCAGCGTGCAAAAGTCTTTCGATCTCGAGACGAAGGACAAGTCCGTGGCGCGCATCAAGATGAAGCGCCTCGTGAAGGCGCTCGACGAGAGCGAGGGGCGCGCGCCTGACGAGCTCTCTAAGGAAGCAAAGCGCGTCGAGACCTTCGAGGAAGCAGCGCGGCGCATCGTGGGCGAGAGTTCCATCCGCTCGAAGGAGCGCAGGCTCGATCGCCTGGAGAAGCACGTGTTCGCCGCCATCGGCGGGAAGCCAGTGAACGAGCTCGTGGCTGGCGACGGGCGGGACATCCTCGACGGACTCGCTGCGCGCGGGCTGAGTCGCCAGCTCTGCACGCACGTCAAGAACGACATCAGCTCGGTACTCGGGGAGCTTTGGCGGGCCGACATGCTGACCGAGAACGTCATGCTCAAGGTTCGCGTGCCGAAGGGCGCGAAGGTCGATCGACGCGAGCGCGTGGTGCTGACGGATCCGGAGCTCGCGACCTATCTCGCTTGGGAGCACCCCATCGAGAGTCGGCGGGGGGCCGTGCTCGAGCGCCAGACCATGGCTTGCCTCTCGCGGATGTTCGGCGGCCTCCGGATTGGCGACATTCGGGCCCTGAGGTGGGAGATGCTCGACACCCAGGGCGGATTCCGGCACGGCTGGGCGCCCCGCCAGAAGACGGCGCGGCCCCAACTCTTGGCCGTCCCCGAGATGCTTCGCCCGATCCTTCGTGACTGGTGGGAGCGTACAGGGCGGAAGTCGGAGGGAGTCGTCTTCCCAGTCCGGAAGGGCGAGCGGGCAGGGGAGGAAAAGAAGGTCGCCTCCGTTGTGAACCACTTCCGGCGGGACCTCCGTCGAGCCTTTGCGCTCGAGGAGTGGAACCCCGAGACGGGGCGATTCGAGGCCGCCAGCGATCGGGTCGTCACCCCGCGCGAGCGGGAGATCTTCGAAGACACCCCGTTCACCCGCCGCGTCGACTTTCACAGCTTCCGGAGGAGCTACAAGCAGGCGCTCGCAGATGCTGGGGTCGACCTGCAGCAAGCCATGGCCCTCTCAGGCGCAACCGACGCCAAGGCGCACGCGCGCTACCTTGCGAACACCTCGAAGATGCGCGAGCTCCCGGCCGCCGCGCTTCCGAGTATTTGCATCGGTCGTGCAGAAACCGAGCAGGGCGTCGGGGAGGCCAGTCACGAAACCGGCCCTTTTTCAGCAGCGATGCGGAGCGGGAGACGGGATTCGAACCCGCGACCCCGAGCTTGGGAAGCTCGTGCTCTACCAACTGAGCTACTCCCGCCGATTCGGTGCGGAGCTCGCTCGCTGCTTTGCTCGACCAGCGGAAGAACCGCCGCCTCGGGTTCCGAGCCCGTTTGGAGAACGCGGTGAGCCAAGCTCACCGAGAAGCCCCGAAAAGTGCTTCGGAAATCGAGCGCGGCGAGCATAGTCGGCGACCCCGTCCCACGGAAGGGCAAAAGCTACTTCCTCGCTTGGACGGGCACTCGTTCGGCCAAAGCGTTCGCTCGCGCCGAAACGAGCGGGGCCGCGTGGTCAGTCGGTGGCCGCAGCTCGGCAGACGCCGGCGTCGGAGCACGAGCCTGCCTGCGGATCGGGACACGTGATGCATGTGGGAACCGGGCAGCCTGCGCAGACCAGGCTTTCGTACGCGTCCTGTGCCGCGCGGACGAGATCGCAGCGGCTGGCGTTGGCGAGCACTTCGCACCCGCAAAGATTGGGCACCGTGGCGCGCCCGTCGCACTCGTCTTCTGCCGTGCACGCGCGCGCGTCGTCGAAAGCGTTTTCGTACGCGGCTCCGAGCGCCTCGCAGTCCGCGGCGTCGCCCGCCGCGCTCCGACTCGGGATGTCGCAGTCGATGGCGCGCGGAGCGCAATGACTCGTGGCGCCGCCGGCGCCGCCGGAGGGCCCGTCTCCGGTTCCTCCCGTGGCGCCTCCGCTGCCGAAAGCACCCCCGGTGCCACCGCCGCCGCTCGACCCGCCGCCGCTCGATCCGCCGCCGCCCGACGCGGCGCCGCC
>JAEYVE010000108.1 GCA_023432025.1 Pseudomonadota bacterium
GCACGGCGACGGGCGGCAGCGGTACGGGCGGCAGCGGTACGGGCGGCAGCGGCGGCGCCGACGGCGAAACGGGCGGCAGCGGCGGCGCAGAAACCGGCGGCAGCGGCGGCGGCTCGAGTTGTCCCTACCAAGGCAACATCACCTACACGCTCGCTCAATCGGCGAACCCCACGCCAACGGAGCAAGAGGCGTACGCCCTCATCACGGCGGCGATGGACGAGGCGCTCGAGTACTACAACTGTTACACGAACATCGAACGCACACTGAACGTCTCCTACAACTCCGGCGTGCAAACCGCGGACGGCAACCCCAACGGTTCCATTCGCTTCGGGCAAAAGCCGTACATGAACCACATCACGGCGATGCACGAGATTTCCCACGTGGTCGGCGTTGGCGACTCCAAGTGGGACTCCATGATCCAAAACGGCATCTTCCCCGGCCCCACGGCGACCGCGGAGCTGCGCGCCATCACCGGCAACCCGGAAGATCAGGTGCACGGCGACATGCAGCACTTCTGGCCGTACGGCTTGAATCAAACGAGCGAGGTCAAGAGCGAGCAAGATTTGCTCAATCATTGCCGCATGGTCATGGCCATCCGCGCAGATCTAGGGTTCTGAAAAGAACCGTCAACTACTATCGTCACGCGCGCGTCATCTCGAACGCACGCGAGACTTTGCGTTCCGTGCGCTGAGACCGGCTCACGAGCTCTCGCTCTCCCTTAACGCACTACGACGCGCGGCGGCTCGCTCGTGAAGTCCGCGTGCACCGCGCTCGCCGTGGCTTCGGTCACCTCCACGGCCGCCGAAACGGCGCCGTCCCACGCAGGACTTCGAAACGTCGCGCGGTAGCTTCCCACGGGCAGCCGCAGGTCTTTCACCGGTGTTTGCAGCGTGCGCCCCGCGATGCTGACCTCGGCACGCGGCGCGGCCGTCAGCGCCACGCTACCCGAGCGCAAAGCGGTTTCTTTAGGCTGCGTCCCGCTCACGCTCGTGACGACGCGCGCCGGCGCGGCGCCTCTTTCACTCGCCTCGCGTGGGGGTGCCTCGCGCAGAGGTGCCGCGCGCGCGGCCGAGCCCTCGGAAACATCCGGTGGTGACGCAGATGGCGTCTCGAAGGTCACAGCCTCGCTCCGAAGCGGCACCTCTGCTCCCGTCTTGGGTGCGCTTGCCGCGCGCGTCGTTCCAGCGTTGGTGGTCGGCGACGACGCGTGAAGACTCGCCGGAAGAACGGCGGGGACCGGAGCGCCGCCCGCGGGCGCAGCTTCGACCGCCCCCAGCTTTTCAAGCGCCCCGGCGATGCTGACAAGAACCAGCGCCGCGGCGCCGCCCCACACGAGCCAACGCCGTGCCTCACCCAGCGAAACCCGCGCGGGCTCTCGGGCTGGGGAGCCTAGCACTGGGGCGCCGAGCTCTTCGACGTCGACCTCGGCGTCGAGCCGCCGCGCGAGTGCTGCCGTGCTGGACGCATTCGCCTCGGGCGCCTCGGGCTTCCCGGGCGCCGGCGGCGGCAGGGAGAGCGGGCGCGTCGCGAAGGTGCGTGACACGTGCGCGCTCGTGTCCCCCTTCGAAAAGGGGCTGGCCTCCCGCGCTTCGGACGACAATGGCGTCGTGTGCGTCGAACGCCCTGCGGGCGCAGAGGTGCCCCACGGACGAGCTCCCGAAAACGACGCCGTCTGCGCGTCGCTCCGCGACACACGGCGCACGCGCCGCACGCGGTTTCCCAGCGCGAGCGCCAGGTCCCCGCTGTCCGCTTCCCGCAAGAGCTCCCGAAGCGCGCGCCCCAACTCGTCGATGTCGCCCGGGCGACGACTGGGCTCGGGAGACAAACACGCGTCCAAAAGCGGCCCCAGCCCCGAGAGCTCTGGCACGCGCGTGGCGATGCGAGCCGGCGTGTTCCACACGGAGCGCAGGCTGTCTTCCTGAGTCGAGCGGCGAAACGGCGCCTCGCCGCTCCACGTTTCGTAGAGCAGCGCAGCCAAAGCGAACACGTCCGTCGCCGGCGTCAGACGATCCCCGCGAATTTGCTCCGGGGGCATGTGGCCCGGCGTACCAAACACCTCACGCTCTGCGCTTTCGTCGGCCGCCACCGGCGCCGCGATGCCGAAGTCGATCAAGCGCACCGCGCCTTCGTCGTCGACGAGCACGTTGCGCGGCGTCACGTCGCTGTGGACGATGCCGGCGCGGCGGTGCGCGTAGCCGAGGGCGCGCGCCAGCTCCACACCCACGTGGGCGCCCTCCTCCAGCGAAAGCGCGCCCTCCGCGCGGAAGAGCTCCGCCAAGGTCACGCCAGGGCAAAGCTCCATCGCGATGTAGTAGACGCCCGCCTCCACGCCCAGCTCGTACACGGGCACGATATTCGGGTGCGTGAGCTCCACGGAGGTCTTGGCCTCCGTGACGAAGCGCTGCACGAAGCGCGCGTCGCTCGCCAGCTCCGGGCGGATTTGCTTGACGACGAGCCGCTTCTCGAACCCCACCGCGCCCCGCAAGGTGGCGACGAAGACGCGCGCCATGCCCCCCGAGGACAGCTCACCTTCGAGCACGAACTTACCGAAGACCTGGGGAAACATGGTCAGAAGCGAGCCGGAAGCGACTATGGTAGCCCCGTGCGGCGCCGCGGGCCCAAGCCTTGGAGAAAACGCGCAAGGATTCGGGGGAGCATCACGTTCGCCGTCGCGGTCTGGACCCTGACGGCCTGTAGCGGCGACTCCGCCCCGCTGCAGCGCGGCATTCTGCTCCATGAGCTATCGAGCTGCCCGCTGCCCACCGAGCCCAGCGCCGTCGCGCTCGAGGCACTCGGAGACTTTGCTGCCGGGCCGCTGACGAGCGAACGCCTCACCGCTGCGGACGTCGGGCGCGAGCTTTCGTTTCCAGAGTCCACGCGCGCGGTCAGCGTCGCTACGGAGGGGCTCACGGAGCACTTTTGGGGCCTCTCTTCGGCGACGTCGGACGGCGAGCTGGACGTGCTCTTTTGGCCAGAAGCGCGCGTCTGTGACTTGGCGGGCGACGACCTTTACCCGGCGCCGGGGGGTGGACAAGCGCTCGCCCATCACGCTTCCGAGGGGCTCGTGCTCGTGGCCGGTGGGGACGCCGGGCAGAGCTCTGCGGTCGTCGGCGCGCTCACGTTTCACACACGAACGGGCACGGCGCACGCAGTCGACGCGAGCGCGCGTCACGTCCTCCTCGAGCCGCGTGCCTACGCCGCGGCCGCCCCGTTCGGAGACGACTTGATCGTGACGGGCGGAGAAAACCCCATTTTGAGCTCACCGGGCACGAGGCCCGTACACGACACCGCAGAGGTGTTCTTGGTCCGTGAGTCCCGCTTTTCCACGGACCTCGTCGCGCTGCGCGTCCCGCGCACGCGCCACGCGGCGACCCCCTTGCCGAGCGGCGAGGTGCTGCTGCTCGGTGGACGAAGCGTGGATGGCGCCGCCCTTTCGGTCTTGGAAGTCATCTCGCCCCAGACGCGCTCGTCGAGCTTGGGCGGTCTCGCGAGCCTGCGCGCGCCACGCGTGAACCCCCACGTCGTACGACTCTCGGACGGGCGCCTGCTCGTCGCTGGGGGCACAGACGACGAGCAGCGCCCCGTACAATCGTTCGAGTGGCTCTCCGCCGATGCAAGTGAGCACCTCGCCGAGGTGAGCTCGCCGAGCCCCGCCTACGAGAGCGCCTTGGTCGCGCTACCCGGCGGCGGCGCGCTGTACGTCGCCGGCTGCGCGCCCGCGGAGAACGAAGAAACGTGCGCGCCGTGCGCCTTGGGTTGCCCCACCGAGCCGACTCACGCCGCCGTCTGGATCCGCCCGAACGGAGAGCTCGATACCGTCGAGCTTCCCGCCTCTGCACCAAAGCCGCTGCTCGTCGCCGGAGACAACGGGTCACCGTGGCTCGTCACCGGAAGCGCTGCGGCCCCTCTTTTTCGCTTCAATCCGTGGCGTGCTCGCTTCGAGCCCGCGACGTTGCGCGGCGCGCCTCTCGAACCCGTCGGTCCGCTCGTATCCGTGGACCTCGGCGCCTTCGTGTGGCTCGACGGAGAGAACGAGCCGCGCCTGCGCGGGACGCGCGCCGGCACCCGCGACCGCTTCGCTCGAGACGTCGCGCTGCTCACGCTCACTGCGCCGCTCGACTCGAGTTGGCCGCTGCACCTCGCGCCATCGGCCGCGCGTACGGAGTTTCCCTTCGACGGCTCGCTCACGCTGCTCTCCGAGCCGGCGTGGCTCACGGACGTGGATTTCGCGAACGTCGACGTGGAAGTCACCTTCGACGGCCAAGCGCCGCTCCTCTGGCTTTCGCCGACGCAGCCGTCCTTCGAGCCGCAGGCTTTCGGCGGGACCGCGCGGCCTTGGCCCGAAGACTCCGCCTCTTCCGCGCGGCTCACGCGACGCGGCGCCGAGATCGTGCTCGAGCGCGGCCGCGTGCGTTTGGCCTACGCGGCGCCCTCGGGTCGCGTGAGCTTGGGGTTCGCGCGCAGAGGCGGTGAGCCCAGCCGGCTCACGCGGCTCACCGTCACACGCCGCGACTGAACCACGCCTCTGGGCCAGAAGGCCAACTCTCCTACCCCGAAAACGAAGGACCACTGGGCGCTTTATCCTCGAGCGTTCGTGGCCGCATGACCCACTGGGAGGAGACATCATGACGAAACGAGCGCTCTGCGTCGGAATCAACGACTACCCGGGGAACGACTCCGACTTGAATGGTTGTGTCAACGACGCGAAGGCTTGGGCGGCGCTGCTCCGTGAGCACTTCGCCTTTCCAAAGGAGAACGTACAGCTGCTCCTGGACTCGCAGGCGACGAAGGCCGCCATCATGAAGGCGCTGACCGACCTCGTGTCTCGAGCGCGCTCGGGAGACACGTTGGTGTTCACCAACTCCTCACATGGCACCTACGTGGCCGATACGGACGGTGACGAAAGCCGCTACGACGAGGCGCTCTGCCCGTTCGACTGCGCCGAACGTTTGATCATCGACGACGAGCTCCGTGAGCTGTTCGCTACTCTGCCTTCGGGCGTCAGCTTCACGGTCATTTCCGACTCTTGTCACTCGGGCACGGTCACGCGGGCCAGCGTCATGGGCACGCCAGACGACCGTCGCGTGCGCTTTCTCAATCCGAAGCTCCTCGGGCGTAAGGAGCTTCCGAACCCGCGGCAGGCCAAACCCAACGGCGGAGCGCACCCCGAATCCGGCATGAAGGAGGTGCTGCTCTCGGGCTGTACCCCCGTCGAGTACTCGTACGACGCGTTGATCGACGGAAAGTACCACGGCGCCATGACGCACTACGCGCTCGAGGTCATCCGCGGCGCGGGCTATCGGCTCAGCTGGACGGAGCTTCATCAAAAGCTTTTGCCGCTCTTGGAGGAGAACGGCTACGCGCAGCACCCGTGCCTGGAAGGGAGCGACCAAAACAAAGACCATCAGCTTTTTACGTGAGCGCACGAAAGACCGTACGCGTCTCGGTGCTCCACGGAGACTTGCGCGCCTCACGCTTCCCCGTTCTCGTGGGTCACTACCAAGGCGACGTCATCGCCAGCGCCGAAGCCCACTTGGACTCGGCGCTCGGCGGACGGCTCACTCGCTCACACGGGCTGCGGCTCTATCCGGGCCCGAACGACACCTCCGAAGTATTTCTGCGATCCGGCGCGCAGGAGAAAGGTTTGGAGGCTCTGGTGGTGGGGCTCGGCCAAGTCGGCGATCTCACGACGGGCAAGCTGTCCCGCGGGGTGACGCGCGTCGTGCTCCAGTATGCGACCACACGCCTCACCGAAGCTCGCTCTGGGGAAGAGCTCTCGCTCGGTATCTCCGCCGTCCTCGTCGGTACGAATGCCGGAGGTGTGAGCATCACGGACTCTCTCTACGCCATTCTGGAAGGTGTACGCCGCGCCAACGCCGCGCTCGTGGAAGCTCGACTTCCGGTGCTCGTCGACGCCGTCGAGCTGGTCGAGCTCTGGCAAGATCGAGCGCTCATCGCGCAAGATCGCTTCCGCGTTCTCGCGACCGATCCGGACCTCCAGGGAGCCTTTCGCTTCGAACCCACCCTGCGATCGCACGAGAGCGGGCAGCGGCGCCTCTGGTTCGAGGAGAGCACGCAAGGCTGGTGGCAACGCGTGCAGATCTTGGGGGAGCCGAGCGCCGACGCGCCGGACGGCTCACTTCGGTTCACGACGCTCACGGAGAGGGCTCGCAGCGAGCTCCGTGTCTTGCCCACGCAGCGCGCGCTGGTCGATCGCTTCATCGAGCGCGCCGTCTCCGGGACCACCTATTCCCCGGAGGTGTCGCGCACGCTCTACGAGCTCCTCTTTCCGAACGCGCTCAAGGAGCGCGCCCCGGATCGCGCGGATTTGGTGCTCCTCCTGGACGAGGCCGCCGCCGCCTATCCGTGGGAGCTCTTGGAGGATCGCGCCAGCACCGACAGACGACCTTTCGCCGTGGAGCGCGGCGTCGTGCGACAACTTTCGACCCTCACCATGCGCGAGCACGTGGCCACGGCAACGCAAAGTCGCGCGCTCGTCATCGGCGACACGCGTTCCGGCCTCGCGCCGCTGCCGGGGGCGCGCGAGGAAGCGGAGCTCGCGAGGCGCGCGCTCTCTGCCTCGCGCTTCGAAACGGACCACCTGATCGCCGAATCCGCGGCCACCATCGTGCGCGCGCTCTACGCCAAGGAGTACCGAGTGCTCCACCTCGCCGGACACGGCGTCTTCGAGCACGAGCTCGACGCGTCGCCCACGAAGGTGACGGGCCTCGTGCTCGGAGATGACGCGTTCCTCACCGCCGCCGAAGTCGAGCAGATGCGTCAGGTGCCCGAGCTCGTCTTCGTCAACTGCTGCTACCTGGGACGCACGAAGAGCCCGGACGCCGGGCGTGACGGCCGTCATGACTACCACCGCTTGGCTGCCGGCTTCTCGAGCCAGTTGATTCGCATGGGAGTGCGCGCCGTCGTGGCCGCGGGGTGGGCCCTCGACGACGCTGCCGCGAAAACGTTCGCAACGCGCGCGTACGCCTGCCTCCTGGAAGGGCGAACGTTCGGAGAGGCGGTCAAGGAGGCGCGCGTCGCCACCTTCGAAGGTCACCCCGACAGCAACGCTTGGGGCGCCTACCAGTGCTACGGAGATCCCGGCTACTTGCTGGTGCGCGACGGAGAAGCACAGCGCCGCACGGCGAGCGTTCGCTTCTACTCACCCGCACATGCCGTGAACGCTCTCGAGAATCGTACCCGCGCGCTGCTTTTGGCTCGGCGCCCCACCGCGCCTCTCCTGGATCTGCCCGCCATCGAGCGTGGACTCGTGGACGAAGGCTGGCTGAATCACGCGGAAGTGGCGTCGGCCTTGGGCGCCGCGTTCGACGCCACGGGGCAGCACGAGCACGCCGCAGAGCTGCTCTCGAAAGCGCTGCGAGCGCACGACGGCGAGGCCCGGCTCAAAGACGTCGAGGCGCTGGTGCAAGCTCTGTGCAGCGCGGCAACCCGCGTGGCGGAGCTCGAGCGCGCCCTCGCTCTCTTGGATTGGCTCTCGCCCGAGCCTGCCAACGCGTGGACGACTCGAACGAGCGGACGCCTGGCGCTACGCGCCCGCTTGCACGAGCGACTGAGCGAGCTCGGCGCGGAAGGGGACCACGAAGCGCTCGCCGCGCGCGCCTACGAAGCGGCCAACGAGACGCCGGAATCTCGGGGGGAACCGTACCTTCGCGCTCGCTCACTTTTGCTGACGTGGCTTCGCTCGCGCGTCGCCGGAGCCGAGGTGAACCTGGACGCGGCGCGCGAAGAAGTCTCCGAGCTGTTGCGCACGTCTTCTGCGACGGATTTCGAGAGCGCCGCCGCGCTCGCTCACGCTTCGCTCCTCGCGTGTCTTCTCGGGCTCCCGCCGCACGTCTCGTTCGAGGAGCTCTGCTCGCGCTACCAAGCCGCACGAGCGTGCGCCACGCCGCGCTCCGAGAGCGAGCTTCTCCGGGAAGTGCGCGCGCTGCGCGATCGAGCACGCCGCCTTTCGAAGAGCGACGACGGGCTCGAGCTCCTGGGCCGCCTGGTGCAACACTGGGGGCTCGATCGTTCCCACGACGCATCGTCGTAGGCGGGAGTTTCCGCAAGTCCGCCAATGCGCACGAAGACTCGCCGCACGCGAGCTTTCGGCCCAACGTCCGAGGTGCATGACCGAAAGCGTGCGGCTTAGTGTGCCGCCATGGGGAACCGAATCGAGGCACAGCGCACACAGGTCACGTTCAGCGAAGTCGCCGCGGCGCTCGAAGCGTCGTGGCTCACGCTCTTGGGCTCCAGGCCCTCACGCGAGAGCTTGGCCGTATTGCTCGCGCAAAGCGCGCTCGAAACGGGCCACTGGAAGCACAGCTACTGCTTCAACCTGGGGAACGCCAAAGCCACGGCGACTTGGTCGGGTGACTACTGCTACTACCCAGCGGACGAAATCGTCAGTGAAGCCCAGGCGCACCAGGCGTTCTTGGAGCGGCAACCCCGCACCGACGGCGTGGCGGGTCACGACGTGGAGCTTCTGCCGCTCAAGAACGGACAAGTGCAAGTCACGCTTCACCCGGATCATCCGTGGTGCCGCTTTCGCGCGTTCACGTCGCTCGCCGAGGGCGCCCAGGACTACTTGGAACTCTTGCGCGCGCGCTTCGCGCGCGCTTGGCCCGCCATCGAGGCGGGCGACCCCGTCGCCTTCGTGCACACGCTGAAGGAGCTTCGTTACTTCACCGCCAGCGTGGACCGCTATTTGCCGCCGGTTCAGCAGCTCTTCGGCTCGTTCTTGCAGAAGCTCGTGGACACGGCGGCGGCCGAGCCCGCGCCCCTGCCGTCGCCTCTGCCGCGCTCGAGCGCGGGTCGACCCACGCTGCGCGTGGGCTCGCGCTCGGCGGCGGTGCTCGAAGTGAAGAGCATCTTGCGCTCGCTCGGTTACGAAAACGTCACGGGCGGTGACCTCTTCGACGACGCGCTGCTGCAGGTCGTCGAGCTCTTTCAGCTCCAGCACGTGGACGAACAAGGTCGCCCGCTCGGCTCCGACGGCGTGATTGGCAAAAACACGTGGTGGGCGCTCCTGAATCCCTCCGGCGACGCGCAAAAGAATCACCTGCCCTCACCACCATCGACGGGCCTCACGGAAAAGCGACGCAAGCTGCTCGAGGTGTTGGACTCGGAGCATCGAAAGCCCGTCTTCGAGAGCCCAGACGGCTCGAATCACAGCAAAGACATCGCGCGCTACTGGGGAGCAACGGGCATGAGCAAGCTGCCGTGGTGCTGCGCCTTCGTGTCGTGGGCGCTGCGCGAGGCACTCGGCACTCTCCCCATTGGAGGCAAACACCACCTCGGCGTTCAGGTGATGTGGGTGGAGGCCCGCAAGCTGGGCATGGAAGTGTCGGAGCCCAAGCCCGGCGACGTGTTCATCCAGATCAAGTCGGGCGGCACTGGCCACACCGGCTTCGTGGTGGGCGTATCCGGCGACGGCAACACCGTCTACACGTGCGAAGGCAACTGCGGAAATCGCCTGAAGTACGGACAACGGTCGCGCGCGACCATTCACCACTTCATCGACTGCATTCGAGACGACCAAGGACCGAACTTTCCGCGCGCGGAAGACCTTCTCTTCGAACACCTCGACGGCCAAACCACGACCTGAAGCCGCGCTCCGACTGACTCGAAGAGCCGCGCCGCACAGCGCTCGAACGACCCCCGCCCGGTTTGTCTCGCAACGTCGTCGGTGGGCACGCGACGAAGCGGCCCGTCGACCGCGCCAGCGAGGTCGCGGGCCGTCGGTACGCGCCAGCGCTCCGGTCGTGAGCGCGGGCGGGACGCGGACCGCCGGCCGGTCCTGGGTGCGCGCCCGCGCGCCGATGCGCCCTCGTGGGGTCCGGCCCGGGTCGTTGTCGGCGCGGAGGGGAACGCGGACCGCCGGCCGATTCAGGTGCGCCGGCGCGCGCCGATGCGCCCTCGGAGGGTCGTCCCCGGGGTCGTTGTGGGCGCGGACGGGACGCGGACCGCGGGCCGGTCGTGCCCCTTCGGCTCGCGCGAACTGGGGCGGAGCGCGGGAGCGGACGAGCTTGGCGCTGGGGGGCTTCCCCCCTCGTGGAGACACGATTCTCTGGTGTGTCGCGAATTTTCCGCTCTTGCGACCAAACTGGGGCTCCAATTACCCACCCAAGGGACGGCAGTTGCGTGGCCTCGGGCTAAGGTCGGGCATGCTTTTTGGTCGCTTGGTTTCCCCCTCCACGCTTCTCTTGCTCGCCTTCGCGGGCGTAGCCTGCTCTTCGAACACCGAAACGGTTCATGGGCCGAACACGAACAAAAGTGGTGGCGGAACGGGCGGCAGCACCTGTAGCGGTTGCGCCGGCGGCAGCGGCGGCGCGGGCGCGGGCGAAGGAACGGGCGGCAGCGGCGGGACGGGTGGCAGCTTGAGCGCGCCGACCCCGATGTGTCCGGCGGCTCCCACGGCGCCGCTCTCCGCCACGCTGCTCGGTCAAACCGCGGCGGGCGTGACTCACGAAGTGCACATCAATCACGTCGGGTACGAACGCTGCGCTCCGAAGCGCGCCGTGGTTCGCGCTAGCGCGCCGCTCACGGCCTTTCAGGTGGTGCGCCCTTCGGACAACGCCGTGTTCTTCGAGGGCACCTTGGAGGACCACTCGGGCTTTTCGGCCTGGGGTGGCCCGAGCTCGCATTTGGTCGCCGACTTCTCGGAGCTGGTGGCAGAAGGCACGTTCGCGCTCCGCATCAACGGCGTGACGAGCGAAAGCTTCGCCATTGGAAACCGTCATCTGCTGGCGACGACGGCGCCTTCGGTGCTCTCCTTCTTCAAGTCGTCGCGCGCGGACGATCCAGACGTGTGGGCCGCCGACGCGGCCGTTCCCTTCGAGGGCTCACGCAGCGGAACGGCCAACGTGCAGGGCGGCTGGTACGACGCGTCCGGCGACATTTCCAAGTATTTGTCGCACCTGAACTACTCGAACTTCCTCGTTCCGCAGCAGATCCCGCTCACGGCGTGGGCACTGGCGTGGTTCCGTGACCGCGACGCGGCCGTGGTGGGCGCACAAAACCGCGCCAACGCCGAGGCCGAGGCGCTGTTCGGCGCGGACTTCTTGGTGCGCGTCCAGGATCCCGCAGGTTACTTTTACACGACCATTTTCGACGGCTGGACGGGCTTCCTCGACGCGCGCAGCGTCTGCGCCTTCCAGGGCAGCGACGGCATTCGCACCGCCAACTTCCAGGCGGCGTTCCGCGAAGGCGGGGGCATGGCCATCGCGGCGCTCGCGCGCATCGCCAGCTGGGGCAAGAGCGGCTCGTTTTCTTCTGCGGAGTACTTGGCCGCCGCGGAAAAGGGCTTTTCGCACCTCCTGACGAACAACTCGAGCTACTGCGACGACGGAAAAGAGAACGTCATCGACGACTACACGGCGCTGCTCGCGGCGACCGAGCTCTACGCCGCCACGTCCAAGCCCGAATACTTGACTGCGGCGCGTACGCGCGCGGCGGCGCTGGCAGCACGCCTGTCCCCCGCGGGTTACTTCGTGGCCGACTCGGGCACGCGTCCGTTCTATCACGCGTCCGACGCGGGCCTGCCCGTCGTGGCGCTGGTTCGCTACGCCGACGTGGAGACGGAAGCTGCGCGCGTAGACGAAGTGCGCGCTGCGGTGGCCAAGCACCTTGCGTACCTCGTGGCCGTCACGGAAGAAACGCAAAACCCGTTCGGCTACGCGCGGCAAACGTTCGTATCGGGCGGCAGCATCAAGACGGGCTTCTTCATCCCGCACGACAACGAAACCGGCTACTGGTGGCAGGGTGAAAGCGCTCGCTTGGCCTCACTCGCCGCGGCGGCCCTCATCGGCGGGCGTTTCGTCGGAGACACGGCGCCCGGCTATTTGGGCGTTTCGAAGGCCCTGGAGAGCTACGCCGTGAGCCAGCTGGACTGGATCCTCGGCAAAAATCCGTTCGACGTGTCGATGCTGTCGGGCTTTGGCCGCAACAATCCCCCCGACTACTGCGCGTCTCGCGCGCCCTATCACGGGCACTTGGACGGCGGCGTCTCGAACGGCATCACCGGCAGCGAATCGAGCGACGCCTCCGGCATTCAGTGGATGACCCAGACGACCGAGATGGACTGCTGGCGACAGTGGCGCTGGGTGGAGCAGTGGCTGCCGCACTCCACCTGGTACTTGGTGGCCATCACCACGCTGGCAGAGTCGGGCTGAGGCAGAGTCCGGCCGAGGCGCCCCGTTCTTTCGTCCTCGTGACGACTGCGCGACGCGTACGACGCGAGCACGGGGCTCGGACCGTATCGGCGACCCGGCGCGCGGCTACTTTTTGAGCCACTTTCCGAAGACGCCGCCGCCCTTTTTGGGTTCGCCGGGCCTGGACGAACCCTCGTCTCCTGCACGCCGCACCTTGGGGTCGCTGCTCTTTCGGCTCGGGCTGGGGTCACTTTGCTTGCGCATTTCGTGGAGGCGGATTTCTCGGAGCGCCTCCACGTGATGCGGCTTGAGCGCCACGATGTGGCGGAAGTCGCGGAGCGCGCGACCGTGATTGCCCACCTTCTTGTACAGCTGACCGCGGTACCAGCGCACGCGCACGTTGTCCGGTTCGCGCTCGACGGCGTCGTCCAAGAGCCGGAGCGGCTCCTCGACGCCGTTCGCCGGGTCCCGCGCCAAGAGCCACGCGTAGAGCGCCGCGTAGTCGGCCTGGTCGGGGTCTCCTTCGTAGGCGGCGCGTGCTTCGTCCAGCGCGCGCGCGAAATCCCGCTTTTTGACGAGCACCTCGGCCCTCTGGAAGGCGCCGACGGCGCGCACCACGGCCATGACTTGCTCCTGCTCGTCCAAGCCGCCGCCCCCGTTCAGGACCTCGTCGTAGCGACGTCGCTGCTCTTCGTCCGTGAGCGCTTGGTGAGCCTCACCCATACGCGCAAAGGTGCGCGTGACCACGTCTCGCACATCCGCCAGCTGGTCGGACAAACGATCCGGGTGCCAACGCTTGGCGAGCTGAAAGAACGCCGCGCGAATGGTCGCCGTGTCCGCGGTGGGAGCCACGCCGAGCTCCTCGTAGTAGCTGCCGGGGCCACGGCGTCCACGCTCCTCGATTTCACGGCGAAACGCCTTCAGTTCTTCGGAAGTCTGTTTGCCGTGGGCGCTCTCGGCCGTACGGGCGCTCGACTGGGACGCTTCGTTCGTGGCCACCGCCGAGCCGGTGTGCGGGCTCACGCGAATCGGGCGAGGCGCGGGCCGCTGCGGCGGAGGAAGCACGCTCTGCGGAGACTCCGTCGGCTCGTTGAAGCCCACCGGCGCCCCCTGCTCCGCCCCCAGATCGAGCTGACGCGTCATCACGAGCGCATACACCGTGCGCCTCACTCGCTCTGGGCTGCCCACCCCCGACTGTTCGAGCTGAGTGAGCGATTGCGGCTTGGCCCGGAGCACGTTCACGAGCGCCAGCTCGCTGGGGTCCAGCCGATAGCGCGCCACGGGTGCCTCGAAGCGCATGCGCAAATCACGGTTCCCGAGACGGGAAACGACCACACCCACACGAGACAATGGCGCCTTTTGGGACAGCGCGCGCCACACCAGCGGCAGCGGCTTCACGCGCCACTCGGCGGTGGGCCCCCAACCATCGAGATAGTTGGCCGGGTACAGGCCGAAGGCCGTATCTCCGGGCAACTCACAAAGCGCCAATATTTGCCGATGGAGCTGCTCGCGGAGCGCCACGTAGAGCGCGCTGTCGTCGATGATGCCGCGCGACACGAGCACTTGACCGTGGGGCCGCCCCGAATCGAACGCCTCTTGAAGCGAGCTCTTGCGAGTGGCCTCGTCGATGACGCCGAGGTCCACCATCACCTCACCCAAGAAGATGGGGTTGTGAGCGAGCCGTGCCTTCGCGGGTGCGCCGCGCACCACGAGCGCCGCGCTCTTCGAGCCGTCCGTTTCCTGAACGACCAACGTGCCCGCCAGCTGACGGTCCAGCAGCGCGACCAGCAGCTCGGGGAGACACATCTCGGCGAACGTGCCGCGAACGAGGACAGGCGGGGCAGACACGACTTCAGGCTAGCAAAGCCTTCGCCCCAAGACGCGCGCCGTTGCACCTCTCCCGACGTATTGGCTACGTTGGACGCATGGCCACGCCGTCGCCCCACAACCGTTCCGGTGAACGCACCCAGGCGAGAGCGCGCGCGCGTGTCTTGGTGGTCGATGATGAACCGGCCATTTTGATGACACTGAAGAAAGCGCTTTCCCTGGAGGGCTACGCGGTCGACGTGGTCGGCGGAGTTGCGCTCGCCAAGGAGCGCTTCGCAAAACAGAGCTACGACGTGGCGCTCTTGGACGTTGCGCTGCCGGATGGTCACGGCGTCGATTTGCTCGAGAGCCTGCGCGAGGGCGGCAGCGACGCCGTAGTCGTGATGATGAGCGGCCACGCCTCCATCGACGTGGCGGTGCGGGCAACGCGGCTCGGCGCGCTCGACTTCCTCGAAAAGCCGCTCTCGACGGATCGCTTGCTGCTCGTCTTGGACAACGCGCTCCGACTGCGGCGCGCCGAGCAAGAAGCGGCGGAGCTGCGCGCCGAGGCGGGCTACTTCGACGAGCTCTTGGGCTCGAGCGTCGTCATGCGCACGCTGCGAGAGCGCGTGGCGCGCGCAGCGCGCTCGCCGGCCAGCGTGCTCGTGACCGGAGAGCGCGGCACCGGCAAGGAGCTCGTGGCGCGCGCCATTCACCGCGCCTCGCCGCGCGCGAAGGGGCCGCTCGAAAAGCTGAACTGCGCCGCCGTGCCGGCCAACCTCATCGAAAGCGAGCTCTTCGGGCACGAAGCGGGCGCCTTCACCGGGGCCACCAAGCAGCGTCGCGGCAAGTTCGAGCGAGCCAGCGGGGGCACGCTGTTTTTGGACGAGGTGGGCGACATGCCGCTCGACATGCAGTCCAAGCTCCTGCGCGTCCTGCAAGAGTCGGAAATCGAGCGCGTCGGCGGCAGCGAAACGCTTCAGATCGACGTGCGCGTGGTCGCGGCCACGAACAAGGACTTGGTCGAAGCCACGCGGAGCAACGCCTTCCGGCCGGATTTGTTCGATCGCTTGAACGTGTTGCCCATCGCGTTGCCGCCGCTCCGAGCGCGGCGCGAAGACATTCCCGAGCTCGCCACGCACTTTCTCGCGCAGGCCGCGCTCCGCAACGGTCGCCCGGGAGTGCGCTTCGAGGAGGGCGCCCTCGCGGCCCTCTCGGCGCACTCCTTTCCAGGAAACGTCCGAGAGCTCCGTAATTTGGTGGAGCGGTTGGTCATTTTGGGGCCGGACGACGGCATCCGACCGGAGGACGTGCGGCAAGCGGTGGGCGCCGCAGCCCCCGCCGCTCAGGGACTCTATCGTCCCGGCGTACCCTTCCGGGTGCTGGCGGAGGACGCCGAGCGCACCATTTTGGAGGAGGCTCTGGCCGCTCACGGCGGGCAAATGGCCAAAGCCGCGCGCGAGCTCGGCCTGGAGCGCAGCCACCTCTACAAAAAGGCCAAGGCGCTGGGGCTTCGCCGCAGCACCACCGATCCCGACGCGCCCGACGAGGACGCCGAGCCTTGAAGCGCCGCCCGTCTCTCTCGCGAGCTTCGAGGCAAAGAGCGCATTTCCATGAAACGGGCACAGTGATAGGTTTTCCGCGATGAGCCGGGCGGCCGTGCAGCTCAAGGTGGCGGGGCAGACCTATCGGGTCGTCACGTCCGCCGAGGAAGGCGAGCTGCAACGCTTGGCCAACGCCGTGGAGGACCGCATGTACGCGGTCACCGGCCCCGGTCGAAAGCCCACGCAGCAGTCGTTGGTGCTGGCCGCCATTACGCTCGCCCACGAGCTCGAGGAAGAGCGCGAGCGGCGGCTACGCACCGAGGAGCGCTACCGCACGCTGCTGGAGGGTTTGCTCGGTCGCATCGATTCGGTGCTCGAAGAAACGCCGCTGCCTGCGGAGGCAGCCGCGCGCGCACGCCCGACGAATGAAGCCGAGGCGTTGAGCGAAGCGCCCGATCCGTCCTGAGCCGCGATGAAGCGAGCGCGGCGTGTTTCTGGGGAGCGCACGCGCGCCGGGGCCCCTGAATTCAACCGCTCGAGGCGGCTTGCAGCGTGCGTCGCGGCCAGCCTGGCGTGCTCTGTCTCCGCCAGCGTCGCGCGCGCGGAGAGCTCGCGCCGCTTGGAAGAGCTCGCAGAGCTCTCGGGCGTCAGGCAGTCGGCGCCCGCGGTGCAGTGGAACGTGGGGCTTCTCTTGGGGCCTTGCGCGGTGGGGAGCAAAAGCGAAGTTTGGGAGAGTACGCGGGCGTGCGCCGCCGTGCGCTCGGACGTGTTCTTCTGGCGTCGACGTGAGGCGAGCTGGGGACTCGGTCCGTACGCCTCGGCGGGCACGGCGGGCTTCGACGATGCGCGCCTCGGAGCGGGCCTCTCCGTGCTCGCACCCGTGGTGGAAGACTTTCCGCTCGTCGCCTCACTCGGCGGCCTCGCGGTGCTCGGCGACGACCGAGACGCGGCGCCGGGCGTGGAAGCTTGGCTCTTTTGGGGCGCGCGGAGCTTCAACTTTCACGGCAGCTACGCGCTCGCGAACGGCGTGCTGCTCGGCGCACAAACCACGTTCGAAGCGCAGCGCCGCCACGCCGTGTGGCTCGCGGTGGAGCTCGACGCCGCGATTCCGCTGCTGCCTTTCGTGCTGCTCGCGGGCTGGTTACGCGGCACGCCTCCTTGAGCGCGCCGCTCGGTGGACGCTCGACGGCGTGACCCTGCGCGAAGAAAAGCCGACGAAACGGCTCGCGCTCACGGAGCCACAGGCGGCGGAACGCAGCTCGAGCGATCCCTGCAGAACGTGCAGTCGACCAAGACGTCCTGCCCCGGGAAACAGGGAACCACGAGCTCACCCGCCGGAGGCCTGCAAGCCCCGAGCGTCAGCGCCTCCGGAGAGTACGTGACCAAGCACTGGTCACACACGCGGATCACGAAGGAAAACTCCCCCGTCTCGACGTCCTGGTTGCCCAAGGTCTCCCCGAAGACCGTCACGGTGGCCACGTATTCGCCCGGCGCGAGGCCTAGCCCCGGCGGAACCAGGGTGACGTTCGCCCACCCGTAGCCCGGCTCCGGACCCGCTGCGGGGTCCACGGTGGACGAAACGATGGTCCGAAAGTGCGCGACCGTGTCGCCGCCGATCGCGTCGAGGCGCACCTCGGCGCCCTGGAGCGCCACGCGGCTCGTCTCGGTGCGCAGCTGATCGTCTTCTCCCTGGGGCACCAGCTGGTTTCCCACCAAGAGCACTGCCGTGTACGTGTCCGTGACGGCAAGATCCATGAGTCCGTAGAACAAAGCCGGCGCCGTCGGATCCGCCTCGAAGCTGCAATCGTCCGTCGGCGCCAGCACGTGCTTCACGAAAATCGTCGACTTGTTGTCCGCGCAGCCAGCGGGACCCATCACCGCGAAGGGCGCGGCACAGACCAGCAGAAAACCGAGCGGACGGAAGAGATTGCGAAGCATGGGGGCAGACCTCGAACGGAGGGAGACTCGCGAGAACAAAGCTTATCGGCCCTGCCCAGCGCGTACCAATTTCCGTCCACCGTCTGCGCCCGCACGGGGCACGCGAGCGACGGCGGGCGCTTCGAACGGCGCCGGGTACCTTCGAATCGGAGGAGCTCGCGCCTCCGCCCGCTTCGATAAGCGAGCACGCTTTCGCCAGCCGCGTCCTTCGCCCACGACGTGAAAACCCGGCCGCGGGACTCCCCGCGACGGCGCCAAGGGACGCGTCAGCTCCGTCGCGGTGCGCGAAACCGCGCCGTCAGCCGACGGCCCTCTGCGTGCGTTCCGCGAGATCCGTCAGGCCGAGCGCACGAATGCCTACATGGCCCACGCCGCGTGCCACCACGAACTTGATCTGTGTGCCCGCGCGCTTTTTGTCGTGACCGAGGAGACGCGCCGCAGCCGCCAAATCCGCCTCCGCCAAGGTGCGCGGGAGCTTCAGCCGCTCCAAAAGGGAAAGCGTGCGCGTGGTCAGCTCTTGGGGAGTCTCACCGAGTGACTGCCCAATGCGGAGCGCCGCTACCAGGCCCAAGCTGACCGCCTCGCCGTGCGTGAGCGCCGTGAAGCCGCCAGCAGCTTCGAGCGCGTGACCCACGGTGTGGCCCAGGTTCAAGACCGCACGCAAACCGCCTTCTCGTTCGTCCAGGCTCACGATGCGCGCCTTCACCCGCACCGATCGCTCGACGAGCTCGGTCACGACGTCCAAATCACGCGCAAGCACTGCTTCGGCGCGCTCCTCGAGCAACGTGAAGAGCTCCGCGTCTCCGATGAGCGCCGTTTTGACGACCTCGGCGAGCGCGCTCGTGTAAGCGCGCTCGCTCTCCGTCAGCAGCGTCGCCACGTCGCACAAGACGCCCGACGGCTGCCAAAAGGCGCCCACGGAGTTCTTGGCGCTGCGGAAATCGACGGCCGTTTTTCCGCCCACCGAGGCGTCGACCATCGACAAAAGCGTGGTGGGCACGCCGATCCAGCGCACCCCGCGCATCCACGTGGCCGCGGCGAAGCCGGTCATGTCCGTCACCACGCCGCCCCCGAGGCCCACCATCACGCTCGAGCGGTCGAGCTCGGCGCTGAACGCGCCCTCGAAAATGCGTTCGAGGCCGCGCAGCGTTTTGTGCTCTTCGCCCGGCGTGAGCTGCACCTCCCCGCTCGGCGTGCCGAGCTGCGAGAGCGCGTGACGCGCGCCCGCGCCGTGAAGCGGGGCGACGTTCGTATCGGTGACGAGCAGCGTGCTGGAGCAGCGCCCCACGAGCGCCCCCAAGCGCTCCTCGACCAAGTTTCGGCCGATTTCCACGACGTACGTCGACTCCCCGGCGGCCACCGCGACGGCATTTCTGCGCCAGTGCGCGAGCGCCAAACGAGCGAGATCTTCCGGAGCGCGTCCCGTCGTGTCGAGCTCGACGTGCGCCTCGCGGTACACCAGCTTGCGCTGCTCGAGCAGCGTGCGGATGCGTGCCGCCGGATCTCCCGTCTGCAGAAGCGGGCGGCGTTCGATTTCTTCGCGGCTCAAGCGCTGCGCGATTTCCTCGGGCGCCGCCATGAGCGACACGACCACGCCGGCCTCGAGCGCGCGCACTCGCTGCTCGCGTTCGAGCAGCGCCCCGCCCCCCAAGCTGATGACCGGGGCCTCGCCGAACTCCTTCTGCCAAGAGTCGAGGAGCGAGCGTAGCTCGGCGCGCTCGAGCTCACGAAAGTGAGCCTCTCCGTGGTCCGCGAAAATGTCGGTGACGCTCTTGCCGGCGCGCGCCGCGATGCGTTGGTCCAAATCGACGAACGCACGTCCGGTTTCCTCGGCGATGCGCCGGGCTACCGTCGTCTTGCCCGTAGCCATGAAGCCCGTGAACAGGAGGGGCCGCTTCATGGGGTGGCCTTACACGCGAGGGCGCCCTCTGTCGACACGGCGCGCTCGCTTCCGCTGGTGTAACCTGAGCCCGGTCATGCCGCTGCCCGTCCGCGCCCGTGGGGAGCTTCTGTGTTTCGCCGTCCGAGTGAAGCCGCGAGCGGCGCGAAGTCGCGTCGTCGGGGTTCGGCAGGAGGCGCTGGAGGTTGCCGTTGCGGCCCCGCCCGTGGACGGAGCCGCCAACGAGGAGCTGGTCCGCACTCTGGCGGAGGTTCTCTCCGTACCGAAGAGCACCGTTTCCGTGGTCTCGGGGCTCACTGGCAAGAACAAGCTGGTCGGGGTGGCCGGCCTCACCGAGGCCGCCCTCCAAAGCGCGCTTGGGCCCTGGCTTTGAGCGCGGAACCCTGGGAAAAAGCGCGCTAGAGTCCGGAGCCCCACCCACCGTCATGACGCGACTTCGTTTCGAAAAGTACCAAGGTCTCGGCAACGACTTCATCGTCGTCGAAAGCAGGGATCCCGAGAGCTTCGGCATCGAGCGCGCTCGCGCGCTCTGCGACCGTCACTTCGGCATCGGCGCCGACGGCGTGCTGCTCGTCAGCCCCGCCCCGACGAGCGGCTCGAGCTCGAGCTCGAGCGCTCGCGCGCGCATGACCGTGCTCAACGCCGACGGCTCGCGACCGGAAATGTGCGGCAACGGCCTGCGCTGCGTGGCGCTCCATTTGGCGCGCAAGGCAGGCGCGAGCGACACCAAGTTCGTCGTGGACACGGACGCCGGACCGCGGCCCTGCCACGTCGAAGTGGCCTCTTCGGGCCTCTCCGGCCAGGTGCGGACCGGCATGGGCCGAGGGCGCGCCGAGGGGCGCGTGGAGGTGGACGTGGACGGTCAGCGCTACTCGTTCGACCGCTATTCCATGGGGAATCCGCACGCGATCCGCTTTGCGGACGAGGAAAGCATCGAGCGCGTCGATCGCATTGGGCCGCTGGTTTCGAGCCGCCTGCAAGGCGGCTCGAACGTGGAGTTCGTCGTGCAAAAGGGCGAGCGTGAGCTGCACGTCGTGGTGTGGGAGCGCGGCGTGGGGCGCACGCTCGCTTGCGGCACCGGCGCCGCAGCCACGGCGTTGGCGGCGGCGGCGAGCGGACGTTCACCTTTCGATCAACCGCTCACGGTGCACCTGCCCGGGGGTGCTCTGGAAATTCGGGTGGCCAAGGAAACCTGGGAGGTCGAGCTACGCGGCCCAGCGGCTTGGGTGTTCAGCGGAGAAGCGGAGCATCCGTGACCCGCGAAACGCCCCATCCTCTACACATCATCGCCATCGTCCAAGACGAGGCGTCTGCCCTGCTCATCGAGCGGACTCTGGGCGGACGAGGGGACGGGCTGAGCGTGGTGCGGGACTTGGGCGACGGCTTGGCTCGCGCGGCCTCCGAGGTGCCGGACGTGGTGTTGGTGGAGGTGGCGCTGAGCGGCAACGCCGGGCTCGCCGTCGTGCATCACGTGCGCGCGCTGAGCCCGCAAGCCGCTGTGTATGCGCTGGCGCGCACGCAAGATTTGGAGCTCGCCACGCAAGCCATTGCGCTGGGCGGAACGGGGCTTTTGCTCATGCCGCTGTCGGGAGACGAGCTCTTGGGCGCCGTGGGCCGCGTGCGCGAGCAGTCCGCCGAGCGGCGCGTGCGCGAGGAGCTCGAGCGCGAGGTCAGCGAAGCCCGGCTCGGCAGGCGGCTCCAGGAAGCTTTGGACGCCATCGGTGAGGCCACGAATCGGCGCAGCGCCGCGCGGCGCGTGCTCGAGGCGTTCATGGCGACCACCGGCGCGCAGCGGGCCGCGGCGTTCTTGCGAGCCTCGGACGCGTCGCGCGAGCTCATGCTCGTCGAGCAAGTCGGGCACTTTCCCGAGCTACCCAGCTTTTGCGACGAGATGACGCTGCTGTCCCATGCGACGCGGGAAGGCGACGTGGACGTCGTGCGTCTCGCCAATCGCGCGAGCCAGCAAGGCCTGCTCTTGCTCGGCGGCGCCAACGTGCCCCACTCCGTGAAGCAGGGCGCGTTCGAGCGCGCGGGCGCGTTGGGCGCGCTTCACATCGCGCTCGGCGCCGAAAAAGAAGCCGCGAGCCGCGGCACGATGAAGGACCCGGACTCGAGCGCGTACACGTTTGCGTACTTCGTGGACGTCGCGGGGAGAGAAATCGACAAAGCGCGCCGACACGGCCGCCGCTTCGCGCTCGCCACGCTCACGGTGGGTGACGGCAGCGACGGGCCCTGGTCGGTACAAATGGCCGAGCGCGTGCTCTCGGCGGTGCGCGACACGGACGTCTTGGCGCGCGTCGACGAGCGTGAGTTTTACCTGCTGCTCCCGGAAACGAGCGGCATTGGCGCGCACGCGTGCAGGCGGCGTGTCATGCGCAGCTTTCGTGAGGTCGCGCCGGGTGCCACGCTGGCCATCGGCGTCGCCACGTATCCGCACGACGGCTCGGATTTGTCGCAGCTCATGCGGGTCGCGCGGAGCCGCGCCGACGCGTCGCGCGAGTCGGTGG
The DNA here is from genome assembly GCA_023432025.1 of Pseudomonadota bacterium. Classification (GTDB taxonomy): domain Bacteria; phylum Myxococcota_A; class Polyangia; order Polyangiales; family Polyangiaceae; genus NIC37A-2. The sequence continues at coordinate 21,848 of JAEYVE010000108.1, forward strand.
TGTTCTCTCTGGAGCTCGAGTCGCTCGGACT
>JAEYVE010000124.1 GCA_023432025.1 Pseudomonadota bacterium
GCCTTCGACTGGATGCTCGGCTACTACGAGCGCACGCTGCGGGTCGTCCTCCGGTACCGACGCACGACGTTGCTCGTCACCGTGGGCACGGTGGCGGTCACGGTCTTGCTCGCGGTTTGGGTGCCCAAGGGCTTCTTCCCGGAGCAGGACACGGGGCAAATTCTCGGTGTGTCCGAGGCGCCGGGCGGCGTCTCCTTCTCTCGCATGAAGACGCTCCAAGAGCGGCTCTCGGAGGTCGTTCAGGCGGATCCGGACGTCGAGAGCGTCGCCTCGTTCATCGGCTCCGACGGCACGAACCCGTCGCTGAACACCGGGCGCTTCTCCATTACTCTCCGCCCGCGTTCGGAGCGTGCCACGGTGGGCGAGGTGATAGAGCGGCTGCGGCCCAAGCTCGCCGAGGTGGAGGGTATTTCGCTCTACCTGCAGCCGGTTCAAACGCTGCAAATCGATACCCGGGTCAGCCGCACGCAGTACCAGTACACGATCGAGAGCGCTGATCCGGAAGAGCTCGCAGAATGGGCGCCGCGCGTCACCGCGGCCTTTGCGCGCTTGCCGGAGCTCAGGGACGTGACGAGCGACCGAGAGTCCACGGGGTTCGACCTCGTGGTGAGCATCGATCGCGACAGCGCTTCCCGGCTTGGCGTGTCGCCTCAGGTCGTCGACGACATTCTCTACGACGCGTTCGGGCAGCGGCAGGTTTCGACCATTTTCACGCAGCTGAACCAGTACCGCGTCGTCTTGGAGGCGAAGCCCGAGTTTCAACGCACGGAGGAGTCACTGCGGCAGCTCTACGTTCCGTCCGATTCCGGCGCGCAAGTCCCGCTGTCGACGTTCGTGCACTTGTCACGCGCCACGGCGCCGCTCGTCGTGAACCACCAAGGGCAGTTCCCCTCGGCGACCGTATCGTTCGACGTGGCGCCCGGGGTTTCTCTGGGGCGGGCCGTCGATGCGATTCAGCGCGCAGAAGCCGCGCTCGATCTGCCGCCCGGAATTCACGGAGCGTTTCAGGGGACGGCGCAGGAGTTCTTGTCTTCCACGAAGAGCTCGCTGTTTTTGGTGCTGGCGGCGCTCATCACGGTCTACATCGTGCTGGGCGTGCTCTACGAGAGCTACATTCACCCGGTGACCATCTTGTCCACGCTGCCCTCGGCCGGCGTGGGGGCGTTCTTGGCGCTCATCGTGTGCCGCACCGAGTTCACCGTCATCGCGCTCATCGGCATCATCCTGCTCATCGGCATCGTCAAAAAGAACGCCATCATGATGATCGACTTCGCGCTGGAGGCGGAGCGCGATGGCGGAATGAAGCCCGAAGAGTCCATATTTCAGGCCTGCCTGCTCAGGTTCCGGCCCATCATGATGACCACGCTGGCGGCTTTGCTCGGTGGGCTTCCGCTGGCCTTGGAGCAGGGCACGGGCTCCGAGCTGCGGCGCCCGCTGGGCATCACCATCGTCGGCGGTTTGATCATTTCCCAAATCCTGACCCTGTACACGACGCCGGTCATCTACCTGTACATGGGCAAGGTCGCGGCGTTCTTCGGACGGGGCAAGCGGGACGGTGACGCTGCCGTCCTGGCGCAGTCCGGGGGCCCGTGAACATTTCCGAGCCGTTCATCCGTCGTCCCATCGCCACCACGCTGCTTGCGTTCGCGGTGATTCTCGCCGGCCTCGCGGGTTATCGCCTCCTCCCCGTCTCGCCGCTGCCACAGGTGGATTTCCCTACAATCAGCGTTTCGGCCAGCCTCCCGGGCGCCAGCCCCGAAACGATGGCTGCTGCGGTCGCGACGCCGCTCGAGCGCCGCTTGGCGCGCATCGCGGGTGTCAGCGAAATCACCAGCGTGAGCTCGCTCGGCTCGACGTCGCTCACCTTGCAGTTCGATCTTTCGCGGGACTCGGACGGCGCCGCGCGGGACGTTCAAGCCGCGATCGCCGCCGCCGCCGGAGATCTTCCGTCCAACCTGCCGTTTCGGCCGAACTACCGCAAGGTCAACCCCGCCGACGCGCCCATCCTCATTCTGGCGCTGACGTCGAAAACCCTGCCGCTGCCGAAGGTCGTGGACGCCGCCACCACCGTCGTCGCTCAGAAAATCGCGCAGGTGCCGGGGGTCGGTCAGGTGTTCGTGGGCGGCGGCCAGCTGCCAGCGGTGCGCGTTCAAGTGGATCCTGCCGCGCTGGCGGGCATCGGCGTGAGCACGGGGGACGTTCGCGACGTGCTGGGCCGCGCCACTTCGGCCGGACCCAAAGGCTCGCTCGACGGTCCGGAGCAAGCCAGCGCCATTCGCGCGGACACGCAACTCTTCGGTGCGGACGCGTACCGCGAGCTCATCGTGACACATCGCGCTGGCGCCGCGGTGCGTCTCGGCGACGTGGCCAACGTGTTCGACGACGTGGAAAACGCCCGCTACGCGGCGTGGTCGAACAACGAGCGCTCGGTCGCGATGATCATCCGACGCCAACCGGGCGCGAACATCATCGACGTGGTGGAGCGGGTGAGGGCGCTCTTGCCCGAGCTCAGAACGTCCATTTCACCGGCCATCGACGTCGCCGTCACGCTCGACCGCACGCGGACCATCCGGGCGTCCGTCGCCGAGGTGGAGCACGCGCTCGTGTTCAGCGTGATCCTGGTCGTGCTCGTGGTGTTTTCGTTTTTGCGGAGCGCTCGGGCGACGGCCATCCCCAGCGTGGCGGTGCCGCTTTCGCTGATCGGCACGTTCGGGGTCATGTACCTCCTGGGCTACAGCATCGACAATCTGTCGCTCATGGCGCTCACCATCGCCACGGGCTTCGTGGTCGACGACGCCATCGTGGTGACGGAGAACATCACCCGATACTTGGAGCAAGGGTATGCCCCCTTCGAGGCGGCGCTCCGAGGAGCCAAGCAAATCGGCTTTACCATCGTGTCCATCACGGTGTCGCTCTTGGCGGTGTTCATTCCGGTGCTGCTCATGGGCGGCATCGTGGGCAGGTTGTTCCGGGAGTTCGCCATCGTCCTCAGCGTAGCCATCGCCATTTCCGCGCTGGTGTCGCTCACGCTCACGCCCATGATGGCCTCGCGCCTCCTGAAATCGGAGGCAAAGAAAAAGCCCAGCGCGGCAAGTCGGCTGGCGGAGCGCGGATTCGCATGGGTCCTCCGCGGCTACGAGCGGGGCCTCGCTTGGGTTCTCCGGCACCGCCGACTCACCCTGCTCGTCATGTTGGGGACGGTGGTCCTGAACGGGTACCTCTACGTCATCATCCCCAAGGGGCTCTTTCCTCAACAGGACACCGGGCAGCTGCAAGGCATGACGGAGGCGCCGCCCGACGTTTCATTTCCCACCATGCGGGAGAGGCAGGAGGCCATCAATCGTATCGTCATGGAAGACCCCGCGGTCGAGCGCGTGGTGGCCTGGATGGGCAGCGGAAACTCGACGAGCAACACCGGCAACATCTCCGTCGTTCTGAAGCCGCGCGACCAGCGCCCCGGCGTCACGGCGGATCAGGTGATCGCCCGGCTTCGCCCCCGAGCGGCCGAGGTGCCGGGCATCAAGCTTTACTTGCAGGCCGTTCAAGACGTGCGCCTGGGCGGAAGAATGTCGCGCACGCAGTACCAGTACACGCTTCAAGATCCGAACCTGGAGCAGCTGCGCGCCTGGGCGCCGCGCGTGGTGGAGGAGCTGCGCAAGGTTCCGGAGCTGAAGGACGTGGCCACGGACGCTCAAAACCAAGGCCTCGAGCTCGCGTTCGACATCGATCGCGATACGGCCGCGCGCCTGGGCATCAGCCCGCTGGACATCGACAACGCGCTCTACGACGCCTACGGGCAGCGTCAGGTCGCCACGACTTACACGGAGCGCAATCAGTACCGCGTGGTGATGGAAGTGAAGCCGGAGCTTCAGCGGGGCCCGGACGACGTGAGCAACCTGTTCGTGAAGGGTCGAGACGGCGCGCAGGTGCCGCTCTTGGCGCTCGTCCAGCCTCGCTTCGGCGCGACGTCCCTGGTGGTGAACCACCAGGGACAGTTTCCGTCGGTCACGCTGTCCTTCAATTTGGCGGAGGGCGCTTCGCTCAGCCAAGCCGTGGAGAAAATTCGGGAGGCCGAGCAGCGAATCGGCTTGCCGGCGAGCATCCGCGCGGAGTTCGCCGGTACCGCTCGCGCGTTTCAAGCGTCGCTCGCGAGTCAGCCGTGGCTCATCCTGGCCGCTCTGGTCGCCGTCTACATCGTGCTCGGTATCCTCTACGAAAGTTACGTCCACCCCATCACGATTCTGTCGACGCTCCCGTCTGCCGGGGTCGGTGCCCTCCTCACGCTCATGGCGTTCGAGATGGATCTCAGCATCATTGCGCTCATCGGCATCATTCTTCTGATCGGTATCGTGAAGAAGAACGCGATCATGATGGTGGACTTCGCCATCGAAGCGGAGCGGGACGAAGGGCTCTCCACCGTGGACGCCATCACACGGGCCTGTTTGCTCCGTTTTCGTCCCATCCTGATGACGACCTTGGCGGCGCTGTTCGGGGGATTGCCGCTGGCGTTGGGGGGAGGTGACGGCTCGGAGCTCCGGCGTCCGTTGGGCATCGCCATCGTTGGCGGGCTGATGCTGTCCCAGGTCCTCACGCTCTACACGACTCCCGTCGTCTATGTCGTGCTCGACCGTTTCACCCGCAAGAAACGCCACTCGATCCATCCCGAAGTCGCCCTGGAAGCTCGGGCACATTGAGCCTGGGGGGCGCCGCTGCATCAGCCGTCATCCGGTGGAGGCCGTCTGCCTTGACAGCAAGCCGAAAGCGTTAGTAATTCCCCGCCGGATCGACCTCTGGGTCGTGCGCAGGTGAGTGCATAACCCTGCTGAATCATTCGAGTTGTCGACCAGGAAGCGCTCGATTCCTGCTCCTTGCCCCTTTGGCTTCGCGCCCGCTCGATGTCGCATCGCCAGCGTGGCTGGATTCGACCGCGGGGCGGAAACTGTGCGTGGCCCTCTTGCGTCATAGGAACCCGATGAAAAAGTTTGCTGTCCTCCTCTCGGTCGCTTTGGCTCCGACGGCCTGCAAGAAGGCCGAGGAGGCACCGAGCACGAAGCCTGCCGTTGCCGCTGTAGCGCCGGTCACCGTGCAGACCGCTCCGGTGGAGGTGCAAAACATGCCGCGCCTGCTCACCCTGACAGGCAGCGTAATCGCCAACCGTCAGTCGGAGATTGCGGCCAACGTGCCGGGGCGTGTCGTCGCGACTGCCATCGAGCGCGGCCAACGGGTCAAGCAAGGTGAGGTCCTGGTACAAATCGACACAGGCTCGACTGGCTTCTCGGCGCAAGCTTCGGCCGCCCAAGCCAAGCTCGCGGACGCGCAGTCGGTCCAGGCGAAGATCGATTGCTCGCGCGCGGAGACTCTCTTTTCTCAGGGCGTCATCGCGAAGGCCGAGTACGACCGACAGAAAACGCTGTGCGAGGTCCAGGAGCTCCAAGCCAACGCAGCTCGAGCCAACGCGGGCATGGCTTCGCGCATGCTCTCGGATGCCACCATCCGCGCGCCGTTCGCGGGCGCGATCGGTGAGCGCTACGTGAACGTCGGAGAATACGTTCAGCCTGGAACGCGCATCGCTTCCGTCTACGTGTTCGATCCGGTGCGTGTGACCATCAGTGTGCCGGAAACTGCCGTTGCTCTGGTGCGCGAAGGCCAAACGCTGGACGTCCACGTCTCTGCGTGGCCCGACCGCATGTTCCCGGCCAAGGTGGAGTACCTGAGCCCTGCCTTGCGGCAGAACACGCGTGACCTCATCGTCGAAGCCACCGCGCCCAACCCGGACGCCGCGCTCCGGCCGGGCATGTTCGCCACCGTGCAGCTCGCGATTGGCGAGGAGTCGGTGCCCACCGTGCCGGAGGCTGCCATCGTGTCGGAGGGGACCGTGCGACGGGTGTTTTTCGTGCGGGACGGCAAGGCGTTCGAGCAGGTCGTGCGCACGGGCGTCGCCAAGCAGGGGCGCGTCGCGCTCCTCGAAACCCTGGAAGCCGGCGCGCGCGTCATCTTGAGCCCCGCCGCTGGGATCAAGGACGGTGTTCCCGTCGTCGAGGGTTCGGCGGCGCCGGCAGGTGACGGTTCCACTCACGCGGCCGCGGCTCCAGTTCCGGCTCCGGCTCCAGATCCCGCCGCGAGCGTGGTGCCGGCGGCGAACACGGCGACCCGCTGAAGCGAGGAGCGTACCATGCAGTGGCTTGCAGAAATCTGCGTCAAGCGGCCGGTCTTCGCGACCGTGCTGAGCCTCGTTCTCCTCGTCGTCGGCGGCGTTTTTTACAAACAGCTCGGCGTCGACCAGTACCCCAAGATCGACTTTCCGGCCGTCATCGTGCTCACGCGCTTGCCCGGCGCGGCTCCCGAGGACGTCGAGACGGAAATTACCGACAAAATCGAAGCCGCGGTGAACACCATCAGCGGCATCGACGAGCTGCGCTCGAACTCCTCGGAGGGCGTGTCGCAGATCATGGTGCAGTTCGAGCTGGAAAAGCCGATCAGCGTCGCTGCTCAGGAGGTCCAAGAGAAGGTGAACGGCGTGCTCGCCGAGCTTCCCGAGGACATCGAGCCGCCCAGCGTGATGCGCTTCGATCCGGACGCGCAGCCCGTGCTGTTCATCGCGCTGAACGCCAAGGGCAAGGACACCAAAGAAATCACGGACTACGCGGATCGCGTGGTGCGCCGCCGCATCGAGAGCATCAGCGGCGTGGGACAGGTGCGCCTGCTCGGCGGCACCTTGCGCCAGGTGAACGTTTGGGTCGATCCGGTCAAGCTGCGCGCGCTTGGACTTTCGGGCGGTGACGTGGCGCGGGCGGTGAGCGCTCAAAACCTCACCATTCCGGGCGGTCGCGTCGACACTAGCCGAGACTTTTTGACGCTGCGTGTGCACGGTCGCGTCCAGAACCTGGACGAAATGCGCCGCATCATCGTCAAGGAGGACCAGGGACGTGCGGTACGCTTGAACGAGGTCGCCACCGTCGAGGACGGCGTCGAGGAAGCCGAAACATCAGCGCTTTGGAATGGCGAGAGAACCGTGCTGCTCGCGGTGCGCAAGCAGTCCGGCACCAACACCGTCGCGGTCGTGGACGCCGTCCAGGAGCGTTTGGACGAGCTCAGACAATCGCTGCCGGAGGGCTACTCGCTGGAAGTGCAGCGGGATGGCTCCCAGGTGATTCGTACGGGTACGCACGCCGTGTCCGAGCACTTGGTGCTCGGCGCCCTGTTCGCGGCGCTCGTCGTGCTCTTTTTCTTGGGCAATCTGCGCAGCACCGTCATTGCGGCCGTGGCCATTCCGACGTCCATCGTCGGCACGTTCGCCCTGATGAAGATGCAGGGCTACACCCTGAACACCATCACCCTCCTCGCGCTCGCGCTGGCGGTGGGCATCGTGATCGACGACGCCATCGTCGTGCTCGAGAACATTTTCAAGCACGTCGAGGAAAAGGGGGAGCACCCGAGGCAAGCGGCCATCAACGGCACCAAGGAAATCGGCCTCGCCGTCATGGCGACGACGCTTTCCCTCATCGCCGTGTTCGTGCCGATCGCGTTCGTGGCCGGCATTCCCGGGCGTTTCTTGGCGAGCTTCGGCATCACGATGGCTTTCTCCATCGCGGTGTCGCTCTTCGTGAGCTTTACGCTCACGCCGATGCTGGCTTCGCGCTTCTTGAAGCCGGTTCCCCAGGGACACCACGTTCAGCGCGGCTTCTTCGAGCGCATCGTCGACGTGGGTTATCGGCCCATCGAGCGGGGCTACGTGCGTCTGCTCGCGTGGTGCATGAAGCGGCGTTGGGTCGTGGTGCTCGCGTGTTTCGCCGCGCTGTTCGCGACGGGGCCTCTCGCAGCCAAAGCTCGCAAGGGCTTTCTGCCCGTAGACGATCGAGCGCAGTTCGAGGTTCAGGTCCGCTTGCCGGAAGGTCGCAGCCTCGCGGCGACCGAGGTGATTGGCGAGCGCGTGGCGCGGCAGCTGCGGGAGTGGCAGGAGGTCTCGGCAACGCTGGTCACGATCGGCGACGACGATCAGCGCACCCCGAACTTGGCGCGCATCTACGTGAAGCTCACGTCGCCGGATCAGCGCCAAGCGACGCAGGACCAGCTCAAAGCACGCGTCCGCGAGCAGATCCTGCCGGGGTTGCCCCAGGACCTGCGCACGACGGTCGCGGACGTGAACGAGTTCGGTGGCGGCCAAGCGACCGCGCGCATTCAATACATTCTGGCTGGCACGGATCTCGGCAAGCTCGAGGAAATCACGGCTCGTGCGCTCGAGAAAATGAAGAAGGTGCCGGGCGCGGTGGACGTGGATTCGTCGCTCATCGTCGGCAAGCCGGAGCTCGGTGTGTACGTCGATCGTGACCGCGCGGCCGATCTCGGCGTTCAGGTCGCGGACGTGGCTCAGGCGCTTCAGCTCCTGGTGGGTGGTCAAAAGGTGTCCACGTACGCCGAAGGCGGCGAACAGTACGACGTTCGCGTGCGCTCGACGGCCGAGTACCGGACGCAGGAAGACCAGCTTCAGCTCTTGACCGTGCCTTCGCGCAAGCTGGGGTTGGTTCCGCTCTCGGACGTCGTTCGACTGGAGCACGGTGAAAGCCCGAGCATGATCAGCCGCTACCAAAGGGAGCGTCAGGTCACGTTCTTGGCGAACGCCGCCCCGGGCGCCAACGAGGCGGCCATCGGCGAGGCCATGGCCAAAATCCTGGAGGACGAGAACCTACCGGCGGGCTACGGGGTGCGTCCCTCAGGGCAAACCAAGCTGATGGCCCAGACGGGCAAGAGCTTCGTGTTCGGCCTGCTCGCCTCGATGGTGTTCATGTATCTCATCTTGGCGGCGCAGTTCGAGTCGTGGCTGCACCCGGTCACGATTCTCTTGTCGCTGCCGCTCACGCTGCCGTTCGCGATCGCCTCGGTCATCCTGTTCGATCAGGCCTTGGACATTTACTCGTTCCTCGGCATTTTCGTGCTTTTCGGCGTCGTCAAGAAGAACGCCATCTTGCAGATCGATCACACGATTCAGCTCCGGGCGAAGGGAGTGCCGCGGCTCGAAGCCATCCTGCAGGGCAACAAGGATCGCCTTCGTCCCATCTTGATGACGACGTTCGCGTTCGTCGCGGGCATGATCCCGCTCGTCACCGCGCAGGGCATCGGTGCGGGTTACAACCGCGCTACCGCCGGCGTGGTCGTGGGCGGACAAACGCTCTCGCTCGTGCTCACGCTGCTGGCCGTCCCGGTGGCGTACTCGTTGTTCGACGACGTGAGCGAGTTCCTGAAGCGGGTCACGAAGCGCTTGTTCGGAAACAAGGCCGAGCAGGAAAGCCCAGTGTCCGTCGTGGAATCGGGCGAGGCGGTGGATCCAGCGGCGCAGTGAGCGCCGCCTGAACGCTGAAAAAGGGGCTCGACGAAAGTCGAGCCCCTTTTTCATGGCTCGAGATCGCGGAGGCGAGGCGAGCCGCGCAGCGCCCTGCCCAGCTTGGTTCTGGTGAGCCGTTGCGCAGGATAAATGCCGCGGTGTCCGGTGAGGACGAAGGCGAGCACGCAAACGACGACGACGTGCGGAAGCACGGAAGCACCCAAGAGCTCGACGGCCATGATGGAGAGCGCGAGCGGGGTGTTGGAGGCGGCCGCGAAGACCGCGGCCATGCCCACGCCCGCGCCGAGCTCGAGCGGGAGCTCGAGGGCGCGGGCGAGCAGGTTCCCCAGGGCGGCGCCGATGAAGAAAAGCGGCGTCACCTCTCCTCCGAGAAAACCGAAGCCGAGCGTGACGGCCGTAAACAAGAGCTTCGCGGCGAACGTGGAGCTCGGGAGCGTCGGATCTTCGAACGACCGCACGATGGTCTCCACGCCGAGGCCCAAGAAATCCCCGGTGCCCCACAGCTTCCAGAGCAGGACCACCGCGAGCCCGCCCGCGAAGAGGCGGAGGGGCGGAGCCGTGATGTATCGCTCACTCGCCTGGCGCAGGCGGTGCGTCAGCTCGATGAAGGCGACGGTGGTAGCGGCGATTGCGAGCGAAAAGACCAGCCACTTGGCGAGCACGGTGAGCGTGAGCGAGAGCTCGGGCACGCTGGGGTACGGCGTATGCACGATGCCGAGCGCGAGCGTCACCTGGTCTCCGACCACTGCCGCGACGAGCGCGGGCACCAAGGCGCGGTAACGAAGGCTCCCGAGCACGATGAACTCGAGGCCGAACAGGGTTCCGGCGAGCGGCGTGCCGAAGACCGAACCGAAACCGCCGGCAACACCTGCCGCCAGAAGATCCTGACGGAGCTTGCCGCGCAGTCCGAAGCGTTGCGCCATGAAGTCGGTCAAACTGGCCCCCATCTGGACGGCCGTGCCCTCGCGGCCCGCGCTGCCACCGAACAAGTGCGTGGCGATGGTGCCGAAGAGGGCCAGCGGCGCCATGCGCAGCGGAATTTCCGGGCCGTCGTCGTGAATGGTGTCGATGACCAGGCTGTTGCCTGCCTTGGTGGACGCGCCGTAGCGCTGGAGCACGGCCCCGAGCGCGAGCCCTGCGAGAGGCAGCGCGTACACGATGCTCTCCTGGGCGCGTCGAAACGCGGTGGCGAGATCGAGCAGGTGAAGAAACAGCGCGGACGCGGCGCCGCACGCCACGCCAATCAGCGCGCCCCAGCAGATCCACTGCACGAGAGCGGTGAGCCGATCGCGAGACATCTTCGAAGGAGAATACATGCGGCCTTCGTTCGGTCGAGATGGCACGCAAGCTGCGAGGCAAATTCGGGTTCGTGCGTGTCGCTTCGACTCGAAGCGCGGGCCGTAGCCTCGTGGCCCCGTCGGGGCTAGGGTCCGGCCGCGATGTGGATGGAGTCCTTGATCCATGATCCCCTGACGCGCCTCATCGCGCAGATCATCGCGGTCATCGTCGTGTCGCGGCTTTTGGGCATCGTCGTCAAGAGGCTCGCTCAGCCGATGGTCATCGCGGAGATTACGGCGGGCATCTTGCTCGGGCCGTCGCTCTTGGGGCTCCTGTGGCCCGACGTCGGCCAAGTGCTGTTCGCCCCCGAGTCGCTGAAGACGCTCTCGCTCTTGAGCCAACTCGGGTTGGTGCTGTTCATGTTTCTCATCGGGCTCGAGCTCGACTTCGGGATGCTGAAGGGCAGGGGCCGCGCCAGCGTTGCCATTTCGCACTCGAGCATCGTCGTGCCGTTCGCGCTGGGTGCTGCGCTCGCCTACTACATGTACCCGCGGTGGTCCGAGCCGAGCGTCGCCTTCGGGTCGTTCGTGCTTTTTCTGGGAGCCGCGATGAGCATCACTGCGTTCCCGGTGCTGGCGCGCATTTTGAGCGAACGTGGGCTCCTCGGTACGCGGATCGGCGCGGTCACCATCGCCTGTGCCGCGGTGGACGACGTGACGGCGTGGTGCCTCCTGGCCTTCATCGTGGCAGCTGTGAAGGCCGAGGGGTTCCAATCCGCCATCGCCACGACGGCGCTCGCGGGGGCGTACGTCGTGGTCATGTTCTGGGTGGTTCGCCCGCTCCTCGCGCGCTTGGCCGCGCGGACGGGCGGAGGCGCGAACCTCACGCAGAACCTCGTCGCCGTCGTTTTGCTGCTTCTGTTCGTTTCCAGCTGGGCCACGGAGCTCATCGGCATCCATGCGCTGTTCGGCGCGTTCTTGTTCGGCGCGATGCTGCCCAAGGCGGGACGCTTCACGCAGGCGTTGGCGGAGAAGCTCGAGGACCTCGTGCTGGTGGTGCTTCTGCCTCTGTTTTTCGCTTACAGCGGCGTCCGCACGCAGATCGGACTCTTGGATGGCCCAGACGCGTGGCTCGCGTGTCTCTTGGTGGTCGTGGTCGCGTGCGTCGGAAAGTTCGGCGGCAGCTTCGTGGCGGCGCGCTTCACGGGCTTGCCTTGGAGGGAGTCTGCCGCGCTCGGGGTGCTCATGAACACACGCGGCTTGATGGAGCTCATCGTGCTGAACATCGGCCTCGATCTCGGCATTCTGAGCCCGACGCTGTTTACGATGATGGTGGTCATGGCGCTCGTCACGACGGTCATGACGTCGCCGCTGCTGCAGCGCATCTACCCTCGCGAGCTCATGGCGCAAGAGCTCGCCGTTGCCTCGGGTAGCGTGCCTCCCCCCGCGCCACGCGCGGGGCAGGAGCCACTCTCGGTCCTCCTCTGCGTCGCCAGCGATCGTTCGGGCCCGGGGCTACTCAACTTGGCAAACGCGCTGCGCGCTGGGGCGGGGCGGGTGCACGCGCTTCACCTGGTGGCCCCTACGGATCGCGCTTCCTACTACGTGGAGAACGTGGCGCACGGGGCGCCTCAGACGGGACTGGACGCATTGCTCGAGCGGGCCGAGGAGCTGGGCGTGGCGGTCTCGCCCACGGCCTTCGTGTCGAGCGATCCGAGCGCGGATATTTGTCGCGTCGCGGCGGGAAAACGCGTGGATCTCACGCTGATGGGGTGGCATCGCCCCGTACTTGGTCAGACCCTTTTGGGCGGTATCGTGGGCAAGGTGCTCGATCAGGCGGCGGGCAGGGTGGGCGTCTTCGTCGATCGCGGCTTCGTGCGCGCAGCCCGGGTGCTCGTGCCTTTCGTGGGAACGCCCCACGATCGCGCGGCGTTCGCGCTCGCACGTCGGCTCGCTCATGCAGGCGAATCGACAGTCACTCTGCTTCACGTGCGGCCCGCGGCGGGGGAAAGCCCCACTATGCCCTTCGGGGTGAACTTGGACGCGCTCGTTCAGGAGGCGGGCGAGGGGCGCGTCATTCTACGCGAGGTTCGAAGCGACTCACCGATCGACGCCGCGCTCAGCGAGGCTGCGCAGGGCTACGATCTCGTCGTCGTCGGCATGGGGCGCGAGTGGGAGCTCGATTCTGGCCTCTTGGGGCGGCATTCGCAGCGGTTGATGCGGGACGCGCCCGCGTCGCTCCTCATCGTGCGGGACGACGCCGAGTCCTCGCTCGCGGCGAACGGTTGAGCGGCGTCGAGCTCGTTCGAGGTGCGCGGCGAACGGTTGAGCGGCGTCGAGCTCGGGGCGAGAGCCCCGAGGTCACCGGCCCTGGGCGGGATCATCGTCGGGGCCACGTTCTGCGGCGGCGCGCGGGCTGCCGCAGCTGCAGTCGAGACAGCCGTGCGTTGCGCAGGTTCCGCAGCTGACCTCGAGCGCTTGGCGGAGCGCCTTGCGCGCGCGGTGCAGGCGCACGCTGGCGTTGTTCGGGGTCAAGCCGAGGTCGCTCGCGACTTCGGCCACGGGGCGCTCCGCGAGATCAATCTGTTCGAGCAGCTCGGCGTAGCCGGGGTTGAGCGTCGGGAGCAGTGCTTTCATGCAGCCGCAGACCGTGCGCTCTAGCGAGGGGTCAGTGTTCGGCGGAGGGGCAACGTCCGACGCCTCGGCCTCGAGCGCGCGCCGCTCCACGTCGCGGCGCCGGTAGTAGTCCACGAGCGCGTTTCGCAAGAGGCGATAGAACCAGGCCACCGCGCTTTCGTTCTCGCGCAAGCCAGAGCCCTTTTCCAGCGTGCGTACGAAGGCAGACTGCAGAATTTCCTCGGCCACGGCGTCGTTCGGCACGCGCGCCCGCAAGAAGGTCAAGAACTCGCGATGACTCTGCACGAGTCGCGCGAGCACCTCCGGACTCGGAGGCAGCGACGCCGGTGTATCGTTTTCGCAATGGCTCATGAGCGTTCGAGGTCGACGGCGCGCAAGCGCAGGGCGTTGCCAATGACGGACAAGGAGCTCGCAGCCATGGCGGCGCTGGCGAGCATGGGGCTCAGAAGGAGTCCGAACGTCGGGTAGAGGACGCCGGCAGCGATGGGAACACCGAGGGCGTTGTAGAGGAACGCGAACAGCAAGTTCTGCCGAATGTTCTGCATCGTACGCCGGGAAAGACGCCGCGCGCGCGCGATGCCACGCAGGTCCCCCTGCACCAACGTGATGCCCGCGCTCTCCAGAGCCACGTCCGTGCCGCCGCCCATGGCGATGCCCACGTTCGCACGCGCGAGGGCGGGGGCGTCGTTGGCGCCGTCTCCGGCCATCGCTACTTTGCGACCTTCGGCCTGCAGGTTCTGCACGACGTCGGCTTTTTGCTCTGGCCGCACCTCGGCCAAGACGGTTCGAATGCCGAGCGTGCGTGCCACGGCTTCCGCCGTGCCGCGACTGTCGCCGCTCAGCATGATGAGCTCGAGTCCTTCGTTTCGGAGCGCTTGGAGCGCCGCGGGGGTCGTTTCCTTGATGGGATCGGCGATGGCGAGGAGGCCCGCCGCTCGCCCGTCGACGGCCACGAAGACCGTCGTATGGCCCATGCTGCGAAGCTCTTCTGCGACGCTTCGAAGCTCGCTCAGCGCCATGCCGCGCTCTTCCAAAAAGCCGGAGCTGCCCACGAGCACGGCTCGTCCTTCGACTTCGCCCTCCACGCCGCGTCCCGTGAGCGCGCGGAAGTGCGCGGCGCCCGGGATGCTCAACTTTCGCGCGGCGGCTTCCGCCAACACGGCCGCCGCGAGCGGATGCTCACTGGCCTTTTCCAGCGCCGCCGCGAGCCTCAAGACCTCGTTTTCTTCGAAGCCGCCCTGAGCTCGAAGCTCCACCAGGCGAGGCTTGCCCTCGGTGAGCGTGCCGGTTTTGTCGAGGACGAGGGTGTCGACCCCTTCGAGCACTTGGAGCGTTTCGGCGTCGCGGATCAAGACGCCGTTTTGCGCGCCGCGCCCCGTGCTCACGAGAATGGAGAGCGGCGTAGCGAGACCGAGAGCGCAGGGGCATGCAATGATGAGCACGGCGACGGCGCGCAGCACCGCGTGGCTGAGCCGTGGCTCGGGACCCCAAGCGAACCACGCCGCCGCGGCCATGAGCGCTATGACCAACACTGCGGGGACGAACCACGACGAAACCACGTCCGCGAGCTTCTGAATCGGTGCGCGGCTTCTCTGGGCTTCGGCAACGCGTGCGACGATGCGCGCGAGGAGTGTTTCGTCTCCGACACGCTCGGCACGCATCGTGAAGCTGCCCGTCTGGTTCAGGGTGCCACCCGTCACGGACGCTCCGGGCGCCTTTTCGACGGGGATGGGCTCGCCCGTGAGCATCGATTCGTCGACGTTGCTCGAGCCGTCGACGACCGTGCCGTCGACGGGGACGCGCTCGCCGGGACGTACGCGCAAGACGTCGCCGAGGCGAACTTCGCCGAGGGGCACTTCTCGCTGACGACCCTCTTCGTCGACGAGGCACGCCGTGTCGGGGCGCAAGCCCAAGAGGGCGCGGAGCGCCGACGACGTTTTGCCGCGGGCCACGAGCTCCAGCACCTGCCCCAGCAAGACCAAGGTCACGATGACGGCGGCCGATTCGAAGTACACCGCAGGTGCGCCGTGAGCGTGGGCGTGGGGCAAGAGGCTCGGAAAAACCGTCTGCACCACGCTGAAACCGAAGGCCGCCCCAGTCCCCAGCGCGATCAGCGTGAACATGTTCGGGTGGCGATGCTTCACCGAGGTCCAGGCGCGCTCGAAGAAGGGCCACCCGCCCCAGAGCACCACCGGGGTCGTGAGCACGAGCTGAAGCCAGTTGGCTTCCGTGGGAGAGAGCCAACCGGTGAGCGGACGAGCCGGCAACATGTCCGTCATGGCCACCAAAAAAACGGGGAGCGTCAGCGCAAGGCTCCACCAGAAGCGCCGTCGCAGATCGACGAGCTCCGGGCTTTCTTCCTCTTCGACGCGCACCACACGCGGCTCGAGCGCCATGCCGCACAACGGGCAGCTGCCCGGCTCCGCACGCACGATCTCGGGGTGCATGGGGCACACGTACTCGGTGCGCGACGCCAACTCGACTCGCTCGGGCTCGAGCGCCATGCCGCAATGCGGGCAAGCGCTCGGACCTTCAGCGCGAACCTCCGGACACATGGGACACACATAGGCCCCGCTGGGGCTTCCGGCATGCGCTGCAGGCTCCAGAGCTCGGTGAGCCGCTCCATGAGGGTGAGCGTGGAAGGCACTGTGAGCTTTCGGCGTGTGGCCGCAGCAACTGGGCGCCGCGGCGCTGGGCGCGCGCGCTGGGGGCGGCGTGTGCGGCGGGGCAGGCGTGTGGCAGCTGGGCGCTGCCGCGGCGCTGGGCGCGTGTGCTGGCGTAGGTACCTCTGCTGGGCTCTGCGTCCGCGTCGAAGGCGTCGTGTGGCCCCTTGGGTTCGCTCCACAGCAGCTGGGGGCCGCCTCCGCGCCGGGGGTGTCCTCCGGCGGCGGCGCCACGGGGAGCTGTGCCTTGGGGCGGGCATCGGGAGTGGGCGAAGCGTCGGGTGACGCCGCGGCCGAGCCGCAGCAAGACGAACGGGGTTGGGGTGCTTCAGGCATGATTGAGATCCGCTATTGGTTCCACCCAATCGGACGAGCCACGCCGCGGAACCTTACAGGCATTTGCCCCTTCGTCACTCGAAGTGCGCTCCCTGTGTAAGATGGCACGGTCTGATTCGTCAGCACCGACGTGCGGTCGCCGAAAATGAAAATAAGCCACGAATTGACCCTCCTTACGCTCCTCGCCACGGCGTGCGCGACGCGCGCCGTGCCCGAGAGTGAACCCCCACGTTCCCCGGCCTCCTTGGCCGCGTCGGGGGCTCCTGTGGCGGTCGTCACCACCGCCCTCGACGGCGATCCGCCGCTGCCGGGTGAGCCCGAAGGGGGCTGGATCGGGCTGCGCTCCGAGCCTCGCCAGCACCACGACCATTCAGGCCACGACCACGGAAGCCACGAAGGTCACGACCATTCGGGCCACGACCACGGAAGCCACGAAGGTCACGAGCCTTCGACGCACGAAGACCATCCGAGTGGCCACCTAGACCACGACGATGAAGGCCACGATCACGCGGGCCACGAAGGCCACCCCTCTCATTCGCATCAAGAGCCCCCGGGCCACGGCCGCGCGCCCGCAGAGCCCTCGCCGAAAAAAGCGCCCCGGAATTCGGCGCCGCAGCATCACCCCGAGCACGAGGGCCACCATGTCGCACCGTAATCCTTGCGCAGTTTCGCTCGAAATCAGCGGTTCACGTGGCCATTTTTCCTCGTACGAAACCTCTCGACCACCAGAAGCAGGGGGAGGCAGCGTACGTCTTCGCAAGTCCGCTCCCGCGCTCCGTCAAAGCGCGGCTCTCGCGTGCGTGGCGGCTTTGAGCGCGCTGTCTTCCGCGTGCGCGTCGTCCTCCATTCACAGCGACGTGAGCCGCGTGCGCGATCTCACGAGCTCCCCCGAGGTGGCACGCGTGGAGGACGCGAGCGTCGACCCCGTGACGGAAAAAGAAATCGCGCGCGTTCTCGAAGAACCTTTGGACGCCGACGCTGCCGTGCGAGTGGCGCTCGCCAACAGCCGAGAGCTTCGCGCGAGCCTTCGTGAAATCGGCGTGCCGCGCGGCCGCTGGATACAAGCGGGGCTCTTGCCCAATCCTCGCGCCGAGCTCGAAATTCTGCCCGAAAGAAACAGCCAGTTCGAGCTTCGCCTGGAGTACGATCTCACGCACGCGCTGCTCGCACCTTGGCGCGCAGAGGCGGCGGCGCCCGCGCTCGAAGCCGCCCGATTCCGCGCGGCGCGAGAGGTGGTCGCGCTCGGCTACCGCGTGCGAGCCGCTTTCTGGCGGTTGCAAGCCACGACGCAAAAACTGGCGCTTGCTCAGCAAGCGCTCGACGCGTTCGCCGCGGGGCGGGACGCGGCTCGCGCGCTCGAGCAGGCTGGCAACGTACGAGAGCTCGAACGAGCTAGCCAAGAGCTGGCCTACGAAAAGGCGCGCATCGTAGCGGCCACCTTGGAGCTCCGTGTCGCCGAGGAGCGCGAGGCGCTCGCGCGCCTTTTGAGTCTTCACGGTGACGAAGTGAAGCTCGTGCTCCGCGGTCGTTTGCCCGACGTGCCCGCGGAGGTGCCAGCCGCCGCGGACGTCGAAACGCGCGCGCTTCGCGCGAGCCTCGAGCTTCGTGAAACCAAGAGTCGTTTGGAAGGTCTGGCTCGACAGACCGGCGTGGCGAAAAAGGCTGGCTGGCTTCCGGACGTCGCCGTGGACGTGCACGTGCTCACCGGTGACCCAGACGCTGTGGACAAAGAGCGAGAGTGGCGCGTGGGCGCCGGAGTGAGCGCTACCTTGCCGATTTTCGACAGGAACCAGGGCACGGTCGTCGCCACCGAGGCGGAGTTCGATGCGACGCTGGAACGCTACTACGGGCTCGCCGTCGACGTGCGCTCCGCTGCGCGCCAGGCGCGCAGCAGACTCGTTTCCGCTCACGCACGCGCCAAACAATACACGGACGTCATTCTGCCCGCGCAGACCAAGGTGACGGAGGCCACGCTGCTTCAATACAACGCCATGCAAATCGGAGTGTTCGAGCTGCTCGAGGCAAGACGCCAGGAGCTTTCGGCTCACATGGACAGCGTGGAAACCCTTCGAGAGTACTGGAGCGCTCGCGCCGCGTTGGACGCGCTCTTGGCCGGAGCGCGTGTGGCTCTCCCCGAAGAAGCCGAGTCGAGCTCACTCTCGATGGGAGCCGGAGCGAAAGCAGGAGACCACTGATGCACCGCCGTTCGTTCTTGCAGGTAGGAAGCTTGGCCGCGGGCGCCGCGGCGTTCGCTCGTTCGACGTCGGGGCGAGCCGCACCGGTCGCGGGCGCCGGAGGGCAGGTCGCCGTGGTGACTCCCAACGGCTCCACGTTGCCGCTGCGCGCCGTCTCCGGGGTCAAGGTGGGACACCTCGTGGCGGAGTCGGTCGAGCACGAGTTTGCTCCGGGCCTCCGCGCGGAGTGCTGGGGGTACAACGGCGGCACGCCGGGGCCCACCATCGAAGCCGTCGAAGGAGACCGACTGCGGCTCTACGTGACCAACCGCCTGCCGGAGCCGACAACGGTGCACTGGCACGGGCTCATCGTGCCGAACGGCATGGATGGCGTGGCCGGCATGACCCAGCGGCCCATCCCGCCCGGGCAAACCTACGCGTACGAGCTCACGCTGCGCCACCCGGGCACGTACATGTATCACCCGCATTTCGACGAAATGACGCAGATTGCGCTCGGCATGGTGGGCATGTTCATCGTCCACCCGAAGCGCGCGCGTGGCCCGCGCGTCGACCGCGACTTCGCGCTCATGGCGCACGAGTGGCGTCTCGACCCCGGCGCGCGGCGTCCCAATCCGAACGAAATGAAGGACTTCAACCTGCTCACGTTCAACAGCAAGGCGTTTCCGGGCACGGAGCCGCTCGTGGTGGGACGCGGGGAGCGCGTGCGCGTGCGCTTCGGCAACCTGGGGCCGATGGACCACCACCCCATTCACGTGCACGGTGTGTCTTTCCGCGTCACGGCGACGGACGGCGGTTACGTGCCCGAGTCCGCGCAAGTGCCGGAAACGACGGTACTGGTGCCGGTGGGGTCAACGCGGGTGATCGAGTTCGTGCCGGATGAGCTCGGCGACTGGGCCTTTCACTGCCACATGACACACCACACCATGACGCAGATGGGGCACGACGCGCCTTCCACCATCGGTGCCGACACGCGCACGCTCGACAGACGCATGCAACGCGTGCTCCCGGAGTACATGACGATGGGGACACGCGGCATGGGCAACATGGGGCAAATGAACATGCCGATGCCGCCCAACAGCACGCCCATGCGCGGCGCGATGGGGCCCTTCGGCTACATCGACATGGGCGGCATGTTCACCGTGCTCAAGGTGCGGGAAAATGCCGACAGCGCGGATCCCGCAGGCTGGTACGAGCATCCGCCGGGTACGGTAGCTGGGCCCGCGGATCCGGCGCAGCTGGCGGCGGACGGCATCAAGGTGGACTGACGCTCGAGCGGGCTCGTGCTCTTCCTCCGGTTGGGGACTTCCGAGTCGAGAGCACGAGCCGTTCGCGGATCAGAGAACGCGCCGAGGGTCAGGGAACGCGCCGAACGTCCGGTTTCGACCAAACCGTGAACGTCCAGTCGCCGCCCTTGAACAGGTCTTTGCTCTCGCAGCAAACCTCCGCCCGACAATCCTTGGGGTCCGACGACGTCCACTTCCACCAGCCGCGCAGTCCCCCATCGACCGGGCCCGCCATGTCCACCGTGTCTCTCACGCGGTGATCCGGACACTTTCCGCCAATGACCTTGCAGCCCGAGCCGAAGCTGCCGCAGTGGTGAAGCTCACTTGCGCCTTTTTCTCCCGGACATCCGTTGTTCAGCAGGCCGTCGCAGTCCTCGTCTTGGTCGTTGAAGCAGAGCTCCTTCTTGCCCGTGCTGGCCTTACAGACGAGCGCGCCTCGCTCGCAGGTCGTCTTCCCCTTGCGACATTCGCCACGCGCCGCGCTGGCGGTGCAGCCGGCCCCCACGCCACGGACGCCGTCGTCGATTTGGCCGTTGCAGTTGTCGTCCAACGCGTTGCACTCCTCGGGTCTTGCCTGAACCTTTTTCACGCACACCCGCTCGCCGCGCGCATTCAGCTCCCACCGGCCAGCGTCCGGGGCTCCGCAGATCCCTTCGCCCACGGGAGCGCAGGGGCCGCCGAGATCCGCCTGTGTCGGGGAAGTGCAGCGGCCTGCAATGCAAACCTGACTCGCCTGACAGGGGCGCTCGGGCGGCGCGCAATCGTACTTGGTGGGGCTCACGCAACGCCGCTTGCCGCGATCACACTCCTTGTCCTCCGAGCAATCGGCTGGGAGCTCGCAGTACACACCGAGAGGAAGACATTCTCCCGACGTCGTGTCGCAGACTTTTCCAGCGACACACTGGGCGGAGCTCTTGCAGACCAGCGACGCACCGAGCACCTCCAAGGCGCCCGTGAGGTAGCGCTCTGCGGTCGCTGCTTCCACCGCGTTCGGGCTGAGGAGGTGACAGCGCGCGGCCGCATCCCTGACCCGTTCGGCGAGCGCAGGCTCCACGGGGGTGCCGCTCCCCAGCGCTGCCATCATCGTTCGCCCTTCAGCCTGGACGAGACGACAGTCCGCAGCGGGATCGGGAATGCGCGTTTCCTCTGAAAAAGCCCAGGAAATTTTCGGTGCAAAGACGAACACGGCGACCGCCGTCAAGGCCATCGTGCCAAGAACGCCGATCCCCGCCCAAACGCCCGGCTTCCGGCGTGCCACCACCACGGCCATCGCGATGATGACGGACAACAGCGCCAGGGCGGCGGCAATGCGCAGAACGAGCGTCGAGACGGCGCTTTCCGTTCGAAGCACGAGCTCGCTTCCGATGCGCTCTGCGTTCGCCAGGATGGGGCGCGTGGAGCCGACCGCCTCCTGCAACGACGCGCTCGCATTCGCAACGACGCGATTGGCCTCTTGCGCAGCGTTTTGAACCACCGCGGCGGAGCCGGTGCGCAGCTGGGCGATCAAGTTCTCCAAGGAGCTTTCCACTTGGCCGAGCGCGCCGCGCACGTCCGCCGCAAGGCTCTCTTCCAGAGAGCCGGACACGACCGCGGCCTCGTTGAGCAAACGCTCCGCCGACAGAGTGACCTCGGAAATGAGATCCAACGCGTCCCTGGAGAGAGCGCCCCTTTGGTCGTCCGCGAGCTGACGAAGGGTACCCAGGAGAGCGACGATGCGTTGATGCGGCTCCGTGAGAACTTGCGCCTCTGCGGCTCTGCCGCCCCCTACCTCCACCGAGGTAAGGACCATTCCGAGCGGCAGCAAGAGCGCAAACGCCCCGAGCACCAAGCGACGCCAGCAGGCGAGAACGCAGCACACCACTCGGCGCTGCTTTGCTGCGAACGAAGACATGAACACCTCGTGGAAGCTGGTTGGCCTGCCGACCAATTCAGCGAGCAGGTCCGTGTCGAGGCCGCTTTTCCACGGTGGGCCCCCCTCACCAACTTCGGACTATTGTCGAGGCTTCGGGTAGCGGTCAAGGGGGTTCGTGCCGCTCAGGTGCGCCGCGTAGGTTTGTGTCAAGGGTTTGTGTCAAGGGTTTGTGTCAAGGTCACAATGATGAGTGAGATGTGATGCGTGGAAGTCCGAGCCGCGTCGAACGAGGTTCATCCTCGACTGCTTCGAGAGTGGGAGCCGCTAGCGCGAGCGGTTCAGCCGCTCGCTCCCGCTCCCTTTGCCGTCGACCCGCCGCGCGCATGACCACGTCTCTTTTTGGTCGCGCGAGCCCCCATGAAGGGCTCCTGGCGCGCTGCCTCGGAAATGGCCACGACCGCAGGGTGACGTAGGCGACGTTCCGCGGAGAGCGCGTAGAAGCGCTCGCGCACCTCGGGCAGGCGTCCGACGATTTCCACTTCGTACTGACGTTTCACGCCGTCTTCGATGGCGGACGGAGAGGCGAAGAGTCCGTCGCCATCTTGGCCGAAGACCATGAGCAAGGCGGTGTCGTCGAACTCCGCGGCGACGGCGGGGCGAATGCCCTTGGCGTCGAACCACTGATTCAGGGCGCGTCGCTCCGCCGTGACACCGGTGGGCAAGAGCATGGGCGCGCCGTCGAGTGAGTGAGGAAATCCGGAGCGATAGCGCTTGGCGAGGTCACGTCTCGCGAAAATGGTGACCCCGCATTCGCCCAAAAGGTGACTGAACGCGCGCACCGAGCTGCCGGGCGGAAGCGGGCTGTCGGAGATGATGACGTCGATGGTGTGGGCCGCGAGATCGGCAAGGAGACGCTCCGTTTTGTCCTCGCGGCAAATCATGCGCACCGGCAGCGCCCCACTGCGGGCTGGCTCCAAGAGGCGCTTGGCGATGAGCTTCGGAACCACCTCGTCGATGCCGACCACGAGACGCAGCGGGCCCCCGGTGGGCCGTCCCTTCACGGTGTCCAAGAGCTCCTGACCGAGCCGAAAAATTTCGTCCGCGTAGCCGTAAACCAAGGTGCCCATTTCCGTGAGCACCAAGCGTCGGCCTTGTTTCACCAAGAGCTCTTCCCCGAGTGATTCCTCGAGCGACTTGATCTGTGCGCTGACCGTCGGGTGCGCGAGTCGAAGCTTCGTTGCGGCTTTTGCGACGCCACCTTCACGCACGACCAACCAGAAGTAGAGGAGGTGGTGGTAATTGAGCCAATCCATGTCGCCAGGATATGTCGCTAATTTCTACACTACCAAGCGTAAGTTTCTAATTTTACTACATGTCTCGATGCACCATACCCCTGGGGTAGAAACCGCCGGAGACGGGGGCCACCTAGCTGGCCGCGTCCGGCGGCGGATTTCGAAGGAGTAAGTGCAAAATGGGATTCACGTCGGTCGGTAGCCCCGCGCTTTGGCTCGGCTTTCTGGTCTTCGTGCTGGTGATGCTGGCCGTCGACCTCGGGATTTTTCATCGCAAGGCCCACGTGGTCGGCTATCGCGAGGCCCTCGGTTGGAGCCTGGTGTGGATCGCCCTGTCGCTCGCGTTCGGCGCAGGCGTGTGGTGGAAGTTCGGCCCCGAGCGGGGCATCGAGTTCCTCACGGGCTATCTCATCGAGAAGTCGCTGTCCGTCGACAACATTTTCGTGTTCGTCGTCATCTTCGGCGCGCTCGGCATTCCACGCATCTACCAGCACCGCGTGCTCTTCTGGGGCATCTTGTTCGCCTTGGTGCTGCGCGCGGCGATGATCTTCGCGGGCACGGCAATGCTCGAGAAGTTCCACTGGCTGATGTACGTGTTTGGCGCCTTCCTCATCGTGACGGGCGTCAAAATCTTCGTGCAGCGAGCCGAAGAGGAGAACCCGGAAGACGGCTGGGTCATGCGCACCGCGCGCCGCTTCATCCCCACGACGTCGCGCCTCGAGGGCGAGCACTTTTTCTACCACGAGAACGGCCGCCGCCTGGCGACGCCGCTGTTCATGGCGCTCGTCTTGGTGGAGGTGTCCGACGTGGTCTTCGCCGTGGACTCCATTCCGGCGATTTTCGCCATCACGCGGGACCCGTTCATCGTCTTTACGTCGAACATTTTCGCCATCCTCGGCCTGCGTTCACTGTTTTTCTTGCTCGCCGAAATGGTGGACAAGTTCCGCTACCTGAAGGTCGGGCTCTCCGCCGTGCTCGTGTTCGTCGGCGTAAAAATGACGATCGTGGAATGGGTGAAGATCCCGGCGCTGGTCTCGCTTTCGGTGATCCTCGCCATCTTGGGTCTGTCCGTCGTCACGTCGCTGGTCGCCGACAAGCGCGACCGCGCAGCGGGCGGCTCACCTCCCACGTGAAAGCAGCGTAAGACGCCCCGCGGCCGGTCGGAGTCCGGCGCGGGGCGTCCGCGCGAGCCAAGTCCGGAGCGTCATCGAGTTTGAGTTTCGCGCCTCCCCGGTCGTTCTCGCTTGGGGGGCTGCGCGAGACCGCAGCAGGCCCTGGTGGGCTTTGGGGGACAAGTGACCGAAGAACGTTCGTTTCGTGCCATCGTGGTGGGCGCCACGGGCCTCGTTGGCGCCGCGCTAGTCCAGCTGCTGTTCGACGAGCCGAGCTGCGCCGGGGTCACGACCCTGGTTCGCCGCGACTCGGGTCGGAATCATCCCAAGCTCCGCGAGCACGTGGTGGATTTCGATCGGCCGCAGGCTTGGGCCGATTGGGTGCGCGGGGATGTTCTCTTTTCGGCACTCGGCACGACCCTCGAGAAGGCCGGCAGCCAAGCCGCGCAATACCGCGTGGATCACACGTACCAGCTCAGCGTCGCCACGGCGGCGGCGGAAAACGGCGTTCCGAGTTACGTGCTGGTCTCGGCGATGGGCGCGGATCCCAGCTCACGTCTTTTTTACTCGCGGATGAAGGGGGAGCTCGAGCGCGACGTCGGCGCGCTCGCGTTCCGACGGATCACTCTTTTGAGGCCCGGCATCCTCGCCGGAGAGCGCGCCGAAGTACGGCGGGGCGAGCGCGCGGCGCTCGCCGTGCTGCGCTTCGTTCCGCGTTGGCCAGCGCTTGCGTCGCTTCGACCCATCGGCGCGGACGTGGTGGCCCGCGCGGCGCTCGTGGCGGGAAGGGCGCCGGAGCCCGGGCTCCATACCTGGGGCCCGGCGGCGCTCTTCGCGGCCGGCGACCCTGGTGCCGCTGGTTAGCCAGGCGGGCCGTCGAAGCGCCGCGGCGACGGGGCGTGCGCCTCAGTCGGATCGTCCGACGAAGCTCAAGAAGAAAGAGCGAGGGGCGCCACGCAGCACGGAGAGCGCGCCGCTGCCGCTCTGTACGTAGTCCGCACCCAGCACGTTCTGCGCGAAAAGACGTACGCTGCCCCAGCGGTCGCGAAATCCCGCGCTCGCGTCGAGGCGCGCGTAGCCGGGCACTTCGGTGCCGTCGTTCAAAGCGCGCTCGCCCACCGCAAGGCCGCCCACGCCGACCTCGACGTGCGTGCTTCCGCTCGGCAAAGAGCCGTAGAGCCATCCACTGGCCGATTGTCGCGGTACGAACGGCAAAGTTGAGCCGACGAGAGAAGGGTTCGTGTCCGCGGTGACCTTCGCTTCGGCGAGCGTGTAGCTGGCGATGACGCGCACGTGAGCCGTCGGTTGCGCAGTGGCCGTGAGCTCCAATCCACGGCTTC
Source organism: Pseudomonadota bacterium (assembly GCA_023432025.1). GTDB lineage: Bacteria > Myxococcota_A > Polyangia > Polyangiales > Polyangiaceae > NIC37A-2. The sequence continues at coordinate 25,328 of JAEYVE010000124.1, forward strand.
GCGACTCGCCGCGTTGCACCTGAAACTCCGGACGTTCGGGGTCGGGCACGGAGATGTTCCGGTTGTCGACCTGGTACAACGCTGCGTCCAAAGTCAGCTCGGGAGAGGGCAAGAGGGCGCGAGCGCCGACTTCGAGCCCACGGCTTCGTTCGGCCGCTAAAAGCTCACCGCTCCCGGTCACGCCGAGCACGGGCCAAAAGGCGCGGCTCGCGCTCGCGTACAAGGTCACTTCCGGCAGCGGCGCGAAGATCACGCCAGCGCGACCACTCGGAGCAAGCTCGCCCTTTCTTTGGTCGAGCGAGGGGGTTCGGCTCGTTTGGCGGTACAAATCCACGCGGCCCCCGAGCACGATTTTCACGAGCGGGTGAGGCTCGATGACGTCACTTCCGTACAGGCCCACGTCGCCGTACGCCCAGCGACTTTCGGGGCCCGCGCTCGCGGTCACTCGGGGGGCCTTGCCGTGCATGGGATCGTATACGTCGATGGGGTAGGGCTCCGTGCCCGAGGTGGCCAGCGTGTAGTCGACTCGTTCGTAACGCGCGTCGATGCCGAACACTGCGTCGTGCTTCACGTTGGCGAAATCGGAGCGGAGCTCGAGTCCGGCTTGCGCCGCGATGTCCTCGCTCTTGAGCCGCGTGTGGGTGGCAATGCGGTCGAGGGTTCGTCCGTCTTCGCGGAGTCCTAGAGGAAACCAGGCGCGCTCGTCTTGTAGGGCCTGTTGGCGCTGCACGCCGAAGCGAACTTTCGCGTGGCGACTCACGTCGTGCGAGAGCTCGCTGCGCAGCAGCGCTCCGTCGAACGTGGTCCACGGGGTGTTCGGCTCGACGAGCGAACGCTGGACGGGAAGCGTGCGAAAGTCGCCGTTCAATAGAGGCACGCCCGAAGGGTCGGGCCGGTAGCGCACGCGAAATATCTGTGACTCTACGAGCCAACGCGTGCGGCTCGTCAGCTGATGAACGAACGAAGGATTGAGGACCAGTCGCTCGGCGGAGTTGTGGTCACGAAAGCCTTCGGTCGTGTCGAAACTGCCCGCGAAACGGTAGGCAACGCGTGAGGACAACGGACCGGTCGCGTCGAGCGTCACGCGCTGGCTGCCGAAGCTGCCCACGCCCAGGCCCACCTCGGTCTTGTCGGTGCGTTCGGGGCGCTTGGTGATGACGTTGATGGTGCCGCCCGGAAGTCCGGGACCGTACAGCGCAGCTGCCGGGCCACGCAGCACCTCGACGCGCTCGACGTTGACGCTGTCGGCCGCGGAAATGCCCGAGTAGCCGCCGAGATACCCGTTGCGGTACAGGGTGCCGCTCCAAACACGCGAGCCGCGCACGAAGTAGTCGTCCCAGGTGCCGCCAAACCCCGCGCCGAGCTGCACGCCGGGCACCAGCATCATGGCGTCTTCAACGCGCCGCGCACCGATGGCGTCCAGAAGGGCCTCGGGCAAAACCGTCATCGCTTGCGGCACGTCGTCCACCGAACGCGACGCCCGTGATCCGGTGAGTTGCGTACGCTCGGAGAAGGACGAGCTGCGTCGCCCGGACACGATGACCTCGTTGGTCGAGGGGGGCGGCTCCGCCTTCGCTCCGCTGGCCATGGGCGGACTGGTCGTCGCGGTTACGCTGGCCGTCGTGGCAGAGTTGACCGCCGTGGCAGAGTTGACCGTCGTGGCAGAGTTCGCCGTCGTGGCAGTCGTCGAGCTCGGTGAGGCAGTCCACGCCGGGTCGGCGGGCTCCGCGGCGTCGGCGTGACGCGCCGCGAGGAGGGCGATGAACGTGCCTATCGGGAAGCGAGCCACTCAAGTCGAGCCGAAGAATAAGGGACGCGCGGAGCTTGTCCACGCACCCGAGCCGTGAGTCGCTCGAGCACGGGCGTTCTGGGGTGTCGTACCTCGTCGCCGTGCGGTGCTCCCGCACTACGTTCTTTGTGAGTCGCGCGTTCGGGTGCGCGTTGCTCGTCAGCGGCGGGCGCCCTAATGTCGCCTCGTGGCCGCGAGCCCCGACGGAACCCCCCGGCGCATCCTGCTGGTCGAAGACGACGACGCCTTCGTGGAGGCCTTGCTTCTGGTCGTCGACGAAGGTGTCGAGCTCACCTTGGCGAGGACCAAGGCGGAGGCTCTGGCAGCTCCGGGCACCTTCGACGCGGCATGCGTCGATCTGGGGCTCCCGGACGGAGACGGCGTGGACGTGGTGCGGGAGCTTTCGCAACGAAGGCCGGAAATGCCCCTCGTCGTGCTCACCGTGAGCCGAGCTAGCGCGCGCATTCTGGCGGCTTTTCAGGCGGGAGCTCGCGGGTATCTACTGAAGGAGCACGTCGGGCAGCGCCTTCTTCCCGCCATCGATGACGCGCTGGCCGGCGGCGCGCCCATGTCGCCGGAAGTCGCGCGACACGTCTTGGGTCTCCTGCGTTCGTTGCCCGAGCCCGTGCGCGCTCCGAACGGAACGGTCCCCGCGCTCACCGAGCGAGAGCTGGAGGTGCTGCGCGCCTTCGCCAACGGCAAGTCGTACGCGGACGCGGCCGTGGCTCTGGGAGTTTCCGTGAATACGCTGCGTACCCACGTGCGGAGCATTTACTCCAAGCTGCTCGTGGAGACGCGGACGGAGGCCGTTTTGCACGCCCTCCAGCTCGGCCTTTTGGGTCGAGAGCCCTGAGCCCGTAGTGTGGGAGTGGGTGGCTCTGGGCGGCGACCGCACCTTCAGGCCGCTTCGGTGAGCGCTCCGTGAGGGCCACCATGAAGCGGCAAATGGGCTTTCAAGACCCAGTACCCGTCACCCGTGGGGCCAGCGGAGAGCGCGCCGCCGAGCCGCGAAAGTCGACGGCGTGCGGCGTGCATTCCGAAACCAGCCCCCCTCCGCGCCTCGGAGCTTCGCGGCTCGGAGGTGCCTTCGGGGAGGGAATTGCGGAGCAGAAAGCGCACCTGCTCGGGCGTGACTTCGAGCTCGCCAAGAAGGGCGGGAGCGGCGGAGTGCTTGAGCGCGTTGGTCGTAGCCTCGCTCGCCAGGCGGCAGAGCGCGTGGTGGACCGCTGCCGACAGCGGGATATTGGCGCCTTCGACGTGCGTGGAGAGCGAGACTTCGACGTCGAAGCCCTGCGCCGCTTCGCGGAGGGCGCGCTCCACGCAAAACGCCGTCCAAGACGCGTCCACCGTCGGCTGCTCACGCAAGGTGAGCAGCGCGCGAGCCTCGGCGAGGGCGTCGAGCACGGCGACGCGCGCCTTCTCCAGGATCTGTCTCCGCCGACTCTCGCTCGGGACGCGCTCGGTGGAGTCCAGCAAGAGCGCGGCGCGCGAGAGGGCCGCGCTGACGCCGTCGTGAAGCTCCCCCAGAAACTCCTCTCGTTGCTCGTCGAGCGCACGGTGACGGCGCGCCTCCTCCAGAGCACGTCGCGCGACGAGCTCGCTCACCCGGAGGCGATCTTGCGCGCGAATGGAGGCCGCAACGACCGCGTAGATCAGGAGCAAGACCACGTGGTCCGACAGATCGGGATCGAAGCCGGGACGCAAGGTGACCGTCGCCACCCCCACCAGCCACGCGGTGCCGAACAAGAACAACGCTGGCCGATACGACAAGAGCGCGGCCAGCGCGATGAGCCCCTGGCCCCACTCCATGGTCAGGAGGAACGGAACGAAGCTCGCCTCGTGCACCACCTGCATGGCCAGGCCGTGAATCGGCAAGATGGCAGCGAAAAGCAGCGCTGCGCCCCAGTCGAGGGTGCGCGCGTTGCGCTTGCCCGAGGCGAGCCAAAGCAGGCCGAGGCACTGAGCGAGCTGGGCGGCCCGGTAGGGCAGGGCGTACTCACGGCTCGGGAAGATGAGATCTTCGTAAAAGAGCGCGTGAGACGCCCAGATGGCGGCTTGGACGAGCGCGACGCCAAGAAGACGCACCCGCATGCTGCCGGCGAGGCCCGCCCGCGCCTCCGCCAGGTTGGAGCTGAAGCCAAGGGCGCCGCCCGAGCCTTTCGACATGAGGCCCGGATGTTACCGTGAACCTTCGTCGGCGCGGGAGACGCCCAGCGCGGATTCAGCCGACGGGATCCACCGAGCGAGCTTCACGGCGAGCACGGAGGAACTCGATGACGGCGGGCAGCACCGACACCACGATGATGCCCAAGATCACGTAGTGAAACTGCTTCTTGACGACGGGCATGTTGCCGAAGGCGTAGCCGAGGCCCAAAAAGCCGATCACCCAGGCGAGCGCGCCGGTGACGTTGAACATGGCGAAGCGCGCGTAGCTCATCTTGCCGATGCCGGCGACGAACGGCGCGAACGTGCGCACGATCGGAATGAAGCGCGCCAAGATGATCGTCTTGCCGCCGTGACGCTCGTAGAAGCGCTGCGTGTGGAGCAGATGTTTCCTGTTCAAGAGACGCGACGACTCG
>JAEYVE010000187.1 GCA_023432025.1 Pseudomonadota bacterium
GCGCCGCTGGCGGCGCCGCTTCCGCAGGTGCTCCGGAAATCCAACCGCTCGGCGTGGCGCTGCGCGCGTCCGAAGGCGCAGCCGCGATGGTCGTCGGGCTCGGCGACGGCGCGGCGACTGGCGGCGCAGCGCTGGCGACGGGCGCGGTAGCGGGCGCAGCGCTCGGGGCCACGGGCGGCAGCTCGGCGACCGCCGTGGGCCGCACGCTACCCTGCAAAGGAGGCAACGTGGTGACCATTTCCGGCGGCGGCGGCACCGCGCTCGGCCGCGAAAGCTCGCGCTCGATGGACGCGTGCAGTCGATCGAGCCAGCGGTTGTAACGGCGATGCACCGTACCTCGCTCGTAGTCGTACCGCAGCTCGGGTGACGAACCCGCGTGGGTGATGGAGTACAGACCCGCCGCGTAGTCGATGCGCATCAGGGCCCAAATGGGGCCCGACGAAACGCGCGCATAGATGGTCCTACCGTCGTCCGACTCGACCACGTAGCCGCGCTCGTTGGCGGCGCGCAGGATTGCGCTACGCGTTTGCTCGACGGACGCGCTCGCGCCCGTGGCGAGCGTGGCAGGGTGACCGTGCACTTCCGCGACGTGGGCCTGCATTTGGCAGCCCGCGAGCGCGAGCGTCAGCGGGACCGCGAGCGTACGAAGCAGCGCTCTTCGTCCCCGACGCGTCGCGCCCAGTCCCAGGGTTTTCGTGCCGCAGCTCTTGCCCATCCGTCTTTCCTCCGCGCGCCCGCAAAGCCCTGAAGGAGGGCTCCGCACCTCGAGAGAGCGGCAGACCGAAGCGGCGCCCGGAGCACACTGTCCCACCAAGAGCGCTCACGCGCCGAAGAAGGACTTCAACGGACCTCGTCCACGTCGCTCGGGCCGAGCGGCGCCGGACCGGCGAGCGTCACGTCGCTCACTCGTGGAGGACTTTCCTGTGTCGTCTCGTCCCGAGACACCAACGGCAGCGCGATCACGAAACGTGAACCGCCTTCTGCGCGCGCTTCGTGACGAATCGAGCCGCCGTGGGCCAAAACGATCTGTCGCGTCACCGAGAGCCCGAGGCCCGTTCCGTGGCCCTTGGTCGTGAAGAACGGATCGAAGAGGCGCTCGGCCGCCTCCGCCTCGATGCCCGGACCTTCGTCTTCAACCACGATGCGCACCAGCTCCAGAGCGGGCTCGACGGAGACACGCACGGACCCGCCGCCTTGCATGGCCTCGCGCGCGTTTCGCACGAGGTTGAACAGCGCTTGCTTGAGCTGCGCTTCGTCGACGCGCGCCGAGGTCGTCACCTCGGGCACGTCGATGTGGAGGGCGACGCCGTGCCGCGCCAAGTCTGCGCGCATGAACTCGCACGCCTCTACCACCACATCGTCGACCGACTCCAACTCCAAGCGAGGCGGCTGACTCTTGGCCATGGACAGGTACTGGCCGCTCAGCGCCGACAGGCGCTCCACCTCGCGCCCGATGGCGCGCACAAGCGAGCGGCTCTCGGCCTCGTGGCTCGGGATTTCCTCCTCGAGCAGCTCGAGGTTGAGCGCGATGGACGACAGCGGATTGCGAATTTCGTGGGTGACGTGCGCCGCCATCTTGCCGATGGTCGCCAGCTGCTCGCCCGCGCGAAGCTGTTCGTTCGCCCGCGCGATGGCGGTGACCATGCCCTCGAACGTAGCCGAAAGCTCACCCAGCTCGTCGCGAGAAGCGAGCGGCGCTCGCGCCGAAAGGTCACCGCGCGCCACCGCCTGCGCGCGCTCGGTGACCGCGCGCAGCGGCCGGAGCACGCGCCGGGCGTAGAGCAACATCAAGAGCCCGACCAAGAGCGTCAGCACCGCGAGCGCCACCAGGATGCCGAGCGCCATGCGCTCTCGCTCGCGCGCCTGGTCGAGCAGGAGATCGACGTGATGCTGCACGCGCCGCTCCAGCGTGCTGAGCGTGCGCTTGGCGCGCGAGCCGCGCGTGACCAGCTCGTCTCGAAGCTCCTCGGCTCGCGCGTGTTGCCCCTGCGCGAGCGCCTCGAAGAGGCGCACCACCAAGCGGTCGTCCTCGCGCAAGAAGCGCTCGATGCGCGACATTTCGGCCAAGAGCTCCGCTCCGATGGCGGCGGTATGCAGGTCGCCGTGATCGAACGCGCCGTGGATGCGGGCGCGCGTTTCGTCGAGCTTTTTGGGGCGTCCGACGGAGCGCGCGGTGTCGAACCAGATGCGCTTGTCCGCCGGATTCCCCGCGGTCGTGACGTGGTTCAGCTGGGTGTTCCAGGTGTCCTGATTGGCGACGAGGTCGCGCAGCGAGAGCGACAAGGGCAGGTAACCGCTGCGCAAGAGCTCCGCCTCCCGCGCCGAGCTTCGCTGCGCCCACAAGCTCCACCCCGCCGCGACGACGAACACCAACAAGATGGCGACGTACGAAGCGAGGATGCGCGCGGCGACCGTGCGGCGGCGCGTGGTATCCACGCTGCTCGGACCCGGGGGTCCTCCCGCTTCGAGCTGGCTCACGGCTTACCGAGGCCTTCCCACAAGAGCGTGCCAAGGTCGACGACCTCGGGGGCCCCCTCGGGGGCCGCGGTCCGGAAGCGACGCGCGCTCGCCGCACACGCCGTGACGACGTGTGACACTCCCTCGAAGGCAAGCTCGTCGAGGCGCCGCCGCGCGATGGCCGCGGAAACTTCGGGGTACGTCACGGGCAGGAGACCACCTCCGCCGCTGCAGCCGGCCGCGACCGTGACGAACCCACCGACGAGGCGCTCCAGCAAAACGAGCGCCGCCGGCTCCGCCGCCGTGCCGCGCGCCCAGCACGGCATTTGAAGGCCATAGCGCGCGCCCGGCGCGGCCACGCGCGTGAGGCGCGACGTGTTGCTCGCCGCCCACGCGAAGAGCGAGAGCGGCTCGGGCGAATGCGGCAGCGGCTCACCGTCGGGCAAGACGCCGCGCAAGCACCCCGGATCTGCAACGACCAAACGACGGACGCCGCGGAGCTCTCGCGACAATCGTTCCCGCGCTCGTTCGGCTCCGCTCGGATCCCCAGCCAGCATGGGCACGACGCCGCAGCACTCCGTGAGGAGGCGCACCGGCTCACCGGCGACCCGTGACGCGACGCGAAGCAGGCGCTCGGCGCTCTCCAGCGGACCGCTCAGCACGGAGCAGCCCAAGAGGAGCGCCGTGGTCGCGTCGGAACGCACAGCCGCGTCTTCCGCGAGCGACGCTGCGCGCGCGCCGAGTCGAAGCACGCGGCTCGGGTGCTCGCGCGCAACACGCTCGGCGGCGCTCGGGCCGAGCCCCACGTCCGCGAGCGCGGCGCGCCCCTCCACGAGCACCTCGGCGACGGGGTTTTCGTGGCGGCAGGCGGTCGTGCAGGCGCCGCAAGCGGTGCAAGCGTACGGCAGAAGGCTTTTGTCCTCGCGAGCACGCGCGAGGAGGGACGTCATTTTGCCGAATGGCGTCAGAGCCTCGCGCGGCTCCGCGTTCGAAACGGGGCAAGCCGCGCGACACAGACGAGGACAAAACGCACACGTTTCGAGCTCGGCGCGCCGCGTGGTCGCCACCGCCAGACGGACCTGCTTGACCGGGAGCTCTTCGTCGAACCTGCCCATGACCTACTTTTCTTGCACCTTCCAGAAGCCGGTCGCACGCGGAGACCCAAAGCCGCTCGCGGCTCAGTGCTTGCTTTCGTGTTTGCCCGGCCGCGCCGGCGTGGCGGAAGAGACGGCGGCCTTGCCGTCGGCCTTGTTCGCCTTCTGAGGCAAACGAAGCTCGAAGCGAGTATCACCCGGCACGGAGCTCACGGAAACGTCGCCACCGTGCTCGAGCGCGATTCGCCGCACAATCGCCAGGCCGAGCCCGGTGCCCCCTTCTTTCCCGGAGGTGACGAACGACTGGAACAGCCGCGCACGTACGGCCTCCGGGAGGCCCGGGCCGTTGTCCGCCACGAAAAAAACGAGATCGTCGCCGTCGCGCCGAGCGCCGACGGTCAGCCGTGGGGGGCGCTCTTTCGAGGCCCCGCTCTCGAGCGCCTCCACCGCGTTGCGCGCGAGGTTCACGAGCGCACGAGTCACACGCTCGCTGTCGAAGCGGGCCACCAGCTTCGGCTGAAGATCGACCAAGAGCTCGACGCCGCGTCCCTTGAGCTCCTGGTCCAGCTGCCGCCGCAAATCTTCGAAGAAGCGGTCCACGTACACTCGCCGCACGAACACGTCGCTCTCGCCGCGAGCGAACGCGAGCACCTCGCGCTGCATGGACGCGACGGCGTCGAACTGACGGAGAATTTCCTCCGAGTAGCGACGACGCTCGGCAGGATCGTTCGACTCCTCCATCAGCTGCACGTAGCCGCTGATGACCGTCATGGGCGATTTGAAGTCGTGGATGACCTGAGACAGAAGCCGACCGATGCTGGAGAGCCGCTCTTCTCGCTCACGCGCGCGGCTGGTGTCGTGAAGGCGCACCGCGGTGGCCACGTTGGCCCCCACCAGCCGCAAGAGCGAGACGTCCTCCTCGGTGAAGCGGCCGCTCTCTTTGTTGAAGAGCCCGAGCGCTCCGAGCGGGCCCTCCCCGCCCTCGAGCGGTTCGGCGATGAAGCTCTCCACCGGAAACGGCAGCCCCACCTCGCGCCAGCTCGGAACCTCGCCGGCGCCACGCTCTGCCCGCGCGTTGTCGGCGAGCACGGCCGCCAGGACTCCCTCGCCCGCGCGCACTGCGCGCGTCACGAGCGCGGCGCGCTCGCGATCGCGCGCGTACACCGCATAAAGCCCCGTCTCTTCGTCACGCAAGAGCAGCGCGGCGCCTCGCGCGTCGCAGGCGCTCGCCAGCTGACCGAGCACCGAGGCCGCCAGCGCCTCGCGCGAAGTGGCGTGAGCCGTGGCGTGCTCCAGCTCGAACATGAGCTCGAGGTCGCGCACGCGTCGCTCGAGCTGGTCCTTCGTCGCCGAGAGCTGACGGTTGTTTCTGATGAGTGAGCCGAGCAGCCGCGAGTTGTCGATGGCCACGGCGGCCTGCGTGCTCACCGCGCTCAAGATGGCCTCGTCTTCGTCGCTGAAGGGCGCGCGGGTCCGTCGGTTGTGTACTTGGAGCACGCCGATGACGCGGCCCAGCTTGTTCTTCAGCGGGGCCGCCAATACGCCGCGCGTTTCGAAGCCCATCGCCTCGTCCCACGCGCGGTCGAAGCGAGGATCGGTTTCGGCGTCGTCAATGCGCAGGGGGCGGCCGCTGCGAGCGACGGAGCCGGCGACGCCTTGTCCGATTCGCACGACCGGCGGGTGGACCACGCCACCGCTCGTGACCTCACTCCGAAGCTCCTGGCTCGCTTCTTCGACCAGGTACAGACTCGCCCGATCTGCGGCGACCAGCTCCCGGAGCCGGCCCAGAATCAACTCGAGGAGCTCGGGAAGCGAGAGAGCCGCCCCCAGCGCCTGGCCGATTTCACGCAACGTCTCTGCGATGCGCGCCTCGTGCTCGAGCGCCTTCTCGAGCTGTCGCCGCGAGAGCTTGGCGGAAGGCACGTCTGCGTCGAGGGCCACCAGGGAACATTCGAGCACACGGACGGAGAGGGGGTCTACCCACCCCGCGGGAGCGGGGCGCCCCCCGAACGCCTGCGTCGCGTCCCAGAACGGCAGGGCCCGGAAAAAACACCACGAAAACCCACCCCTGTTCGAGAAAACCCGGCCGCTCCCGCAGCAAACGACGGCAGTTGCCGCGAAGGGAGGCGTCCGGTAACACGCTGGGGCCATGGCCTTGAAGCAGCTCCAGCTGTTCGTCCGCGGGCGCGTGCAGGGCGTCTATTTTCGAGCCTCGACTCAGCGAGAGGCCCGGCGCCTGGGTTTGTGCGGGTGGGTTCGAAACCGCCCCGATGGCTCCGTCGAAATTCTGGCCGAGGGCGAAGAGCTCTCCATCCGCGAGCTGTTCGGTTGGGCACAAAAAGGCCCCAGCGCTGCTCGCGTCGATCGCGTCGATACCCGCTGGCGTGGCTATACCGGTGAGTTCGCAGATTTTCGCATCATCGACTGAGCGCGCCTGCCGGCGGACGACGGGCCCACGCTCGTCCCTTCGCTCCGGGGTCGCCCTCACCGCCGCGCTTTCGCTCCTGGCTCCGGCGTGGCCCGTTCGAGCGGCGCCGGAAGGCCCAGACGCAAAAGAAGCCGCGTCGAACGCCCCTTCGACCGAGACCGGCACGGAAAACACCTCGCCCGACACCACGTCAGCGCTCGACGCCGTCGCGGCGCCGCGCTCGGTCGACGTGCCACTCACGGAGCTGCCCGACCCTCCGCCGCTCGCCCCGCCCGACCCACGTCCCGCGGACATGAAGGCGCTCACCGCGCTCTTGGACCGCCTCGTCTCGAGTGATGCGACCGAGCGCGAGAAGGCGGCGCAGGAGCTCTTGGAGGTGAAGCCGCAGTGGGTTTCTGCGCTCGTTTTCCGCCTGGATGCCATCGCAGAGCGCTCGGACAAAGAAGCGATGAAGGCAGAGCTCGCTGCCATTCGAAAGAAGGCGCGCGACAACGAGGAGAGCACCAGAAAAGGCGCAGAGTCCCCGGACTACCTTCTCCTCGCGCTCGAACACGCCTCCCCCAAAAAGGAAGCGTGGCAGAACCTGGTGCGCGTGCTCGCCATCAGCCGCATGCTGGGCCAAATCGGCAGCACGCCTGCCACGCGCGGCATCGTGCGCGTCTACGTGCGCTTCGGTGAGTTCTTGCGCATCGATACCCAAAGGCAGCTCGCCGCGCTGGGGGATCGCGCGCTCGGAGCCCTGATCGAAACGCGCCGTCACCCCGCGCAAAAAATCGCGCAGTGGGCAGAACGGCAGCTCGACCTCGCCGGCAAGTCCATCCCCAGCGAGGCCGTTCAAACGGAAGACCAAGAGGCGCTCGCCGACGTGCTGCTCGCGTTCGGGCGCATTCGCGACCCCGACTCGGCGCGCCTCATCATCAGCTTCGCGCAAAGCGAGCGCGCGCAAATCCGCAACGCCGCACGCCAAGCGGTCGTGCTCTTGGGCGACGTGGGCACCTGGCAGCTCCGGGACGCTTACGAAAACACGGTGGGAAAGCTGCCGCCGCGAGCTTGGACGTGGCAGCGCACCGCGCGCGAGCTCTTCACCGAGTTCGACCGGCTGCGTCAGGCCAAAGAGTACCAACTCTTCGACGCAGGAGTCGCCGCGCAGAAGCAGGGGAACCTCGACGAGATGCGCGCGAAGTTCGACCGCGTGCTCGCCTTCAATCCCATGTTCGAACGGCGCGACGAAATGGCGCGCGGCTACCTCGACTACGCGCGCCGAGTGCTCGACGAAAAGCCCGAAGCTGCGCTGTCCGCGCTGCGCCGCGCCGAGCGCGTTTCCGGCGACGACAAAGAGCGGCGCGTCATCCAGAGCCTGAGTCGCACGCTGGCCGCACGCGCGCTCCTCGCGGAAGGGCTGGCGGATCAGGGGCTCTTGAACGAAGCGCTCGCGCTCGATCCGAGCAACCACTTGGCGGAGCAAACGCTCGGCAGCGCGGCCGCGGGGGGCAAGCCGGTGCTGGCGAGCCGCACGCGCCACCTGGCAGCACTGGTCATCGCCGGCGTGTCGCTGCTGGCCGCGGCGAGCATCCTCCTCGTCGCGCTGTGGCGACGTCGTTCGCATCTAGCGGCGCAGCCCGCGCAAGAGACCACGGCCGCACCCGTCGCACCCACGGAGCCGAACGACGAGCCCCCACGAGACGCTCCCGCAGACGAACCCACGGAGCCGAACGACGAGCCCCCACG
>JAEYVE010000003.1 GCA_023432025.1 Pseudomonadota bacterium
CGCTGGCGTCCGCTTTCGTCTTGGCGTCTCCCAGCTCGTCGATGAGCTTGGCGACGGTGTCGATTTTCTTGGAGCCCGGCTGAATTTCCGAGGTGAGGCCGCGTACGCCGTCGTGCTTGAGGAGCCGCAGAACTTGCTCCATGCCGTACAGCTGCGACGTGTCGTCGAGTCGGGCGGCGAAGTTCGTGTTGGACCACTTGGTGAGCGCGTTGAGCAAACGCGCGCGGAGGGCGGCGTCCGTCACGAGAGAGCCGTTTTGTTGTGTGAGGAGCGCGTAGACGGCGTCCTTGGCTTGAAAGCTTTCGTCCGGTTGGCCCGCGGCAGGCACCTTCAGGAGCTCGGCCTCGAGGCGCGGCACCATGCCCTCGACCACCTTGGCGCGGCTCTCGGGCGGCAGGTCCGCGAGGGCGTCCGTGAGCCCGGTGAACTCGTCGTTGCCTTGGAGCCCGATCTGGCGACCACCGCGCGGCTTCATGTGGACGAGCGTCATGGCCGCCTCGACCCGCAGCGGAGTCGAGTACTTGTCATGAGTGAGCACGGCGACCAGGCGGCGCGGCCCTTGAGCACGGCTGCCCCAACGCTGAATGTCGTCTTCCGTGACGCGACAGCCGGAAGCGAACGCCGTGCCCAGCGCCGCCGTCACGAGGAGCGCCGCGAAGCCTCCACGTCCATGCACGATGTGTTTCGTCGGACTTGCCTGTCGCTTGTCGGAGCTTCGCATCTTCATCCGCTACCAGCGCCCCCCGGGGGGCCCATCCAAGTGCTCGGGCTCGAGTACCTTGCTGCCCACGGCGGGGCGGAACCACCACGATAATACACGCCGAGCCGTCTTTCGCCTCGCTCTCGCGCCTCTGAGCCGGGGCGCGCGTCCGCGATCTCGCGAGTGCGGGCCCGCACCTCACGAACCCATCTCCGTCGCGCGGCGCGCGTGGCGGTGTGCGCACTTCATGAAGCGCTCGTCGAAGTGAGTCGTGCGAGACCACGAAGGTCACTCTTTTCTTGGACGAGATGAGTGGTCTGATGTAGGTGTAAAGAGCACATGGGAGCACGACCCTTCGTTCCCCGCAGCCTGACGACGACTCCCTCCCTGCCGGTAGCGCCCGGCATGGGGCGTCGCGGTTTGGAGGCGGCTTCGCTTCTCTTGTTCGCCGCGGCGGCATTCTTGGTGCTTGCCCTCGCGACGGCCAAGTTCGACCCAGACGACCCCAGCCTGCACGGCGCCGATTGGATGGGGTCGGTGGGGGGCTCGCTGGCGGGCGTGCTGATTCAGGGCTTTGGGTGCGCTGCGTGGCTGGCGCCGCTCGGGTTGGTTTGGGTCGGGTTGCCGCTCCTCCGCGGGCGGGAGCTTCCGGCAGCCTTCGGGCTTCGTTTGGCCGGAGATCTGCTCGTCGCCATCATCGTGGCGGCGCTCCTGCAAGTGGCGGCGCCGGAGGCGCGCGTGTTCGGCGCGGGTTTGCCGGGGGGCAACGTGGGGCTCTTCTTCGGCGAGATGATGCGGGCCCTCTTTTCGACGTTGGGCTCATTTTTGGTGGGAGTCACCGGGATTGGCCTGATCTTGATCGGCCGCAGCAGCTTTTCGTTCATCGAATGGTGCGCTCGCGTCAGCGCTTGGATGCGCGTCGCAGGCGAACGTCTCGCCGCGCTGGGCTCTCGTTTGGGGATGGCTTGGGCCGAGGCGTGGCGCGTGCGGCGCGAACGTGCGGACGCCGAGGCGCGTGAGCCGCGCATCGAGGCTCCCTCGGGCGACGCCGCCATCATTCTGCAGCTCGAAGACGACGGCGGCTGGATCCCGCTCGAAGAGACCGGCACGCCACCGCTCGCCATCAGTGAATCGCTCCGTTCGGCGCGCGCAGCGCGCCTCGTCGGCTTTTCCAGCTTGGAGGGCGCAGCGCGCGTCGAGTCCGAGCCGCCTTCCGCCCTGCGCGTCGCACAGGTCGTGCACGGCAAGGCGACGGGCGTCACGTCTCGGCGCGCCGAGGCGGAGGAAGTCGACGACGAGTACGACGGCTTGATCGCCGGTGTCACGGGCGCTGACGAAGACGACTTCGACGACGGCTCGAGCGAAGACGCGGAAGAAGGACACACCTCCGAGACCGCGTCCTTTGCGGACGATTCCGCGCCGGACGCCTTCGCCGCGGAGGACGACGAAGCGCCGGCCGCTGCCGCGCCGGTCGCTGCCGCGCCCGCGGCGCGCGCCGCAGCAGCAGAGCCGCTCGAAGAGGAGCCACGCATCGTGGACACGAAGCCGGCGCAGCAAGTGAAGCGCGTTGCGCCAAACGGCGTGGCTCGCACGACGAACGACTTCGAGCTGCCTTCCACGAAAATCCTGGAGCCGCCGCAGGCCGGGCAACGTGCGGTCGATCGCAACGTGCTCTTGGGGCACGCGGGGCGCCTCGAGTCCACGCTCGCGGACTACGGCGTCGTCGGAAAGGTCGAGGAGATCCACCCTGGGCCCACGGTGACGACGTACGAGTTTGCGCCAGCCGCCGGCACCAAGGTGAGCAAGGTGGCGGGACTCGCCGACGACTTGGCGCTCGGCCTCTCGCGCAAGGTGCGCATCATCGCGCCCATCCCGGGCAAGAGCCGCATCGGCTTCGAGCTGCCCAACGACGAGCGGCAACCGGTGAACCTGCGCGAGCTCGTGGAGGACGAGCGCTTTCAGAAGCTCGGCAAGAAGGCGCCGCTGCCCGTCGTGCTCGGCCGCGACATCGTCGGCGCGCCGTTCTACGCGGACCTCGCGTCCATGCCGCACGTCATCGTGGCCGGCGCCACCGGCGCCGGCAAAAGCGTGGGACTCAACGTGATGCTGTCGAGCTTGCTCTTCAGCCGCACGCCGGCGGAGCTGCGCCTCCTGATGATCGATCCCAAGGTGGTCGAGCTCGCGCCGTTCGATGGTATTCCGCACCTGCTCTTGCCGGTCGTGACGGACATGAAGCAAGCCGCCACGGCGCTGCGCTGGGCCGTCGACGAAATGGAGCGGAGGTATCAGCTCTTCGCCGACGCCGGCACGAAGAACATCGTTACCTACAACCGTTGGGTGGAGCGCGTGCGCGCGGGTGAGCTGCCGCCGCCCAAGGTGAAGATGGTGCAAGCTTTCGACGCGGACGGCGAGCCGTGCGAGCTGCCGCTCTCCAAGTGCGGCAACGACGGCAAGCAGTTGCCGGACGCCTTGCCCTACATCGTGTGTGTGGTCGACGAGTTCGCCGACCTCATGATGCAGCAGGGCAAGGAGGTGGAGACGAGCGTCGCCCGCCTCGCGCAGAAGGCCCGCGCCGCCGGCATGCACGTCGTCTTGGCGACTCAGCGCCCCAGCGTCGATGTCATTACCGGCATGATCAAGGCCAATTTCCCCTCGCGCGTCGCGTTCCGCGTGGCTCAGCGGGTGGACAGCCGCACCATTTTGGACGAGCAGGGCGCCGAGGTCCTGCTGGGGCGCGGCGACATGCTGGTGAAGCTGAACGGCGCCACCGACACGTTGCGCGTGCAGTGCCCGTTCGTCAGCGAGGAGGAGGTGAGCGCCCTCACGGACCACCTCCGCGCCCAAGGTGCGCCTCACTACGACGAGCGCATCTTGGCCGAGGCGGAGGCCGAGGACGAAGACGTGCCCGAGGAGAAGGGCGACTCGCGCTTCGAAGAGGCCGTGCGGATCGTCGCGGAGACGCAGCGCTGCTCCACGTCGTGGCTGCAGCGCAAAATGACGGTCGGCTACAACCGCGCTGCCAAGATCGTCGAAATGATGGAGCGACGCGGTTACGTCGGTCCAGCCAATGGAGCCCGGGACCGCGAGGTGTTCCTGCCGCCGCCGTGATGCGCTAGAAACCGTGTCTGCGGAGGCATGGTGGATCCCAAGGAAAAGCTCCTAGTGCTGCTCGATAGCATCTTCGAGGACGGCGTCGTCGAAGTGGGGGAGCGCCAGGCGCTCGCGGCCCTCGGGGCCACGCTCGACGCGGACACGGTGGCGCTCGCCTTCCGCAAGTTCTTGCACGACAAATGGGGTGAGGTCATCGCCGACGACGTGCTGACCGGGTCCGAGCGCTTGCTGCTTTCGCGCATCGTCTCGGAGCTGAATTTGCGCGCCGAGGACCTGCCCGTGCAGGCTCGTTTGGCGCTCGGGGAAGCCTGAACCGGGCGCTCGGGGCCGCCCCGGGCGCGGCGCTGTTGGGCCTCTGCTCCGTTCGACTATGATGCCCGTGTTTTCTCGAGATCCGAGCCCGGAGCCAGGCTCCGAGGGCACTTCATGAATCCATCGCGTCCCACCATTCCTCCACCGCTCGACGACGATCACGAGGACGTGGCGTGGGCTCTCCGCGCGGCCTCCGCGCAGTGGAACCGCGGCTCGCACGAGGACGCGGTGGCCTGGGTGCGGCGCGCTGCGGAAACGGCAGAAGAAGTGAGCCAGTGGGAGCGCGCTGCGGAGTTGCGTCATGCGGCGACGGCGCTCTTGGCGAGCGCACCGACGTCGCCGCCCAAGGCCGTCGCGCCGCCGCCGCCTCGACCGGGAGCGGCAGCTTTGCCGCCGCCGCGCGCGCCTCAGCAGAGCCTCGACGTGGAGGTGGTGCTCGACGACTCCGAGGAAGTCGACGAAGTCGACGAGATCGACGAGCTGCTCGAGGACGACATCGAGTTCGAGGAAGTCGAAGAGGAAGCCGCGGCTTTGCCGCTGCACACGGAGAGCGCCGAGCTAGGGGAGCTCGAGCGGCGGGACCACCGCGGCCTCGCGGATGTTTTCCCGGAGGTGGTCACGCCGCGTGAGCCGCTCTTCACCGAGCAAGATTCCTCGGAGGACACGTACGAGGACGACGCGTCGTTCGGGGATCGCGTGAGCGCGCCCGAGGTGGCGTACGGCGAAACGAGCTTGGACGAGCTGGGGCTCGGAGATCTGAGCCAACTGGAGGACGGCAATCATCGAGCCGTCTTGGGCGCCACCGAGGAGCTCGAAAGCCCGTTTTCAGACGAGGCGGGCACCGTCCGTCAGGACGAGTTTGCCGAAGAGGAGCCGCCCACCGCGCAAATGGCGGCTCCGCCCGACACCGAACCGCCTGGGTTCACGGGGTCGGCCAGTTTCACGGGGCCGCCCGGGTTTACGGGGCCGCCGTCGGAGCCGCCACCGCCGGTCATGCCCCAGGCGACATCGGCTTTTCCTCCTTCTGGGCCCCCCTCGGAGCCATTCCCGCTCGCGCCTTCTGCGCTCGTGCCGGACGTTGCCGAGCTCGAGGTCCCCGAGGGGCCCGTCAGCGCTGCTCCCGTGAGCGCAGCGCCGGGCGCTCCCGCCAGCGTGGACGGTGTCTCGCTCGAAGAAGTGAGCGGTTTGGCGGATCTACCCGAGGACTCACAGTGGGCGCTGGCTCGCGGGGCGGATCTCTTGACGCTCTCGGTCGGAGAAGAAGCGCGCGCGTTCGCGGTGGCGCTCGTCACTTCGGGCGCGGTGGACATCATGCCCGCCATTGCGGATTCGTCGTGTGCGCGCGCGCGCCGCGGCGAGGTCGTGTTCACGCGCGGTACGTTGGGGGACGGCGTGGCGTTGCGCGTGGTGGGCGCGGAAGACGGCACCCGAGTCGCGCTGTGGAGTGAGGCGCAGCTCGGCGCCGCCACGGCTGCTTGTCCTTGGGTGGCGGACGAGCTCGCGATCGTCGCGGATCGTTTTCAGGCGCTCGCTGGCGCCGTCATGGGTCCGCTGGGAGACCGGTTGGACGACATGTTCCGCCCCATGGTGCTGGAGAAGTGCACCACCCGTCGCTTCGGGCCGGGAGAGGTCTTGCTCGACAAGGGTAAGGCCGTGGACGGCATGTACATCGTCGGCGCGGGCTGGGTGGAGCTCGCCCTGGACGACGGCGCGGTCGCCGAAGAGTTGGGGCCCGGGGATTTCCTCTTCAGAAACACCATTTTGATGCCCGGCAAGGCGACGCATACCGCGCGCGCCGGCCAGGGTGGCGCGCTCGTGCTCTATGCGCCGCGCATGGCCACACACGAGCTCTTGGCGACGTGTCCGCCCTTCATCGAGCTCGTAGCGGGATAGGCGAGCGCGTGGGGCGCCGGTCGTTCCGCGGAGCGCTGACGTTCGCTGGGTGCTTCTTCAGGAGCAGTTCGGCGCAAGCAAGATTTCGTAGCGCGCCCCTCCGCGTCCTTCGGCCACGAGCGGCGCATCCTCGCCGAAGGCGCCGGCCTCGACGGCGTCCAGCGTGAGGGTTTGCGTGACGCCACGAGCGGCTTCGACCCGCACGGTGACGTCATCGACCGTGGCTTCGAGCGTGACGTTCAGCTCGCCGAGCTGTTCGCTCTTTTTCACGATGCTGCCAAGCAGAACGGGTGCGCGCAGCGCGACGACGCCTACCGTTGCGCCGCTGGGATCGATGACGCTCAATGACACGCAGCGCACCTCGGTGCCGCCCCCGGAGTCCGAACACGCAGGAGCGAGCGCGAGCAGCAGGGCAGCGCCGAATGCGCGCGGCAAGTGCGAGCACCTCATGGGCGCACCACCAATCGGAGGCCGAGCGTGAGCCAGTAGTGAAGAGCGCGATCTCGAATGTCCCCGTCGAAGGTCTCCACGTCGTTCACTTCCGTGCGGCTCGAATTGAAGCGCCCCACGCTGGCCTCGAAGAAGGGTCCCAATCCGACCGCCGAGCGAAAGTCCACGCCGCCCGAGAGCTGCGCGAAGGTGACGCCCCGGCTGATCGTGGACTCACGGCGCTTGCCGCGTTCATCGATGCTCTGGTCGGTAGCTTCGAGGCCGAAACCGTAGCCGACCCACGGGTTCCAGCGTTGGTCCGGCGAAAAGTGGTACTGCGCCTCGAGCCCCCAACGCAGCGTGATGCTGTTGCAAGAGACGTCGTTCACGAGGTCGTCGTCGTCGTCCAGGCACGCGCCTTCGATGGGCACGTAGCTGCCCTCGGCGCCCCAGGCGAGGCCGAAATACGTGCCGAAGAACAGGTGCTCGGTCGGCTTGAACCCGACGTCGAACATGAAGGGAACGGCCCAGCTGTAGCGCGCAGCCAGAGTGTCTCCCGCTTTTCCGGTGGCCCTGCCACCGGGGAACATGACGCCCGTACGAAAGGCCGCCTGAAACCCGGTCTTGGCGGGGCGCGCCGTTTCTCCCGCCGGTGCAGGCGCGGGCCGAACCGAGGTTTCTGTCGCCTCGTTCGCCTGCTCCGGCGGGTTGGCCTGCGCTGGGTCGTTTCCCTGCGCTGTGGTGTTGGCCTGCGCTTCGGTATTGGCTTGCTCGGGATGGGCCAGCTCTGCGTTGGCCAGCTCTGCGTTGGCCACCTCCGACTTGGAGCCCGCCGCCTCGCCGCTCGCTTCCTCGCCGGCTGCGTGCGCCAAAGAGGGCTGAGCGAGCGAAAAGAGAAAGAGACTCGATAGAGCCGCGCCCCACCGGAGCGACGTCGTCCTGAGTTGGCTGTGCAGGTGCCTCACCGTTCCCCACGCGCGCGTTCTCGCGCGACAGAACGGATATCATGCGGGCAGGGGGGCCTCATCACAACCTCACGTCGCGACGCCCCGGCCACTTTGGTGAGTGGTTCGTTGACGGACGTAGGTGCGCGTGCGCCGGTGTGATCACCGCCGAGCGGTGCGCCCAGCGTTTGCGCAAGCGGGGCTGCCTTGGCCCAGACTAGGCCTGAATGCCAGGCAGCGCCGCCGTGACGCGTCCGCCGTCGACGCCGAGCTCGGAGGCCTCCGAGCCCATGATGTGAGCCACGGTGAGCAAGGCTCTACTCAAGTTCTCACCGCGGAAGTTGTGGTGCTCGTCCCCGCGCAGACGGCCGCCGGCCTTGCCAGCCAAGAGGACGGGCCACTCCGTGCGTTCGTGGACCTTGCCCCAGGCCGTGTCCGAAGTGACGTAAATCAGCGTTTGGTCGAGCAGGTTCGAGTCGCCGTGAGGCGTGTTCGCCAGCTTGCCCAAGAGCTCCGCGAGACAGCGCATCGTGTACTGCACGCCGGTGTTGACCCGGGGCTGATTCGAGCTGTCGCCCGCGTCCGTGTGGCAAATGGTGTCGTGGAAGTCCGCGTTCATGTTGGCACCCAAATGCCTGTAGTAAACGTGGGCCGCCGGCAGTGAAAACATGAAGCTCACCACGCGCGTCATGTCGCAGGCGAGGGCGAGCGCGGTGAGCTCGGCCATCGCGGTGTTGACCGCGGGCGGCGCCTCGCTCGACGTGTCGCGCCCGGTCGTCGGGACCGAAAGCTCGCCGCAGCTGTCCTTCGTTCCATCCAAGCGCCGCTCAATCGCGCGAATTGCCTCCAAGTGCTGCTCGATGCGTTCGCGATCCGTCTTTCCCAAGCGCTGCTGGAGGCTTGCGCCGTCCTGCAAGACGGCGTCGAGCACGCTGCGGCGAACCCGGGCCATCTTGGCTGCTCGGTCCGCTGCTTCGTTGTCGGCGACGAGCCCGCCGAACAGGCGATTGAAGACGGTCCTCGGATCGAACTCCGGGTTGTTCCGCGCGTTCGGTCCATTGTGAGAGACCGTATGCAGCGAATCTGGGTTGCCAGCGGGCGTCGCGGGCGTCACACCGACCTCGAGCGACTTGAACGGAGCTCCTTCGGAGATGAGCTTGGCGACGAGCTGGTCGATGGAGGGCGCCCTGACGGCGTTGCCGGCGAGCGGCGCGCCCGTGGTCGCGGCGGCGGAGCCGGTCGGATGCTCATTTCCGGAGACGACGAGCTTGCCCTCGAGCCCTGAAATGACCGTGAGGTGCGACTTGAAGTCGGCCAACGGCGTCAGCTGGGGGCTCAGTGACCAGGCACTTCCAGCTCCTGTCGTCGTGGGCTTCCAAAGGCCCGGCAGCGTGCCGTTGCCGAAGAACCACGTGATGTAGAGCGGCGGGAGCGGCGTGTTGGTTTGCGCATACGCCGTGCCGCTTTCGTTCAACATGGCCTCCAAGAGCGGCAGCCCGATGGAGACGCTCGCGCCGGTCGCCAGGGTACCGCGGAGCAGGGTTCGTCGTGACAAGGGTTTCATCGTCATGAGCGCTTCATTCCGTCTCGGGAGCGGTCACCGTCCAAAACGCGTCGGTGACGACGATGTCACGAATCAACGCGCCAAATCTGTAGCCAGACGCTTCGAAGGCTTCGGCGAGAGATTGCACGACGACCTCGTCCACCTTGCGCACCTTGTGACCCACGGCGTACGAGTAGTACTTGCGCGCCAAACACGTGGCGACCGTTTCGCTCGAGCTCATGACCGTGCCGAGCTCGTGTGCGTCGGCGACCGGCACCCCGTCGAACTCACCGCTCGAATCGATGGTGAGGCCTTGTTCGGTGGTTCGATAGCGCCCGATGGCGTCGAAGGTTTCGAGCGGCAGCCCGAGAGGGTCCATGTACGCGTGGCACGTGGCACAGGTTTTGTTGGTGCTGTGCAGCTCTAGCCTCTCGCGTTTGGTGGAAGGCGTGTCGAGCGTCTCGGGGAGCTCGAGCGCGACGGCTCCGGGGGGCGCCGGCACGTGACCGCACATGATCGCCTCGCGGATGAACTTTCCGCGCAAGGTGGGCGAGCCCTCCTTCTGATTGGCGAACTGCGACAAAAAGCCGGGCTTGCTGAGAACGCCGGCGCGCGGTGAGTCGGCTGGGAGCTCGAAGAGCTTGAACGTCGACTCGTCGAGCCCCGTGTCGTCGAGGCCGTAGAGACGAGCGAGGTTTCCGTTGGCGAGGACCTTGTTCGTCGAGAACACGTCGAGAAGACTCGCGTCGTCGTCGATGGCGATGGTCGCCCAAATTTCACGTACGTCCCGCACCATGCCCTCTCGGAGGGCCGGACCGTACTCCGGGAACAGCTCAGGGTCCTTCGGCTGAGTCGCGATGCGATCCAGGCGCATGTAGTCCTCGGCGAACGCCTTCGCCGCTTCGCGGCCGGCGGGGACCGAGAGCAGGCGGTCCACCGCAGCGAGCACACCTTCGGGCGTCGACAGCGCGCCTTGTTCTGCGGCGAGCAGCAGCGCTTCGTCCGGCAGCGTGTTCCACAACAAAAACGCCAGCCGCGAAGCCATCTCGTAGCCCGAGAGACGCAAGGCCGTGCCCGTCGATGCGGGTTCGCCGAGCTCCGGTCGGTAAAGGAAGTGGGGTGAGGTCAGCAGGGCCACGGTCGCCCAGCGCGCGCCTTCCACCGGGCTCTCCAGCTCGGTCGTGGCGGTCTCGACCACGCCCATGACGCGGGCAACCTCGTCTGTCGTGAGCGGACGTCGCCACGCGCGTCGCCCCAAGCGTTCGACGAAGCTCTGCAGGCAGGGATCTTGGGCCGCCGTCGGTGTGCAGCCGACGAGAGTTTCACGGCGCTCCGCGTCGGCGAACACCGCGTCTACCGCCGCCTCCAGCGTCGAGTGGTACCGCTCGACGCCGACATCGGACGTGACGACGGTCGTGGCACCAATCACGGAGAAATCTCCGTCGTAGCTGTCGGCCTCGAGCTCGCCGGCATTCACCTCGACCCCGAGCAGATCCAGAACTGCGTTCCGGAACTGAGCTCGGGTCAAGCGCCGCAGGAGGCCCGTGTGGGGCTCGAAGTCCGGCAGAGGCCCGGCGTTTACGCCGCCGCCGCTGCCGCTGCCGCTGCCGTTCGAGCCTCCGCCCGTTCCCGGGGAGCCCGTGGAGGCGTCCGAAGAGGAGTCGCCCGTGAGCTTCGCCGTACAGGCGAAGAGTGCAAAGGCGCCCGCAAAGGTGAGCGCGAGCCGAGTCGCTTGCTCACCGGCTCCTGCCCTGTGTCTCATCGCGGCCTTCGTAGATTCGTGTCCCACAGTCAACCCGACGTCCCTCCAGAGAAGAGGGGCGTTCATGTTTGGTACGGGCAGGACGGGGAACTGGGGAGATGCAATGAATCTCCCCTCTCTCCTCGAAAAATTTCAGCTGGATGGTTTTGCGCGAAGTGGGTGCGAATGCTCGGCCAGGTGAGCGCGCGCATTGCCTCGCCCGTCCCGCGACCCGCGTGTATCAGCGGTCGAGCTTCGCGGACGGTTTCCCGTCCGCGCGGGCGTCGTTTGCGGCCTCCGGCGCGACGTGCCGTCGACCCCGCTTCCCTCACTCTTCGTCCAGGCCTTCGATGGGGACGGGGGGCTCGGCGATTTGCCAGGCGAGCGTTTGGTTGCCTTGCGCTCCTGCGAAGCGCAAGCCGAACCAGCGTGCGTCGTCGGGGATGGTGGGGCGCCCATCGGCGCGCACGCGCGGGAAGCTCACGCGGTAAGCCGAGCGCCAGGGCGACGTGTACGGGAAGTACGTGAGCTCGATGGCGCCCGGCTTCTTGATGGCTTGAATTTCACTGGGCGCCGTTTCCGTCCCGGTGTCGTCGATGAGACGCAAGATCCACGCAGGCTCTTCTAGGTTCAGGTCGTTCCATTTGTAGCGCTGGGCGTAGAGCGCCACGTAAAACTCGTGACGATCGTGCGACTCGGCGAGCGAGCGTTCGAGGAGCGTGCGGCGTTGGTCCACCGTGAGGCGGTAGTCTTCCGCGTAACGCACCACGTAGGCCCAACGAAAATCCCACGACTCGTACGTGGCGGTGACGGTGAGCACGTTGTCGAGCTCGTTGATGCTCGTCAGCTGTTCGCTGCGCGTCCACAGACGCAGCACCGCTTCGTAGTCGCCCGCCACGTACTCGCGCGGGCCCTCGGCCATTTCCACCTGAGGGGGGGAGCAGCCCGCCGCGCCGAGCGCGAACACGAGCGAAACGAACGCGCCCAGAGCGCCGAAGCCGTGCCGCGCGTGTCGCGCGGTTGCGCAAGGCCGTCCCGAGAGCTCCACCATTCCTTGAAGGTACCGAAGCGCGCCCGTGGGAGCCAACGTTCCGAGCTGGGCTGTGTCGGGCGGAGGGCGGGGCCGTGATAGCTTCGCCGCGCGATGGTACTTCGAGGCAAAGGGACGGCTGCGGCGAGCTGGGCTGCCGTCGTGCTGGTCGCGGGCGCTTTGGGTTTCGTAGCGCACGCGGCCCTTTCGGAGCGCGGGCGCCCGTCGACGCCCGCCGCCCCGAAGGAGCCCGCGCCCGGGCTGCTGACCGCCCCCGCCGCGTCGGAGACGCCGCCTGCCGTGTCCAGCGCTCGCCCCTCGGCGTCTTCGAAGGCGCGCGTCGTTTGTGAGCCGACGGACTGCGTCTGCCTTCGGAGCGAAGCGACCTTTCGTCTCGAAGCGGACGCGCTGGGGAGCGCGCACGTGCTGGCCTCGCTGGAACAAGCTCCCCCGAGTTGCGCCGAGGCGCTCCGAGGACCCCGGGTGGAGGCGTTGGCGCGGGTCAGTCGCTGCGCGGAGGTTCGCTCTGCTGCCGAAGCGCTCCGGGAGACGAGCCAGGGGCACGCCGAGTATGCGCTGGCCCTGTGTGCGTATCGCGGGCAACGCCCCGCGGAGGCGCGCGAGCTCGCCGAGCTCGCGGTTGCGCGAGGTCGGCAGGCACCGGGCCACCTTCTCTTGGGCATCTTGGCGCTCGAAGCGCGTGACCTGGCTGCGGCCGAGGCCTCCCTGCGGCTGGCTGGAGCAAGGGCGCCTCACCTGGCCGAGGCTCAGTACAATCTGGGCCTCGTGATGCAGGAACGTGGTCGCTACAATGACGCGCGCACCGCGTACCTGGCGGCGCTCGCCGCAGAGCCTCGCTACCACGACGCGCGCTATCAGCTGGTGCTCCTCACGGCTCGCGGAGGCGCCTTGCTCGAGGCGCGGCACCATCTGGAACGTCTCAGAACCGTCCTAGGGGCGCAGGACGAACGCGTCAGAAGCGGAGAACGGCTCGTCCAGGAGCGCGCGGCCTCCAATCAGCAAGCGCTCACGATGCCCGGCTCGCGCTGAGCCGCATCCTGGGGTGTGTGCTGGCGCGTTCCAGGGAGAACGGTTCATCGCATGCGGATCGACTGTGGGCGACGAGTGAGCGGTTGCACGGCCGACCGGCTGTCCCGTATCGTGCGCTCCGTGGAGAGCTCGAAGGAGTACAACCTCACGGTGTCGGTTGCGCTCTTGTGCGCCGGCATGCTCGGCGGCTGCGGGACGGATGACTCCCTGACCCCCGCGACCGGCGGTGGTGGTACAGCGTCGGGCGTCGGGGGTTCCATCGGAGAAGGCGGCGCGCGACCGACGGACGGCGGGGGCGGTTCAGGCGCGGGTGGCACGAGCACGGGCGGCACGGGCGGCGCGGGTGGCGCGAGCACGGGTGGCGCGGGTGGCGCGAGCACGGGCGGTGCGGGCGGGTCGAGCTCTGGAGGCGCGGGCGACTCGGGTTTTTCGCTCGCGCCCTCCTTGGTGACCGGCGAGGTGTCGCGGAGCCCACAGTACGTGCTCGTGGGCACGCTCAGCGAACGTTCGGGGGGCAAACTATCTTCTCCCAACTACAGCCTTCAGTCGGGCGCCTTGCGGTGATGAGAACACGCAGCATGAAAAATTCGGTCGTTCTTCGGGTCGTCGTCTCCGCCTTGCTCGCATCGGGGGCGTTGTCGTTTGCGGCCTTCGGCGATGCGTCCGTGCCGGCAGGATTGACGGAGCAAGGACGTTTGTTCGACGCGTCCGGAGAGCCCGTTTCTGGTCCGCTCACTTTCGTGTTCAGCGTTTACGCGGAGGAAGAGGGTGGGGCCGCTCTGTGGAGCGAAGAGCAGCAAGTGACGCTCGACGACGGGTACTTTTCGGCGCGCTTGGGCGACGACGCAGAGAACCCGTTTCCCGGCAGTCTCTTCAACGGCGCCGCTCGCTACCTCGGTATCCGCGTCGGAGCGGATCCGGAAATGACGCCGCGCCAGAGCATCTCGAGCGTGCCATATGCGTTTCTCGCCGATCGCGCCGAGGTCGCTACCAACGTGACGGGCGACATTACGCCGAACAGCGTGACCGTGAACGGCGTCAACGTCATCGATGCGACCGGTAAGCTGGCGGGCTTTCGGTCCATCGTGCAACAGGTGACGTCGACGGCGAACATCGACGCGGGCGGCGTGGGTACCGCGCAAGCGACGTGTCCGGCAAACCACGTTTTGGTGGGCGGAGGCTGCTACCTGAACAGCGCCGGAACGGGTCGCATCAAGCAGAGCGCTCCCGACGCTGGCTTGGAAGGCATCCCGGATCCGACGCGGGTCTGGGAGTGCACCGTCGAAGCGGACCCAGGACAGGCTCCGGTAGCGAACGCCGTGGCCATCTGTCTGCCGGACTGAGCGCGACTCAGCGCGGCGAGAGCACGAGCAACGCGACGCCCGTCGTCCTTTCGACCGCGTCTGGGGCGCTGAGCGCCTCGGGCCCACGAAACGGCGTGAAATAGGCGACGGCGTGGTTGTCGGGTTGCGCAAGAACCCCGAAGCCGCCCCCGCGCTCCAAGACGAGCGCGGGGACGCGAGGCAGGTGCGCTGCATCCAGCGAAACGCGGTGCAGCGTCAGGCCGCTCTGCTCGAAGATGTCGGCGACTTCTTTCAAGTGCCGTGCTCTTCGCAGAGCTTCGGGCAACTCGGCGTTGGCGTCGCCCAAGTAGGCATACAGATAGCGCGCCGCAGCCAGCGCGGAGTCGCTCTTCGTCGCGGCGAAGCGCGCACGGGCGCTCGTCGCCGAACCCCGAGCGCTTTCACGGAGGAAGGGCTCCAGCGCGGCGAGGCCCGCGCGCTCCGGCGCGCCGTGCAGCGCTTCGACCAACGCCGGAGACAGCACGCTGGCTCCGAGCGCCCCGAGCGCACCGAGCAGCGCGCCAACGAGTGACTTGATGCCCGGCGGCGGCGCGGCTCGCGAAGGAGCGGCTTCACGCGGTCGACTTCTGAGCACGAAAAACGACAGCACGAGCACGGCGCCGAAGAAGGCCGTCAGGGGCCTGCGGGTGCGCACGAACGGCGTGAGCTCGTCGTGCAGCGCTACGGGCGCGCGCACGGCCGCGGCCTGGCGGAAGGGCGCGGCCGCATCCAACGCACCCCAACGATCGACGATGCCCGAAGGGCCCGCGTTGCTCGCCCAAATGAGGCTGCGACCCGTCTCGATCGCTCGGAGACGCGTGTTGTTCAGGTGCGCGAACGTGAGCACGCTGCTGCCGAAGCTCACGTCGTTCGTGACCACGGCGAGCAGGCGCGCTCCCCGCTCCACGTGCGAAAGCGCTGGAGCGCTGGTGAGCGACTCGTTGCAAATGAGCACGCCGAGCGGCACGCCGGGGAGGGCCTCGGGCGGCATGAAGCCTTCGCCGGCCTCCAGTAGAGCTTCGCCATAAAAGGCGAGGCGCGCCTTGCGGTGAATCCCGGCGACTTGACCCGAGCGGTTCAAGACGACGGCGGAGTTCGACTTTCTCCCGCTCGGCTCGCTCGAGAACGTCGTGTAGACGAGCGCCGCGCCGCGCTCGGCCGCCCAGCTCGCCCAGCGCGCGCGCGCGCTGGGCAAGCTCCAGCTGAACGCGGCGTCGTGTGTTTCCGGAAGCACGAGCAGATCCACGCCGCGCAAGGCGTCCAGGGCGCGCGTCCGGTGCGCGTCGAAGGCGTCCATCCACTCGGGGTAACGGAGGCGCCCCGAGGCGTACTCGCTTTCCACGTTGAGCTGCGCGACGCCCGCGTCGAGCGCGGCTGCCGCGCGGGGCGCCGTGCGATGGGCGAACGCCGCGAGCACGCCGACGGCGGCGAGGCCCGGCAAGAGGGCCTTGCTCGCGCTACGCGCGCGAGCTTCGAGAGGAGCGTCCGCGCGCTGCCAAGCGAGCGCGGGCAGCACGAGACTCGCCAGGAGCAGCCCTTCGAGCGCGTCGGAGCCGAGCAGTCGCGCACCGGCCACGACCAGCGGCGCGGTTTCGATGGCGGCGAGCGTCAGACAACGGAGCGGGAACCCCAACACGTCGAAGAGCTTCAGCCAGAGCGTCCACGCTGCGGCGATGAGCGCGAAGGTGTGCCACGACGAACGACGCGTCGCCGCCCACTGCACGAGGAGCGCGAGTGGCGCGCTGAAACCGAGCGCGCCGATCACAGAGAGAGCCAGCGGCACTCGATACGTCCAGCTGAGCGCGCCGATCACCGTGATGGGAAAGAGCCCCACCGAAAGCCACAGGGCTTCGCGGAGCGCTCGCGCTCCGTTCGTCGCGGCGGAGAAGCGCACGCAGGCGCCGAACATACCGAGCAGAGCGCAAGGAAGACCGCCCAACCCGGAAACGCCGAACCCGAGGAGCAGCCCCGGCGCCAGGCTCCACGCGCCCGGCGCAAGCAATCGAGCGAGCCACGTCGCCGCCTTCTTCGCGGCGCGCGGTGCTTGACCGAGGGCGCTCACGGGGTCGCTCGAGCGCACGTCGTACCGAGTAGCTCCAGCTCGGCGACCACGGCGTCTCGAGCGTTCGGCGAGAGCGTGGGGGCCGCTCCCGGGGGAAACCACACCGTGGCGGAGTCGCCAACCGCGAGCTGTTCGGCGACGGCGCCCAAGCCGAACGGCAACGCGCTCGGCGCGCCTTCCTCGCGGACGCGGCTCGCCGTGAGCTTCGGCTCGTGCGCGGTGAACGTCCACGCGCTCAAGAGCAACGTGACACACGGGGCGTTCTTGGCGCTCGGACCTGGTGTGGTTGCGGGCTTCTTGAGCCAGGCGACGCCGCTCGGGATGCGCTCGGCGTGCGCCGGAGCGTGCTCTGCTGGCGGCGCGGGGTGAGGTGTGCTCGCACGCACGACGGGCGCGGCGCTTCCTGGAGCGAGCGTGAGGCGCTCGACGCGAGCCAGGAGCGGGACGCCGCTCACGATGCCGGTGGGGCGCCAGCCGCCTTCGGGCAGGTAAACGTCCGCGACGCTGTCGGGACCCAAGGAGCGGAGCGCCTCGCGCAGGCCCGCGTGACGCACCATTTCGAGTGGGAACGTGGCGGGGGAGCCGTCCGCGTACGTCGTGCGAACCAGGCTGCCATCCTCACGCCAGAACGTGACCTCGGCGCGCACCATCGCCGTGGCTGGGAGCTTCTGGGGAGCGGGCTTCGTAACGCGCGCGCGCACTCCGTCGCCGAGCGCTTGCGCGTCCAGACCCAAGACGGGAGGAGTGAGCTGGTCGGGAGAAGGCCGCGGCGCAGAGGCCGCCGTGGGCGCGCTGGACGGCGCCGCCACGGCGCTGGGCTCTTCTGCGGGTGATTCACCGCGGCTTTCCGTCGTGCGGCAGGCGAGCGCCACGAAGCCGACGCACAAGGGCGTCCAGCAGAGCGAGCGAAGAGAGGCGAGAACTCGAGGGAGAGGCACGGTAGGCGCGTCCTGACGTGCGCGCCTACTTTGCGCTCTTGGCTGGCGCGGGTTCTCGAGCTGCTTTGTCCCGCGCCTCTTCGCTCGGCGACTTCCCGGAGCCGAGCTCTCGGAAGCTCACCACGAGCAAGAGCGCGAGGAGCATGAGCATGCCTACGGCGTGAATTTGCGCTTCGATCTTCTGGTTCGGGCGCCGTCGCGTGATGGCTTCGTAGCCCAAGAACATGAGCCGCCCGCCGTCCAACGCCGGGAACGGCAGCATGTTGAAGAAGCCGACGGACGTGCTCAGAAAGCCCACGATGGACAGGTACGCCGGCAGCCCGGCGTCCGCGGCCTTCTTCGTTTCGCGCATGATGCCGATGGGGCCCGAGAGCTGACCTTCCTCCTTGCCCGTGATCCAGCGCGTGAGGCTCACCACGGTGAGCGCCACGATGGCCGCCGGTTGAACGACGGAGCGCTTGGCCGCCTCCGCCAAGGGCATGGGCGCACGCTCGGCACGCACGCCGATGACGGGCACACCGTCTTCTCCGGGGCGCGGAGTCACGCTCAGCGTGACGGGTTTTCCGTCGCGCTTCACTTCGATGGCGAGCGCCTGGTTCGGGTGCTTCTGCACCACGGCGCGCATTTCATTCCACTTTTCGATGGGCTTGCCGCCGATGGCGACGATTTCGTCGCCGTCCTTCATCTGCGCGGCGGCGGCGGCGCCGTCCTTCACGACCTCGACGCGCGTCGTTTCTACTTCCTTGCCGCCAATCATCATGCTCGCGAAAAATACGATGCTGGCGAAGAAGTAGTTCGCGAGTGGGCCCGCGATGATGGCGGCGATGCGACCCACGAGCGACGCGTTGGCGTAGCTCCCCTTGTCCTCGGGATCGATTTCCTCGAACGGGTTCATGCCCGCGATCTGCACGTAGGCGAGGAACGGTATCAGCGCGACTTGGTACGTGGTGTCACTGTTGGGCGGTCTGTGTCGCCAGAGCGCCGGGCCGAAGCCGATGCTGAAGCGTTCCACGCGCATGCCGAACGCCCGCGCCACCAAGAAGTGGCCGGTCTCGTGGACGATCATCAACACCGCCAGACCAAGGATGGCGTAGAGCATTGGTTTCGGACTTATAGCTGCCGGGCGAACCACGCGCCAAACCGCGCCTCGAACACCCCGTGTGCGTTCGGTGGACGCGTCCATGGAAACGGCCGGCTCGACTGGCGGCTCTAACGTCGCCCAAAAAGCCGGAGAAAATGCGGCCCGCGAGCTCGCTGCTTCCGCGTTGCCGGGGTGGTGCCCCCCTGGTAGCTTCTCGCGCCCATATGACTCAGCAGCCCCCTGGACCCGGAGCACAATCGGCCAACCTGCAGCTCAAGGGCGGCGCCGCCATCGTCGCGCCCGTCACTGCTTTCCCTGGGGGCGTTCCCGGAAACGCGCTGGTGGTGTTGCCCATCGCCAAGCCGACGGATGAGCTGCTCGAGTCGATGAAGCAGGGGCCGCTCGCCGTCACGCAGGAGCAAATGTGGAAGCTGCTCGGCTTCAACGGCCCCGCCGTGCAAGTGCAGGACGCCGAGGGACGCCCGCTGACGATCGGCTTGGACGACTTGCTCGACGGCCTGCGTCAGCACTGGAACGAGAACAAGACGGATCTCGCGCGGGGTCGCCTCTTCGCGCAGGAGCTCATGAAGTACTCGCGCTTCGAGGAAGCGGAAAAAGTGCTGGCCAAGGTGGTGGCCGCGGGCGGCACCGGTGAGGACTGGCTCGGTCTCGGCGTGGCGCAGCTCCAGCAAAAGGCGTGGGACAAAGCGGAAGGCACGCTGCGCGGCGCGCGAAACCTCCTCCCCGACAACCCGTTCCCGTCGCTTCACCTCGCCAAGGTTTACAAGGGTAAAGGCGACGCGGCGCAGGAACGCGCTGCCGTCGAGAGCGCCATTTCGGTGGACCCGAACTGCATCGACGCCTGGGCGTACCTGTTCCATCAGGTGAACGAAGAAAAGGACGAGGCTGCGGCGATCGCCGCCCTCACCGAGCTCGCGGACGCCGAGGCCAACAAGAAGAGCGCGGCGCCCTTCGTCGCCATCCAGGGCATCTTTGCCGGTCAGGAAGAAACCCGCGACAAGGCGCTCGAGTGGGCGCAAAAGGCGGTGGACCGCAATCCGAACGATCCGCTGGCGCTCGTGTGCCTCACGGCGCTCTGGGGCCAAAAGGGTCAGCTCGACGACATCGTGAAGCTGCTGTCGCAGCACGAGCAGAAAATGACGAGCGACGTGCGGCTCGCCAACAACTACTTCGAGGCGCTCTTCCAGAAGCGGGACGTCGAGAAGGTCACGCGTCTCTTGAACGCGCTCGCGGGCTCCTCGAATCGTGAGGTGAAGCAGTTTGCCGTGGAGCGCTCTCGTTTGGTCGCTCAGTTCCTCCAAGCGCAGCAGCAGCGCTTGGCCGGCGGCGTCGGTCAGCCCGGAGCGGGCCAGCGTGGCCCGCTCGTGGGCCCCGGCGGCGGCCCAGTGCGCTGAGCCAAGCGCTGAGCTTCGTTCCGCGTAGCCCGCTTCGGTGCTGACGCACGGAAAGGCCCGGTCCTTTGGGATCGGGCTTTTTTCGCGCCATCTCGGGGCTCGTTTCGCTTAGGCTGCCTCGGGAGGCGCGTGGGGCTTTCGCCTGCCGCCTGCCTGCGGTCCTCCGAGAATGCTGGTACTCGCCGTCGTCGTTGTCCTCGCGCTCGTCTGCTCGTTCTCGTGCTCCATCTCCGAAGCAACGCTGCTTCGCGTGGGTCACTCCGAGGTGCACGCGCTGGGAGACTCGCGCGCCGGCCGCATTTTGCGCCGCTTTCGGAGTGAGATGGATGTGCCGCTCGCTGCGCTGCTCATTTTGAACACGGTGGCCGCGACCGTGGGCGGCACCTTTGCCGGCGCGACGTTCGTGCGGATCTACGAGGAGGGCTCGCTGTGGCTCTTTTCCCTCGTCTTCACCGCCGTCATTTTGCTCTTCGGAGAGCTCTTGCCGAAGACGTTGGGGGTCGCGCGACCGAACGGCTTCTTGGTCCCGGTCGTGTACTGGGTGAACGCGCTGGTGGTGCTCTTTCAGCCGCTCATTTTCGTGACGCAGCGACTCGTGGCCCTCCTCCGGAGCAAGTCCGTCCCGGCGACCTCCTTGGAGGAAATCCGGCTCTTGGCGCAGCTCGGCCGTTCGGAGGGAGCGCTCGGCGAGCGCACTGCCTCACTCATCGAGGGCGCGGCCCGGCTGCGAGAGCTCACGGTGTACGACATCATGGTGCCGCGCACCGCGGTCACGTTCTTGTCGGGCACTCGTTCGTTGGCGGACAACCTGCACGTCGTGCGCGAGTCGGGCTACAGTCGTTTTCCTTACTCGCGAGAGGGGCAGATCGATCGCATCGAAGGCGTGATTTTGGTGCGGGACCTTCTCTTCGCCCTGCAGGGCCAAAAGAGCGTGGACTACCGCGAGAGCCAGCGTCCGGCGGTGCGTGAAAGTTTGCGCCCCGACCCCTCGGATCGCGCGACGCCGGCCGCGGGAAGCGGTACGCTGGATCTCCATTCCATCCTGCGTCCAACGCTGTTCGTCCCCGAGTCCATGCCGCTCGAAAAGCTCCTCCTCAACTTCCAAGAGCAGCACGCCCACATGGCAGTGGTGGTCGACGAGTACGGCGGCACCGAAGGCATCGTGACGCTCGAGGACGTGCTCGAGGAAATCGTGGGAGAAATCGAGGACGAGAGCGATCGGGTGGATCCGTTCATCGTGCGGCGCCCCGACGAGAGCCTCGTGTGCCGCGGGCTGGCCGAAACCCGCAAAGTGTTCGATTTGCTTTCGCTGGAGGAGGAGGAGGACGTCGACGCGGTGAGCCTGGGCGGGTTCATGGCCGAGCGGTTGGGGCGCATCCCCAAGGTCGGCGACGTGCTCGAGGTGGAGGGCTATCGGTTCCGGGTGCTGCGTGCGTCAGCGCGTCGGGCAGAGCGCATCAAAATCGATCGGAGTCCGATGTCATGAGCCTATTCCGTTGCCTGAGGCCTTCGCGCGTGTTCGAGCAGGTCGGGCAAGTCGTGACGCTCGTGACGTTCGTGTTCGGCGTTGGCGCTTGTGGCGACGACGGGGACGAGGGACAGGACGCGTCGGGCGCAGGCGTCACCTACTGTGACGTGGCGCCCATCGTTCAGGAGCGCTGCTTACGCTGTCACGGGGAGCCGCTTTCGAACCACGCGCCGCTCCAGCTGGTCACGTTCGAGGACTTTCACGTCGGCTACCCAAGAGAAGACGGCGAGCCGGCGTTCTTGCGCGCCAAGCGGCAGGTTTCGGCGAGCTCGATGCCGCCGGTCACCATGTTCCCGGAGCTCGAGCCGCCCGTAGCGCCGCTTGCTCCCGCCGAAAAGTCGCTCCTTCTCGATTGGCTGAACGACGGCGCACCGCGCGGCGCCGGTTGCTCGATTCCGTGAGGCGCGTGCAGAGCCCCGGAAGCGCCGAGCCCCCAGGGGCGTGCGCGCGTCTGGCGCGCAGGGCCGCGCGAAGGCGTTCCGCCAGCGCCGCTGAGGGTCTCCGACAAACACTGAACAGCGTGTGACAAGCCCGCCGCGCCCATTTTCAGAGCAGCGAAGAAAATATAATAAAAACAATTGGTTAACGGTGTGTCAGGCAACGTCCGGCAAGAACGTTGACATCTGAACAGCCGCGCAGTAACCATGCTGCATCGCTGGCGCGCTTCCCCTCGGGGCCGTCAGCTTCCATAAGGGCGAGGCGCGAAGGACCACCGTGATGGACGACAAGAACAAGAGCAAGGCGCTCGAGCTGGCGATCGCCAGCGTTCAAAAGGAATTCGGCGAGGGCGCCATCATGCGCCTCAAGGGCGGCAAGATCGGTCGGGACGTCGAGGTCATTCCCTCGGGCTCGCTCGGTCTCGATCTCGCGCTGGGTATCGGCGGCTACCCCAAGGGCCGCATCGTCGAAATCTACGGTCCAGAGTCGAGCGGTAAAACCACGCTCACCCTTCACGCCATCGCCAGCGTGCAGCGCATGGGCGGCGTGGCCGCCTTCATCGACGCAGAGCACGCGTTGGACGTGAACTACGCCAAGAAGCTCGGCGTCAAAACGGACGAGCTGCTCGTCAGCCAGCCGGACTACGGTGAGCAGGCCCTCGAAATTGCCGACATGCTCGTGCGCTCGGGCGCGGTGGATCTCGTGGTGGTCGACTCCGTGGCGGCGCTCGTGCCCAAGGCGGAAATCGAAGGAGACATGGGCGACAGCCACGTCGGCCTGCAGGCGCGCCTCATGAGCCAGGCGCTGCGCAAGCTGACGGCTTCCGTGTCGCGTTCGAACTGCATGATGTTCTTCACCAACCAGATCCGCATGAAGATCGGGGTGATGTTCGGCAGCCCGGAAACCACGACGGGTGGTCAGGCGCTCAAGTTCTACGCCTCGGTACGTTTGGACGTACGCCGCATCGGCGCCATCAAGGAGGCCTCTGCGCAGGCGGGCAAGGATCCGGTCGTGGTGGGTAACCGCACGCGCGTGAAGGTCGTCAAAAACAAAATGGCGCCGCCCTTCCGCGAGGTGGAGTTCGACATTCTGTACGGCAAGGGCGTCAGTCGTTCCGGCGAGGTCATCGACCACGCAACGGATGCCGGCCTCGTACAAAAGAGTGGCGCTTGGTACTCGGTCGGCACGGATCGCATCGGCCAAGGTCGGGACAACGCTCGCCAGTACCTGGAAGAGCACCCGGACCTGTTGGAGAAACTCGCCAAGCAGGTGCTGGACAAGAACGGCGTCGGTGTAGCGCCGGCCGGAGAAGGCAAGCCGTCTGCGGAAGCCGACGGTAAGCAGGCGGCGGCGGGAGCTCCGGCGGATGCGGACGACGACAAGAAAGCTCGCGGCGGCCAACGCGCCGCACGCGTGAATTGACGTCGCCAGCTCAGAGTTGAGCGACTCAGGCTTTGCGCGACCGGTCGTCGGGAAACAGGTTGGCCCGGCGGCCGGTCGTCTGCGAGGGGGGGCCGCAGTAAGCGGTCGAAGAAGCGCCCGTGGACGTGAGTCGACGGGCTCTCTTCGTTTTGTCGCTCGGCCGGACGAGCGTCGTGATTCGAAGCCCTGTTCTTGGGATGGGGCAATTGCGACCCATGGCGACGACTTCGCGGGGCTTCGTCGACGTGGGGTGCAGAAGCGGTTGTTGCCCTCGCCAAAGCCCGTGAAACCGCCGCTGAAAATCGTCTAGCTTGACCGCTCCGGGCCCGCCCCATACCCGTGTCGTCATGGGGCGTCGGGGGAGCACCGTGGGCATTTGGGCCCCTCGAGGTCGTCCCGAGCGCGTCACTGATCTGGCGGCCCGTATCGCGGCTCCCGCGGCGTTGCGCCTCTCCAACCCCCGCGTTCGGCCCGAGCTCGGCGACTGGGCGGCCGTTACGCGCAGCGGCCCGCAAATCTTCATTCACGAAGGTTCGCGTCAGGCCCTCGAGCGCCGCTTGGAGGCAGCGGAAGGAGGCCCCGTCCAGTTGGCCGTCACGGACAACCTGCGACGCATGGTGAGCTTCGTCCGTGAGCGCGGCGCGCTGCGCGTCCGCGTGCACATGATGTTCTTGGGGGCTCCGGAGCACGTGGTGGACGCGCTGGTGCGCTACCTGGCCTACGACGATCCGGAGGGCAGCCAAGAGCTCGACGCTTTCATCGAGCAGAATTTTTTCCGCATTCGCGCGGCGCGGCCCGTGCGTGGTCCCTTGTGCACCAAGGGTCGCGTTCACGACCTCGCGAGCCTGCAGCGGGAGGTCGCAGCGCGCTACTTTGGACACGCCGTCGAGGACGTACAGGTGAGCTGGGCTCGCCGCACCGCGCCGCGCAGCCAGAGCCGCAAGGCCATCAAGCTGGGCACCTACAGCGCTGCGGAACGTTTGGTGCGCATTCACCCCGCGCTCGATCGCAAATGGGTGCCGCGCTACTTCGTCGCCTACATTCTCTATCACGAGCTCTTGCACCACGTGGTGCCGTGGGCCGAGAGCAAAGGGCGGCTCCACTTTCATTCGCCCGAGTTCGAGCGGCGGGAGCGCCAGTACCACGACTACGCGCGCTCGTTGGCGTGGGAAGCGAGAAACCTCGCGCGCCTGCTGCGCGCCCGCTGAGCGCCGGGTCCGGGGAAACTTCACGTGCCGCGCGTCGACGTAGCGGGGCGCAAACTGCGCGCGCCGCGCGTCGACGTAGCAGCCGAGAAACCTCGCGCGCCTGCTGCGCGCCCGCTGAGCACTTTTGGGGGAAGGCAGCCGAGCGTGGGAGGCGGTGCTCCCGCACTACGTCAAAGCCCGTCGCCGCTCGCTTGCTCGTCCTCGGTTTGGTCGAGGGCGCCCCTTCGTGGCACCATCAATCGCCATGGTGCGCTCCCAACCGGGCATTTTGAGCCCCGTCCCTTTGCACAGCCGCTACGTCTCGTTCGAGCTCGCTTCCCAGGAGCGCAGCGTCGTCGAAGCGGCGCTCACGGCCCTCGCGCGCCGTCCCTCGGACGAGGCGTGCGTCGTCGGGCTGGGCCTCGCCACGGTGACGGCGCTCGGGCGTACGGTGCCCGGGCTCCGCGAGTTGCCCCGACTCGATGGCGCGCTCGTGGACGTTCCGCGCACACCCAGGGCGCTTTGGCTGTACCTGCGCGGCGAAGATCCCGGCGAGCTGCTCCACCGCGATCGGGAGCTCTCGGCGCTGCTCGCGCCGGCGTTCTCCAAGGACGAGCCCGTCGTCGGCTTTCGGTTTCGTGAGGGGCGAGATCTCACGGGCTACGAGGACGGCACCGAAAATCCGCCTCCGGAGCTTGCGCCCCAGGTGGCGTTGGTCTCCGGCGCGGGAGCCGGAATGGACGACTCGAGCTTCGTGGCCGTGCAGCGCTGGGTGCACGCGCTAGACGACTTTCAACGTCTTTCGCCGCGCGAGCGCGACGACGTGATGGGCCGTCGCCTCGAGGACAACGAAGAGCTCGAAGACGCGCCCGAAACCGCACACGTCAAGCGCTCCGCGCAAGAGAGCTTCGAGCCGGAAGCGTTCATGTTGCGCCGCTCCATGCCGTGGTTACGCGGCGACGAGCTGGGCCTCGAGTTCGTGGCCTTCGGAAAGAGCTTCGACGCGTTCGAGGCCGTCTTGCGACGGATGGCGGGCGCAGAAGACGGCCAGCTCGACGCGCTGTTTCGCTTCACGAAGCCGCTCACGGGCTCGTACTTCTGGTGTCCTCCGGTCGGGGAACGCGGGTTGGATCTCCGCGTGCTCGGGCTGTAAGCGCACCGTGCCCGTGCGGTGACGCAGTGCGGGAGCACCGCGCTCCGCCGCGCTTTCACGCCCCCCGAAAGAGGATCGCGGAGCGCCTTACGGTTCCTCGAGACTGGCCCGAATCGTCGATGCGCTGGATGCGTCGCAGGACCAGATGCCGGAGCCGGGCTTGGTTTCTCGAGGTCGCTTGCCTCTCGGACAAGTGAGGCCGTCGCGGCAACGGTCGCGCTCGTCGCCGCGAAGCTCGTGACAATCGATGGTGCACTTCGAGCTGCCTTGGCAGCCGAGCACGCAGCGGTTCCAGGGCGAAGAGGGCGTGCTTTTTTCGTTGCACGTCACCGTGCAGCTGGCGCCGTCCGTGCAGCTGGTGACGCCGCAGTCTGCAAACGCCGGCGCGGCGCTCGCGGGCGCCTCGCCGCAGCTGACGTCGCAACTCGTGCCGGCGCCCGCGCACGTGTTCACGCCGCACGCGCCTGCCCAGACGTTACTGGTGACGCCGCGACCGTTGGTGCCCGTGCACGACACTTTGCAGTCGGCGCCCTCGCTGCAGCGCGCGACTTGGCAGTTCGACTCGTTGTCGGTGCACGTCAGGTTGCAGTTGGCGCCGTCGCTGCACGTTTGGGCGCAGTCGTTGGCGACCGAGCCGTTCGCGCTTCGACGCTGGTTTTTGCAGGTGAGGTTGCAGTCGGTGCCCTCGCCGCTGCAGGGAGAGCTGCAAGCGGTGGTACCGGACGTGAGCGGATCGTGGCTCACGCCGTCGCAGGTGACGTTGCAGTCCCCCGTGCACGCGACCTCCACGTCGGTCTGGCTGCGCGCTTCGACGTTGCAGACGCAGTCGCCCGAGCACGTCGTTTTGCCGTGCGGACGAACCGGTTGCGTGCAGCTGAGACCTGGGCTGGTGCAGTTGCGCGGGCCGGGCTCACACGTGCACCCCGAGCGAACCGAGCGGCTATTGTCGTTGCAGTCGTTGCCGGCGTCTTCGGGTTCGGTGTTGTAGCCGTCGTCGTCGCAGTCGGGCACGACGCGCGCCGAGTTCGGCGCGACGCGGTCGGCGCGCACGTCCACGGTGAAGTCGAATCTGGTGTTTTCCGGTCGCGTGACAGCGATACGCAGCTCGCGCCTCGCGCTGGTTTTGGTGCGCCCGCCGCACTTCGGGGTGGCGCTGGGGCTTTGCATGTCGGCGAAAGGCACCACCGCGCCGACGCCCGTGCCGCCGCCGTCGCTCGTGATGAAGCGAACCGTGCCGGGGCCGCGCACCTCGAGCGCGGTGACGACCAGCTGCGGCTCGTCGAACGAGTCGTTGACGGTGCCGTCGTGCGTGAGGACGACGTCCGCGCGAAGCTCGTTGGTGGGTGGACCGTTCCAGGTGCCGGGGCCCGTCACGGTGACGTCGGCGAGCACGCTCTTGTTACCGCCGAGACGTGGTGTGGCCTCGGGCTGCCGCTCGCTCCAGGAAGTGTCGTCGAGGAGCGCGGTCACGGTGAGCGGCCGAGTCGCCGTGGGATCGACGCTGAACCGGTAGCGCCCCAAGTGGGTCGTCGTCCCGGATTCGCCGACGTCGGTGGGCGCGCCGTTCGACGGCTTCGGCGGTCGAGCTGCCGTAGCTGCACCCGCGGTAGGCGCATCATCGCTCACCCCGGAGCCTCCGGAGCACGACAAGAGCGCACCCGAGAGCAGGGTGCTCAGAACTCCAAAACGGAACAAATGCATAATATTGGCCCTGGCTGGAGTGTTTCGGATCGCCTGAAGAAGCTCGACGGGGCGGCCGGCCCGGTCGCACTCCGATCGTGTGCCGAAGCACCCGCGCGCTCAAACGGCGGCAGCGCTGCTGGAACCGTAGACCCCGCAAATCTCGCAGTTTCGCGCGGATGCGTCGCGGCCGGTTCAGAATGAGCAGCCCGTTCGCCAACTGCCGTTCACCGGAGGGTGACTGTCGACAAGGCCTTTCTCGTCTGCCTGCTTGGTGCCATAGCTATGTGGCCAGTTGCCTGTGATTCAGAGGAAAGCTCGTCGGGTGGGTCGGGCGGCGGCGCTGGAGCGGCGGGAGCCGGCGCGGGCGGCGGAGGGGCGACGGGCGGTTTCGCCGGCGCAGGTTCGCATTTCGCCGGCGCGGGGCCGGGCGGTTTCGGCGGTGCCGGGGCGACGCTGCCGCGGCGCCCCGAGCCGGACGTCGAGTGCGACGAAGAGCCGTGCAACTTGGGCTGTACGGAGGGAGCCTGCGAGGGGCGTTGCGAAAGCGCGCAAGCCTGCTCCCTCGAGTGCGCGGCGGAAGGTTGCGGCCTTCAGTGTGCAGCAGGCGCGAGCTGTCAACACTTGTGCGATCCGCCGGGCGGTTGTCACACGTCGTGCGAAGCAGGGTCGACCTGCACGCAATTCTGTTATGGCAGCGGCTGCGAGCTGGTGTGCGGTCCGAGCGCCGAGTGTGTCACGCGCTGCCAGGGCGGCGGCTGCAAGGTGCGCTGCATGGCGGGCTCGAGCTGTAACGTGCTCTGTCCCGGGGGTGGATGCGCCGTGCAGTGTGAGCCCGGCGCGCGTTGTGTCATCGACTGACGCCGCGGGACCTTCGACGCGTTCGGCTCTGCTCAGTATTCGAAGGCGATTCCGACGACCCAGCTGTCGGCGCCGACTTGCATGCCGGTGTCGAAGCTGTCGACGTCGCTCGTGAAGTACTCGCCGAAGACGTACGCGGAGTTGATGCCCGTGGAGTTGTCCATGTCGAGCGCTCCCTGGGGGTGGAAGACGTTCAGATGGAACATGCCGCCGACGGCGAGGTGCACGCCGGTTTCCGAGCCTTTGCCGGCGACGCCGTTCGGATCACGATCCAGCTCGCCTTCCGCGCCGCTGTGCCAAAGCGCGTAGGCCAAGCCTCCCTTGACGTAGGGCACGATGGGGATGCCGAAATCCCGCGCCAAGACGTCTACGCGCAGCACCGCTACGGCGTACATGGGCATGATCCAGAGCGAGGTGTCCTCGGCGGAGGGCTCTCCCGTGCTCTCGATGGGGGCCTTGGCGGTGGAGCGCGTGTAGCCGTAGCCAATGCCGGGCCCGAGCGTGCCGAAGTACGGAATGCGCAGCGCTTGCCAGTCGACTTCGAGACCAATTTGGTAGCGCGTGCTGTCGCCGAAGATGGTTTCGTAGGGGCCGGCGCCGCCGCCGAACTCGTCGTCGATTTTCGGCTTGTACGGGCCAAAACGAAGCTCCACGGCCAGGTACTGCGCGGAGCGATAACGTGAAGGATCCGGGCGCTCGGGGCGCTGCACGTCCGTGCCGATGGCGTAGCTGCGCGTTTCGCCCGTGGCTTCCTCGGCGGAAGACGCGCTGCTCGAAGAGGTCGTGGACTCTTCGGAGGCTGCTGCGAGCGGACTGACGACGAGCGTCACCAAGGCTGCCGTGGCGCTAGCGATGATGCGCGAGCGCGCGCTGTCATGACGACGGAGCCGTGCCCCGGATCCGTACGACGCGCCGCGCGCGTCGGGATAACGTGCAATCACGCGCGCGGCCTCCTGCGCCGAACCAGCCAGAGCGCACCCGCACCCAAGACGGCATAAAGAGCGCCCGAAGCAGGCGCCGCGCCGATGGCGCAGTAGCCGCCGCCGCCTTCGCCGCCGGCGGCGCGGTACGCCTCGAAGAACGTGGTGACCGGCTCCGGCGTACCGCAAGCGACCTTCGACAGAAGACCGGGGTTGCCCACCTCGTCGACGGCAGCCACCGCGACGGCGTACCTGCGGCCATTTTCGAGCGGCTTGGCGCGGCCGGTGCGCGTGGACACGCCTTCTGCCGTACCGCAGCGGAAACGGCGCTCGGGGAACGTTCCAGGAGCGAGTCGCCCGGGGCCGCACGTGGGGTCATCGCTGACGGAGGAAGCGCCAGCGGCGCCGGCGGTGCCGGCGGCTTCACCCGAGCCTTCGCCCGAGCCTTCACTCGCGATGTCGCAGTACAGGGCGAAGCTGACGGTGTCCTTGCGCTCGTCGGCTTCTGCGATGTCCCAGTCGACGATGAGCTTGTTGTCGCCGATGCCCGTCGTCACCTCGTCCGGCGGAGGCGGGCCGATGAGATCGATCTGCGAGTCCTGCCACTTGGCGACGGTGCCGAGGATTTGGCCGTCGGCGTCGACGAGCATGAAGTAAAAGCTGAGGTTTTGTTCGACGCCCGAGTCGCAGTCCTCTTTTGTACCTGCGCCCTGCACGTCCAACTGCTGGCGGGTGTTGGCGGCGTGCGCCACGTCCTGCGACGACACCTCGATGACCAAGGCTTGGTTGCTGGTGGGCGCCCGCAGCTCGGCGACTTGGCTGCAGCGCGCCGTTCCGCCGCTGCGCTCGGAAATGTTGGTGCAGTCGACGCCAGAGCTGACCCAAACCTGCAGCGGGGTACGGGCCGTGGCGCCCTGCACGCGCGGACGAAAGACGAGCTTGGCGTCTTCCAGGCAGTCTTGTCGGTTGATGTAAAACGGAAATTGCGCGTCGCTGCGCGCCACTTCACGGCTCACGCTGACGCCCGTGCGCTGCAGCTCGACGCCCTGACTGCCGGTGAGCTGCGCCGCGGCGGGACCTGCCCACGCGAGCCCGAGCAGCGCAAAAGCGCCGCTCGCCCAACGCGCGAACGCACTACGGCTGCCTCGACCCGAGGGGCGCCATGCCAACCTGCGAGGGAGCGGCATCGAAAGCATTTGCCCGAACTTTGAGCACAGCCCGTGCCACACCGCAAACGACACGATATCGCGGGTTTCACGCCATGGGGCGACCGGGTTCGTGCCGCTTTGGCAGGCGAAGTGGTCCCGCCGTGGGCGGCGTTGCCAGTCTGTCAGCGCCGGGAATCGGGAAGCGCAGCGCGGAGCCAAACGCCCGTCTGTGCGCTGCGTTCACGCGCGGGTCGTCGAAGCCGGTCCAGGGGAGCGCAGCGCGGAGCCAAACGCCCCTCTTGTGCGCTTCGTTCACGGCGTTCACGCGCGGGTCGTCAGAGCCGTACGTCGACGTGCGTGCGCCGCTTGAGCCCTTCGATCCAGTGCTCACGGGCGGTCGACATTTTTTCCATGTAAACGCGCTCGTGGAGAGCGGGACGTGCGTCCTCGTAGGCCGGCAAGCTCGACTCCTCACGCTCCACCACCTGGACGATGACGAGCTTTCCGCCCGTCGAGAGCGGCGGCGAGACTTCACCGACTTCGAGTGTCAGCGAAGCGCGACGGAGCGCCTCGGGTTCTTGTGCCGGCGCGCGAGTGGGGCCCACGGAGCGCTCGACCGGTACGATGGAGTGCTGCCGCACCAGCTCGCGAAAGTCCTCCCCAGCGCGCGCGCGGCGGACCAAATCACTCGCCTTGGCCAGCGCAGCGCGGCGCTCTTCGGGGGTGTCTCCAGCCTCCAGCACCAGCGTTTGAAGGCGCTGCTCGAGGCGTTGTCGCTCTTCGAGGACCAGGCGCTGGTAGGCGCCGCGCAGATCCGTTTCGTTGATGCGGATCCGCCCTTGGAGCCGCACGTTCACCAGTTTGGCCTGGAGTACCTGGCGGCGCAGCTCGTCGCGGTACTGAGCTTCGGTCAGGCCGCTTCGTTTTGCTTCGGCCAAGACGGCGCCCTTGGAGAGCCCGTTTTGCGCGGCCACGCGCTCGAGCGCCTGGTCGATTTCTTGCGGGGTCACGACGATGCCGGATTTCTCGGCAGCGCGATCTTCCAGCTCGTCTTCCACCATGCGGCCGAGCACGGCGCGGTAAATTTGGGAAACGGCCGCGTCCCTTTGCGGCCCGGGCGGCACGCCGTCGAAAGCGCGCAGCAGAAAGGGCCGAGCGCGCTCACGCACGTCGCTGAGCAAGATGGCGCGCTCACCCACGACCGCGACGATGCGCTCGACGACGGCCGCCTCTGCGCTTCTGGGGCTCAGGGCAGCCAGCGCTCCAGCCCAAGCCGGCCCAAGCAGCGTCGCGGCCAAGAGGACGGGAAGGTAGGAGCGGGTGCGCATCGCGAGGCCGCTCTCTTAGCATGGCGGGGGTCGTCGGTCTGCCTCTCCGGGGCTTTTCGTGCTGTTGGGGGGCGCGAAGGGGCACCGAGCGCGGTGCTCCCGCACTGCGGCAGATGACCGCTCCGGTTCCTGCACGACGGTGACTCAGGCTGGGACGCGGGTGCGTCTCCGGCGGAACGCGCGCGCGGCCAGCTCGGCCGCCGAAAGCGCGAGCACCACGAAGGCGACCTCGCGGGAGACATCCACCTGGCTGACGGTGGCGTTCGCGGCGGCGTGCGCCACGGCGTCGGGCGCCTGGCGGGGCTCGCGCACGATTTCCTCGGGATCGAGCACCGCAAAGCGCTCCTCGGTGGTCTTGCCCAAGGTCACGCGATAGCGCCCGCGCAGCGCCGGTTCGACGAACGTGCGCTCGCGGTCCGCGTCGTTTTGCACGTTCAAGAGCCCTGCGGGGCCGACGACCTCGGCGTCAGGGCTCACGTCCCAGGCTTCGCCGACTTGTCGCTCCCGTCCGCCGCGCCTCGTCCGAGCTTCCTGCACGGCGGTTTCGAGGAGCGCCAGAAAGCCGGGGCGCAGCGCCAAATCGCTCCGCGACACCGAGATGGGCAAGCCGGCGCTCCAAGCGAGGCCGCGCCCTACGCGCCGTTCGACGAGCCAAGGCTCGCCGTCGTCCCAGCGCGCCAAGACGCGTGTGTCTCCGGCGCCCGCGAAGCGGGCGCGAGCGCGCACGCCGAGATCTTTCAGGCTCTGCGCGGCTTCACCGAGCCACGCGGCGCTCTTTTCGTCGACGCCGCCGTCGCTCGGTTGCCAGCGGGGCGCGCCGCTCCAGAAGGGTTCGAACGTGGAGCCCAGAGGTGCGCTCTCCAGCGCAGGGCCCAAAAACACGACCGCGACGCCGCCCTGCTCGAGCCACGTCGCGAGGGCGCTGCGCACCTCGGGCGTGAAGCCGGCCGGGTCGTCGACGAACAGCGCTCCGAAGCGTTCGAGCGCGTCTGCGTCTTCTGGAAGCACCGTGAGCGGCTCGACGCGCGCGCCGCTGTCCAGCGCGCGAAGCGCCGTTTCCAAAATCGTGCTGCCTCCCGTTTGGACGGAGGCCGTCGCGGGGTCGGCGAGCGCGCCGAGCACCAAATCCGTGCCAGGGGGGATGACCGGCGCCTGGTCGTCCTCGGCGATGGCATCCGCCGAGTCCGCCGACAGGTGCACGGTCATGTCGCGATAGAGCCCCGGAGCCGTCAAACGAAGGACCGCCGACTCGCCGCGAGGCAAAGTCGCGGTGGCGAGCACCGCGTCCTTGGGCGCCGTGCGCCCGCCCTTGGCTTCTTGAAGCGCGGGGCTGCCTTTGGCGACCCGCAGCTCGACGGATCGATCGGCGGAGCCGGTCTGGGGTGTCCCCTGCGCGTCGGTGCAAGCGACGTCGACCTCGACCTCGCCCGCGCGCACGCGCGCGGCGACGATGCCGCAGTTCTGCCAAGGCTCGCGGAGCTCCGGCAAAGGCACCAAGACGTTCGCCAGCGCTTGCTCGTCGAGGGGGCGCGGCTCCGCCAGATCGCTCAAGAGCACGACGCGCTTTTCCACGTGCGGCAGGCTCTCGAGCGACGCGCGCGCGAGCGTGAGCGCCGCCGC
This sequence comes from Pseudomonadota bacterium, assembly GCA_023432025.1. GTDB lineage: Bacteria > Myxococcota_A > Polyangia > Polyangiales > Polyangiaceae > NIC37A-2. The sequence continues at coordinate 32,878 of JAEYVE010000003.1, forward strand.
GACGTCCGTCGAGCGGTCCGCCGGCCCGAGCGAGTCCAGAGCGGCTTGCACCGCGTCGAGGTCCGAAGAAGCCGACAGCGCCAGGCGCGCTGGCTTGCCAGCGAGCACGATGGAAATGGCGTCACCGTCGCGCGCCTGCGAGACGAGCTCGCGCGCACCTTCGACGGCGCGCGCGAAGCGCTCGCGTCCATCGGGCAACTTGGCGCGCATGCTGAGCGAGTCGTCCACGACGAGCGCGAGCGCGAGCGACGCTCCGCCGGGGCGCGCCACCGAGAGACGAGAGCAGCGAAAAAGCGGCGAAGCACCCAAGAGCGCGAGCGCCAAGATGAGCAGGGCGCGCAGCCCGAGCAGCGCGCGGTCCTCGAGCCGCGCGCGCTGCTTGGCGGTGGAGCGCGCCTCCGGCACCAACGACGCCGCCGGAAACTCGACCTCCACGGCGCGTCCGCGCCGCAAGAAATGCGCAGCTAGGGGCGCGCCCACCAAGAGCGCGACGAGCAGCGCGGCGGGGAGCAAAAAGCTCATTTGCGGTCTTCCTCGAGCGACGCGCCCGCGATGATCGCCAAAATTCGGCGGAGGGCGAGCACGGGGTCGTCCGTCGTGACCACCGTGAGCAGCGAGCCACCGCGCGGCTCGAGGCGCGCGCGAAAGTCTTCGGCGACGTGCTCGAGCGCCTCGAGGTAACCGCGGCGCGCGCGTTCGCCGTCGGTTTCCACCACCAGATCTCCTTCCGAGCTGCGCAAGCGGAGCGGGCCGTCGAACGGAAACGTGGCCTCCGCGGGATCGAGCACGCGCACGAGCACGACCTTGCGCGCGCGGCTGGCCACGCGCGCCAACTCGTCGCCGGCCTCGCTGGGCACGTCCAAGAGATCACTGAAGACCACCAGCACCGAACCGCGCGGAGAGCGATCTCCCACGTGCTCCAGGGCACGCCCCCAGGCTGCGGCGGCGTGCGCGTCGTTTCCGCTCGCCTGCGCGTCCTCGAGGGCCGAGAGCACGCGCTCGAAGGTGTCGCTGGAGGCGCGTGGGGGGAAGCTCCGAAACGATTCGCCGTTCGCGTCGCTCCCTCCGAGCCAGCTCAAACCGACCGGGTCCCGCTCGCGGCTGGCCACATAGCTCAAGGCCGCAGCCAGCAGCGCCGCGAAGGCGAGCTTGGCGCCAGGGGCCGACTCGCTGCGAAAGCCCATGGAGCGCGTGGCGTCGAGCAGGAGGTAGAGGTGACGCTCGGTTTCGGTCTCGAACTCACGCACCATGAGGCGCGCGTGGCGCATCAGCGCGTGACGATCGAGTCGACGCAGGTCGTCGCCCGGCACGTAGTTGCGGTGCCCGCCGAACTCGACGCCGGCACCCTTGCGAGACGAGCGGTGCGCGCCGGTGTAGGCGCCCTCGGCGACGGTGCGCGCGCGGAGCGACAACGGGGCGATGCGACCCCAATCGAGCTTTTGTCGCAGAGAGCGTCCGTCCATGGCGTGAAAGCTCGTCAGCGGAGCCAAGACGCGCTCATCAAGAGGCCAATGCCCAAGCCGACCAAGACCGCGACGACGCCGAGCGCGATCCAACCC
>JAEYVE010000111.1 GCA_023432025.1 Pseudomonadota bacterium
CGCCCGCGCGCGCGCGCGCGCGCCGCGCTGGGTCCTCCTGCGCCTCCCGCGATGCGTTCTTTCAAATGGTGAAAGCGGTCCCGCGCGCCAAAGTACAGATACGGCGTGCCAGCCGCTGCGGCGGCCAGCGCCCAGTCGGCCGCCGCCGGACTTTCGAGCACTGCGCCGAGCTCGTGTCCAAGCGCGCGCAAGCGATGCGAGGGCAGGGAAGCGAACGCCGTCATGGCGCGCTGTCGCAAGATGGCCGACTCCCCGCCCAGCCAATCGAGCAACATGCCTTCGAGGTGCTCCACCGCACCGGCGAGCAGCCCCAGCGCGCGCGCCGCGTGCGTGGACACCAGCGGCTCTGGATGCAGCAGGAGCGGCTGGAGCACCTGAAGCGTTCGACCGAGCAGGCGCGGATCGGTCGTTTGTGGGATGCCGAGGACGCTCACTTCGATCGCGCGCGCTGCGAGCACACGTCCTCGAAGCGAGCCGCGCGCCGGCGTACCGACGAGCACGTCGAACGTGGCCGACGAACCCCAGATCCAAGGGCCGAGCTCCGGCACGGCAAGGGCGCACGACCCCGCCTCCCAGAAGAGAATTTCGAGGCGCGCACGCGCTTCGCTGTTTTCCGGCAACGCCAGCTCGCCTGCGTCCCCGAGCAGAGGCGCGCACTCGAGCGCGTCGACCAGGGGCCCAGAAACGATGCGCGCCCGCGCGAGCTCGCGCGCTGCTCCGCGAACGTTTTCACGCCCGGCAAGCGCCCGCAAACAGGGCGCGAGCCTCGCGTCCCCTCGCTCGACGTGCGCCGCGCTCCAAGCGAGCGCTTCCTCTGCACGTTCGGCGTCCCAAGGCATGCCTGGGGAGGGTGGCTCAACCGTCGCCTGGGTGTCTGCTGCGCCCGAAAGCATCGCGGGCAGCGTACTCAAAGAACCCATCTCCTGGCCATATCGGCGTCAGGCTCCGCCCCGTGAGGTCATGAGGAGCGCGCGGGTTCTCTCTCGAAGCATCCCACGAAGAACGACGAACGCCTACACGGCGACAGAGCACGCCCGGGCTCTGCAGCCGACCTCAATGCTCTCGCGGGCTAATACACTCGTAACTGCCCGCTCAGCGTGAGGAGCGTTACCAAGTGCAAGAGCCCCGCGTAGTAGCGCGGTTGCCCACTGGGCTGCGGCAGATCCCACGCAGCCTCGATGAACGCGTCACGCCCGTCCAGGCTGCTGCTCGCCGCGAGAGCCCCGTTCATGAAAACGAGCGCAACTTCCCGCGCCGGGTCGAGGACGTCCCCGCCGAGCGAATACGCCGTGCCGTAGGTGCTACCTTGGTCCGCGAAAAACGTGAGGATCTTGTCGCTCGCGGCGCCTGCCCAAGACTCGCCGAACCACACGCCGTCGAGAGCGACATTGAGGTGTGTTCGGTAAGCCTCGGGCCAAAACGCGTCAGAGCCCGCGAACGGCTCTCCGTCGAACGTCGAGCGCACCGGATAGAGCCCGGTTTCCGCGTGTGCAGCGACGGTCAAGAAGGCGCGTCCGTGCTCGGCGGCGTCACGCCAGAAAGGCTCCCCCGTCGCTTGCCCCCAAAGCTCGTAGAAGGCGGGCATGACGCTGGAGGGCCGGGTGCGCTGCGCCAGCTCGTTTTCCGGCACGTCGACGACCAGGTTGGCTTGGGCGTCGAACAGGTTCGTCACCCCCTCTACGACGCCGCCATTCTCGGACTCTTTTTCGCGCATCACGTCGTGCACGCTCCAGAAGTCCGTTTGGTAGTCCACCTCGCCCGCGCTGCCCCACCGCCCGTGAGCAAACAAGAGCGCCGTGAGGAGAAGCTGGTGCCCATACGGGTCCGCGCACGCCGTGACGTCGCCGTTCGAGTCGCACGACGAGCGAAAGTAGCCGCGCCGCGCGCCCGACGAGTACTGAAGCGCTGCTTTCGCGTAGCGCCAGAGACGGTCGAACTCTTCCTGCTTGTCTAGCTGGACCGCAATGAGCATCCCCAGGCCCATGCCCTCGCTGCGGACATCTCCGTGGAGAATGTCCTGGATGTAGGCCTGGTCCTCACCGACGGTGAAGTAGATGGCTTCCGTCGCCGGATCTCCGTGAAAGAGTTGCTCGAATGCGTCTTCGAGCTTTTTCGAGATTTGAGCGTCCGTCTTGCCGATGACGTCGCGAAAGGAATTCGCATACGACGCGGGGCCCTCGAGCTGCCGAAGCTCAGGATGTCGAGGCGCGCGCTCTTCCCCGAGCGTGTCCTCCGTTTGTCCGCAAGCCACGCTCGCCAAACACAAAAGTGCGACCACGCCCGCGCGCGCGCAGGCTCCCGGAGCCAAAGCAGAGGGCAGTGAGCCGGACCGGCGGGACAAGGTCACGGGGCAGCGTAGCGTCTAACTCGAGACGCGAGCACGCTTTTCGGATGCTGACGCAGAAATGCGTCTGCTCGGCGGCGGGCGGCATCGGTCTGGCCACTGCGGGCCAGCGCATCGATGCGCACCACCTCCGCTTCGAGCTTGAGGAGGCCGCGTGGGTACCCACGATCGTAAGCGTCCAGGAGCGCCAGCGCGCCCTGCGGGTTGCCGCTGGCGAGCGTGGCGCGGGCCGAGTCGACTGCCTGAAGCTCGGCGCGGAGAGCTGCCGCGCTCTGATCGGTTCGTGACTCGGCCTTGGGCTGTGAGTTGCGGGCCGACGCGGGCGCCGGAGACGCCTCGGCAGCGCGCGCTGCCGGCGCTCCGTTCGCAGACGAAGGCGCCAGGGTGGCGCTTCTCTCGACGGCTGGGGCCTCGCGCGCCGGCAACTCGGTCGGAAGCGACCTGTCCTCGCCCGAAGACGGACCCTGCGACGGTTGACCCAACGACGGTTGACCCAACGACGGTTGACCCTGCGACGGCTCGCCCAGCGACGGTTGGCCCTGCGGGGATTCGACGGTCGAGGGCTTGCTCGGTGTGCCCGTGCGCGCCGTAGGGCTGGACAGCTCGGTGCCCTGCGGGCCGCCGTCATCCGTGAGCGCCAGATACGCAGCAGGCCCCCCCACGAGCGCCCCGACCGTGGCAAGGCTGACGACCGTGGACTTGCCGAGACCACCTAGGCCGAGCTTGGACCACCACGTTGCCGTAGAGGATGCTGCCGTAGAGGACGCGGACGACGAAAGCGCTTCGGCCGCGCTTAGACCCGCCGCGGCGCCGGCGGTGACACTCGCGAGCCCCAGCGCGTGCAGCGTCTTGGCCCGAGTTTCCGCCGATACCCTGTACGACGTGCCCGCGGCGAGCAGCTCACGCTCGAACTCACCCGCCGTTTCCTCGAGTCGTGGTTCGATCATGGTTTGACCTCGGTCTTTCGAATGACCGCGAGCTCGAGCGCGGCGACGCGTTCACGAAACTCGGCTCGGGCTCTTCGCAGGCGAGACGCCACCGTGCCCGACGGGATGCCGATGACTCCAGCGATTTCCGCCATGCTCATCTGCTCGAACTCGTAAAGGATGAAAACGCTACGCAGGTCCTCGCCCATCTGGTCGAGGACCTGATCCAACATTTGGCGCGCACGCTTCTGGCCGATGAGCTGCTCGGGCGTCGCCGGCTCGACTCGCTCGGGCAACTCGGCCTCGGGGACCTCTCGCCTTCGCGCGGCGCTGCGACGGGCGTGCGCCGCCACGCGCAACGCAATCTGCAACAAGAAGCTCTTTTCCGAGCCGAAACGAATGTCATCCAACCGGCGGTCGGCGATGATGAACGTGCGCTGCAACGCGTCATCGACGTCAGCGGCCGGCGTACCGGCGTTCCGCAGCACGCGCGCCACGAAGTCCATGTACGAGTCGACCATCTGGCGCAGACGCGCTTCGCGAGGGACGCGACTGGTCAAGGGCGGGGTCTCGGGCTCGATGGTCGGCTGTGAATAGGCCAGCGTCGCTGGAAGTGCAGCTTTGACGTCCGCGCCTATCACGGAGAGTACATTCCCAAGGAGACCGAAATGGATCACTTGGCCACCTTCGTACATTAAAACACGTAGACGACACCCACACTGCCGACCGGAGAAATAGCGGGTGATTCCAAGAGGATACGCTCCGAAGGCGCGACGACGAAGCGTCGCTCCGAAAACGGCAGGGTCACCCCCCCTTCGAGCTCCACCGAAAAGTCGCCCAGCCTGCCGTCGAGGCGTAGCGCACCTCCTGCGCTCCACCAGCTGCGCTCCGCCGCCCGCGCGTTGGTCAGCCCCTCCCCGGTCACGCTCACGCGTCCCCCCGTGCCCAGGGCACACGGGCGGAGACCGATCACGGGAGAGAGCTCCCAACGAACCGGGCACGCCGTGACCACCGCCGCCGTCCAGCGCGCGGTGGCGTCGCTCTCCTTGTCTCCCAGCTCCGCGCCCGCGTGGACCAAAGCGAGGCCCAAGGACGGCTTCAAATGCTCGGAAGCGTCGACCACGAGGCGAAGCACCAATGCGCCGCCCACGTTGACCTCCGGCGCGAGCACGCGCGCGACCACGGCGTGAACACCAACCTCGACGCCCAGCCACCGGCTTCGAGCGCCGTCGAGCTCGGCTTCGTCGTCGTCGTTCTCGTCTTCTTTTTCGGTGTCGTCTCTCTCGGGCCCGGAGGGCGCGGCCGCTCCGTCCTTTTTTGCGGCACGGGCTCCCGCACCTTGCTCGGCCTCGAGTTGTTTTTCACGTTCCTCGGCGGCGTCCAGCGCGAGCGATGCGGTGAGGGAAAGTGCTTCGACGACGACGCTGCAACTCGAGCCGTCCACGGCGCGCGTGTCCGCTTCTCCGCGGTCGCTCACGACGCGTAGCTCGCCTTGGACTCCGCGCGGCGTTTGCACGAGCCGGACCCGAACGTCGAAGGCTGGCTCGTCTGCGCTCGCGGGACGGAGCCGCTCGGTTCGCTTCGCCAAAGCCCGATAGAACTCCTCGGACGTAGAGCAGCCCGACGGCCCCTCGAGCGAAATGCGCACGGGGATCGCGTCCTCGCCGCGAGCGCTTCCGCTCCAGCCGAGGAGCGCCGCCAGCACGAGCCACCGAAGATGGCTGCTCACTCGAGGTTCGCCGCTCGTTCTCACTCGAACGACGATCCGGCGTCGCCCGCCGCGACCACGAGCAGCACGCGCGACTTGTCGGTCGCGAGCACCTCCGCGCGCACGCGGGAGGCTCCGAGCTTGCAGCGCTGCATCAAAGCCTCCAGAAGCGCGGCGGAACCCTTGCTCGCGTCAGCCCAATCAGTGGCCTTGGCTTGGAGCGCCACGGGCACCACGACACGCAAGGTCCCGTCATCCACTTTGCCCGCCACGCCGGCCACGGCACACAGCGGTTTGAGGGCAGCGGGAGAAACCTTGCCGCCCGGCAAGAGCGTCCGCTGACGGTCCAGCCCCACCACGACGCGCCCCCCCTTCGTCTCGAGCGACGTGGGATCCGAGGCGCGCTTCGGGCCAAGCGCCTTCTCGACGGCTGCGGCGAGCGCCGTCACCTTCTCACCAACCGCTGACTCCGCGCCCGCGCGCTCGTCTGCTAGCTTCTGCAAGTTTGCGCGCTTGAGATCCGTCGCCTCGAACGCGCCCTTCGTTGCGACGAGCGCGTCGTCGAGCTCACGCGCCTTTTTCGCCACGTTCTCGTGCTCGGCGAGGAGCGCGTCGTACGAGGTCTTCAGCGGCACGTAGAACGAGAGAAGAAACGTGACTCCTCCGATCGCCAGGAGCGCCGCCACGAACCAACCCCAAGGTCGGGCCTGGCGCCGCTTCACGCCCATCGCAGCCAGCTCCAAGTCATCTAGTTGCTGCATCGCGCACGTCCTCGTTCGGTTTCACTACCAGAGCAATCCAGTCGCGCCCGCATGCCCGACACACGGGCTCGAACGTCCACGAAGTGCAGCACGGGTAACCGCGCATCAACAAGGCGGCCGTCGCGATGGCGCGTTCTTCGACCGCTCGACGTGGGGGATCTGCAACCCCCCAAGGCGGTTGCAGGCAGAAGGAAACACTGCATCACCGGCGGAGTTTTTCGCAAAAAAACGCCTCAATAAAGGCTTCTCACGTCAATCTGCGAATTACACGACTGCGCTGGCCCTGTACGGTGTAGGTATGTCGGATTCAGAGACCTTCTTCGTCATGGTGGCCGAAGGCGACGTCAAGAAGATGTCGCTTGATCAACTGGACGACGCCTATCGGCTCGACATCATCGATGAATCCACGCTGATTTGGCAGGAAGGGTTCTCGGAGTGGCAGCCGCTCCGTGACGTCATCGGCGGCAGCGAAGAGGAAGACGCGGGCGACGTCAGTGACTGGGCGAACATCGAGCCGGAGCCTGCGCCGCAGGCCGCCCAGTTCGCGCACAGCGCACCTCCGCCGAACCCGGCACCCGGTTTGGCTGCTTTGGTTGCACAGCGTTCGGAGCCCGTGCCTGGACCAAGTTTTGCGAGCGCTCCGCCGCAAAGTTACGCGCCGCAAAGTCACGCGCCGCAAGCCTCTGCACCGCAGCAGTCGTTCGCGCCGCAAGCTCAGCCGTCCTACGCGCCCCAGCCTCAGGTCGCATCGTATGCGCCGCAGGCTCCCTCCTACGCACCGCAGGGGCCGTCGTATGCGCCGCAGGCGTCGTCGTATGCTCCGCAGGGGCAGTCCTATGCTCCGCAGGCCGCGTCGTTTGCGCCCCAGGCGACACCTGCGCTGCCCTACGCAGCCTCTCACACCCCTCCGCCGCCCTCCTACGGCGCTCCACCTCGTTCGGTGCCGGCGCCGACGCCTCTGAACGCACCCTTCGGCGCTGCGTCCGCCTCGTACGCGCCGCCGCGCCCCATGCCGGCGCCTGGTCCGGGCTTCGTGGCGAGCCAACCGCCGTCGGCGTTCGCCGCTTCCGTGGCGCCTTCGACCATTTCGCCTCCGTCGAGCAGCGCTTGGCCCATGGCTTATGCGCCGGATACGGATTTCGAGATGCCCAAGCGCTCGCCGTGGTTCCGACGCGCGCTCATCGCCGCAGCGGCCGCAGGCGCACTCCTCATCATCCAACGGAACGGCCTCACTCAGTCCTTTGCGAGCTCGGTGGACCAGGGCAAGCAGGCAGAAAAGGTCGAGTCGAGCGTACTCGGGAGCCCCGCCGTGGACACGCCGCGTGGCCTCGAAACCAAACTCGACCAAATCCGCAGCCAGTACCGGCTGGATCAGCTGAGTCCCACCGATCCGAACGCCCCGAAGCCGGCGGCCATCAGCGACGACTCCAGCCCCGCCGCGGACACCAAGAAAGACGACGATTCGGCGGCAGAGCCCGCAGCCGCGTCCAAGAAGGAAGCCGCCGATCCAAAGAACGCCTTCGCGGAAGCCTTCGCCGGAAAGCGCGCCGCCAAGGCGGCCCCCACGCGCACCGCTCCGTCACGCTCCACCGCGACCAGCAGGAGCAAGAGCAAGAACACCTCCATCGGCGTCGGCACGCGGGGCGGCGACCCGAACGACCCCATGAACGGAAACCTCTAAGCTCAGAGATTCGATCGGAGCTCAGAGATTCGATCGGAGCTCAGAGGCTCGATCGGAACGAGGCGCCCCTGTGGGCGCCTCGTTCCGCATTTCCGGCTGAAAGCGCGCGCAGAACGCGCGCGCGGGCGCTCACCTACGTTCGATGCGACCGTCGGCGTGCTTCGCAAACCGACCGGCGTCCCTCGCGTGCACGGGGCCATCCACGTCGAACGGCCAGCCACCGAAACGCGTCTTTTGATAGTCCAAGAAGGCGCGCTGGACTTCCTCGCGGCTGTTCATGACGAACGGCCCATGCTGCGCCACTGGTTCGGCGATGGGGCGTCCCTGCAACACCAAGAGCTCGACCTCGGTGTCCCCCGCTTCGAGTCGTAGCTCCGTTTGGCTGTCGACGAGGATGGCCGAGCGACCACGCACGGCCTCGTCCGCCACGCGGAGCGAGTCACCGCGGAAGAAGTACAGGGTGCGCACCGCCTCTGGATGCCGCGCCATGGGCAGCGTGCACACTGCGTGCGGCTCCATTTTGATGCACCAAATAGCTACGTCCGTGTCGGGGCGGGACGCCCAAGAATGCGGCGGAGGTGCTGGCGCGTTCGCCTCGTCGAAGGTGCCAGCAACGACGGTCACCTCCGTACGGCGCCCCGCTTCGTCCGTGACCACGCGCCTCGGCGTGTCCTGACTCCACAGCATGGAAAAGTGGGGCTTCACCATTTTGTCTGCGCTCGGCAAGTTGAGCCAAATCTGAAATAGCTCGACGGGGTTCGGCTTTTCGGGATCGAGCAGCGGAAACATTTCCGAGTGGACGATGCCTTCTCCCGCGGTGAGCCACTGAACGTCGCCCGCTCCGAAGCGCGCAGTCGCGCCGAGGGAGTCCGAATGGTCCACGAAGCCGCGACGCATGATGGTCACCGTTTCGAAGCCACGATGCGGGTGCTGAGGAAACCCGGGGACGACGCGGCCGTGATACATGCGCCACCCGTCCTTACCCTCGAAGTCCTGCCCGAGCTGTCTCCCCGCGAGCGACGCGCGAGGCCCGAGCTCTTCGTTTCCGGCTGGGTACGCGTCGTCGTGGTGCACGCAGAAGAGAAAGGGATCAATGGTGGCCCACGGAAAACCGAGGGGCATGGTTTGAAGCACGACGCGACTCATGGGGGTCAGGATAACCACGCCCCTTGCCCGCGCTACCCCTCGGCGCCAGCGCCCGCTACCGTCGAAGTATGCTCAAACTCGCGGTCGTCATCTGCAGCACGAGACCTGGCCGAGCCGGTCTCCCCGTCGGGCAATGGTTCTTGGAGAGAGCGCGCGCTCACGGCTCGTTCGACGTCGCGCTCGTGGACTTGAAGGAGCTCGCCCTGCCGCAGCTGGACGAGCCTCGCCACCCGCGCCTGGCGCAGTACGAACACGACCACACCAAGGCGTGGAGCCGCAGCGTGGCCGGCTTCGACGCGTTCGTGTTCGTGACCCCCGAGTACAACTACGGCATGCCGCCTGCGCTGCTGAACGCGCTCAACTACTTGTACGTGGAGTGGCACTACAAGGCCGCCGCGTTCGTGAGTTATGGCGGTGTTTCCGGCGGCACGCGCTCGGTGCAAATGAGCAAGCAAGTGCTCACGACTTTGCGCGTGATGCCGCTCCCGGAGGCCGTCACCATTCCCTTCGTGGCGAGCCATTTGGGCGAGAGCGGCGCTTTCCAAAGCACCGAGTCGTTCGACAAGGCTGCTCGCACGCTCCTGGACGAGCTCCACAAGTGGAGCCAGGCGCTCGCGCCGCTGCGTGGCTGACTTTTCGAGAACGCTCGCTGGGGCGTGAATGGCCGGAGCGCGATCGAGCCTTGCTGCGCCGTAGTGCGGGAGCATCGTGCTGGGCCCGCGCTGCGGCTTCCCCTGATCGGGCGCCTGATACGAAGACACGCCGGGAAGGCGCGTTCAGGTGCGTGCGCGGCGGGACAGCCACGCTTCGTGGGAGTGCCCCCAGATTTCGATGGGCGCAGTTTCGTACGGCGCGGGGAGCTTTCCTGGTCCGCGATTTTCGGCCCCGAGACGCACGGCCAGCGCGCGCGACGGTGCGTTGGCTGGATCGATGCAATGAATGACCTCCGTCCAGCCGAGCTTTTCGAACGCCCAGTCGATGGTCGCGCGCGCGGCCTCGATCGCGACCCCCCTGCCCCACGCCCACCGAACGAGCCCCCAGCCCACCTCCGTGCCGGGCCAGCCTTCGGGCTGCCACGGGCCCACGCGACCGAGCCACGAGCCACTCGCCCGCTCGATGACGGAGAACATGGCAAAGCCTTGGAGCTGCCACGCGCCCACCTGACAAGCGAAGCCGCGCCACGCTGCGGCTCGAGCCTGCGCTCCTCCTAGAAAGCGGTTCACCTCCGGATCGGCCGAAAACTCCGCCCACCCGTCGAAATCCTCCGCGATGGGCGGTCGCAACACGAGACGCGCGGTGTGGAGCGTAGGACCCAAGCGGCGTGAAGCGTCGGTCTCCAGCGGTACGGGGCCGGGGGCGCGCGGTGAGGTCACTTCAAGCGGCAGGGTGCGGCTCATGCGTCGGGGGACCGTGGGTGTGCCCTCAGGATACCGCCCGCCCCGTCGGAATCGAGAGAAGCTCCGAAACGGATCGGCCGTTTCCCTTGGATGAACACACTTCGACCGTGCTAAGCACTGCCGCCCCTCGGATCCCCGGTGGCACGAGAGCACGACCCTTGAACGACGATTCTGGCAGTCAAAAGCGGTAGGCATCCCGGTCGGCACCTCACGCAGGGCCTCCGCGGATGCCGAGGAGTAGCCATGCAAGCACGCCACGCGAGCGGCCACCGCTCCACTGACTTCGCAGCTCCGGTGCAGGTTGCAGCGGCCACCCGGGTGCGCCCATGACGGAAACGGCACACGCCGCGTCCGAGACGACGCTCACGGCGCTCGAGCTACGCAGCGTGTGGCCTGCCTTGAGTCCCGAGGAACGTCATGACGGGTTCTTGACGCTCGACCGCGCGGAAGCGGACGACTTCTTCGAAGGGCTGCCGACGGAAGACCAAGTCTCGCTCTTGGAGCACTTGCCGCCCGGGCAGCAGCGGCTCTGGCTGCGCCTCTTGGCGCCGGACGACGCCGTCGACGTGATTCAACACATCGACGAGGAGCGCCGGGAAGAGCTGCTCGGCATGCTGGACGACATTACGCGGCGCGAGGTGATCGCACTGCTCGCGTACGCGGAGGACGCGGCCGGTGGCCTCATGAGCCCGCGCTTCGCGAGGCTTCGGCCCAGCATGACGGTGGGAGAGGCAATTCGTTACCTCCAGCGTCAGGCGCAGGCAGAGCTCGAAACCATCTACTACGCGTACGTGCTCGACCGGGAGCAGCGCATCCGCGGCGTCGTTTCGTTCCGAGAGCTCTTTCGAGCCCGCCCCGACGCACCCATCGACACCATCATGCGCGCCGCCGTGATTTCGGTGCCCGAGACGCTCGACCAGGAGGAGGTCGCGCGCATCATGGCGCAGCAAGACCTGAACGCCCTCCCGGTCGTGGACGACGCGGGACGCATGAAGGGCATCGTCACCATCGACGACATCGTCGACGTGGTCGAAGAAGAGGCCACCGAAGACATGCAGCGCCTCGGTGGTATGGAGGCGTTGCACGCGCCGTACCTGCAGACGAGCACGCTCACGATGGTGAAGAAGCGCGCTGGTTGGCTCTCGGCGCTCTTCTTGGGAGAAATGCTGACGGCCAGCGCAATGGGCCACTTCGAGGACGAAATCGCCAAGGCGGTCGTCTTGGCCCTGTTCGTCCCGCTCATCATTTCGAGCGGCGGCAACTCCGGCTCTCAGGCGACGACCCTCATCATTCGCGCCATCGCGCTCGGGGAAGCCACTGCGCGAGACTTCTGGCGCATCGTGCGCCGCGAGTTGGTCGCGGGCCTCTCGCTCGGGCTCATTCTGGCCGCCATCGGTCTAGTGCGTGTGGTCGCCTGGCAGGCCATGTTCCAGAGCTACGGTGAGCACTACCTCGCGGTAGGGCTCACCGTGGCGATCAGCCTGCTCGGCGTCGTCACCTGGGGCACGCTGGCCGGCTCGACCCTGCCGTTCATCATCAGCAAACTGGGCTTCGATCCGGCGAGCGCTTCTGCGCCGTTCGTGGCGACGCTCGTCGACGTGTCGGGGCTCGTCATTTACTTCAACGTCGCGCAGCTCCTGCTGGGCGGCAGCTTGCTGTAGCGGCGCTCGCCTTACGCGCGCTCTAGCCGGCGTCCGAAGGTGAGCCGTGATCCGTGCGGCGCTCGATGGCGGGGAGGTAAGCGCGCTGACGAGCGCGGCGTCGCCGACCTACTCCCTTTCCGACCCAGCCTCGATAGCGAAACAAGAGCAACAGACCGCACGTGGTCAGCACCATGAGGGCGAGGGCAAACGGATAGCCATAGCGCCAGCGCAGCTCGGGCATGTTCCACGGCGAGGCCTCCGGCTGAAAGTTCATGCCGTACACGCCGACGATGAAGCTGAGCGGAATGAACACCGTCGAAATGAGCGAAAGCCACTTCATGACCTCGTTCATGCGGTAGCTCAGCTGCGAATTGCGCAACTCGACGAGCCCCGTCGCCATGACGCTACACGCGTCCACGGAGTCCAAGAGCTGCGCTGCGTGGTCCTCGCAGTCGCGCAGGTACACGCGCAGCCCCTCGGAGAAGAGCGTTTCATCTCCGCGCACCGAGTCCGCCAGGGCGTCCCTCATGGCCGACAAGGCGCGTCTCATCGAATACAGATCGTGCCTGAGCTGGTGGAGCTCGAAGAGCGTGGCGTCGTCCGGATCGTCGAAGATGCGATCTTCCAAGAGCTCGAGGCGGTCCCGGTACGCTTCGAGCACGGGCAAGTAGCTGTCCAACGCCGCGTCGATGAGGGCGTGGACCAAGTAGTCGCTCGGCCTCTTTCTGAGCTTGGACTGCCTCGAGTGCAGCCTGCGCTCGATGGGAGAAAACCAGCTTCCGTCGTGCTGCTGGACGGAAATGACGAAGCAGCTGCCCAGCACGATGCCGATTTGCTGGAGGTCGAGCCGCTCGCTCTCGCACGGCGCCCTGAGCACGATGAGGCCGTGATCGTCGTAGTCGTCCGTCTTGGGGCGCTGATGGGCGCTGATGAGATCCTCGAGCGCCAGCGCGTGAATGCCGAAAAGCTGCCCCAGCTCGCGGAACACGGCCGGATCGCTCGAACCGACCACGTTCACCCAAATGACCTGCTCGTGGCTGCGAACGCGTTGAATGAGCTCCGGGCTCAGGGCCACGTCTTCGTCGAGCCCGTCGGGACCGTAGGCCCAGACGCGCATCCGCGTGACCTCGGCGCCCGGCTGCGCTCGCAACGTGCCCGGAGCGACCGAGGGATCTCGTTGCGGGACCGGAATACGGGTCGTGCGCCGATGGCCGGAGCTTTCTGGAGGGCTCGTCACGGGAAGCTCCCTCCACGGTAGCACCGTCCCAGCCAACTTGGGGTGGCTCGTTCCTTAGCGAGACCGACGCCGCGGCTCGAGCCGTTCTTGGGTGCGACCCATGACCAAGCTCCGCATCGCACAAGTAGCGCCGCTCTTCGAGAGCGTTCCGCCGCGCGGATATGGAGGCACCGAACGGGTGGTCTCCTACCTGACGGAGGAGCTCGTCCAGAATGGCCACGACGTGACCCTGTTCGCTTCGGGCGATTCTCAGACGAGGGCGCGCCTGGTCGCCACGCGCGCCGAGTCCCTGCGACTGGACCCGTCCGTACGCGACTGGCTTCCGTACCACCTGCTCCTGCTCGAAGAGCTCGCCAAACGTATCCGCGACTTCGACGTGGTGCACTTCCACATCGACCTCCTGCAGATGCCGCTCATGAGGCGGCTCGGGCTGCCGTACCTCACGACGCTGCACGGTCGCCTCGACCTGAGCGACCTTCCGCCTTTTTACGCGGAGTTCCCCGAGGCAGCCTTCGCGTCCATTTCGTTCGCGCAGCGCGCGCCTTTGCCGAACGTTCGCTGGGCGACGAACGTGTATCACGGCCTGCCTGTCGACTTGTACACACCGGGCCCCGGCGATGGGGGCTACTTTGCGTTCCTCGGGCGCATCAGCCGCGAGAAGGGCCCCGAGCAAGCAATCGAAATCGCCAAACGCGCCGGTGTGCGCCTGAAAATCGCAGCCAAGGTCGACGCCGCGGACCGCGCCTATTTCGAGTCGGTGGTGGAGCCTCTCTTGGACCACCCGTTGATCGAGTTCCTGGGCGAAGTGTCCGATAGCGGGAAACAAGAGTTCCTCGGACGTGCGCGCGGTCTCTTGTTCCCCATCGACTGGCCCGAGCCTTTCGGCATCGTGATGATCGAGGCGATGGCGTGCGGGACGCCCATCATCGCGCGACCGCGCGGCTCCGTGCCGGAGGTGATGAAGGACGGGGTCACGGGGTACCTCTTCGAGACCACGGACGAAGCCGTCGCCCACGTGCGCGCCATCGACGCCTTCGACCGGGCGAAATGTCGCCAGCACTTCGAGGCCCATTTCTCGGTCTCACGAATGGCACACGACTACGTCGCTGCGTACCAATCGCTCATCGATCCTTCCAGCAGACGCGGCCCTGAGCCGTTGCCACGTCTGCTGCGCTCCGCATGACGCGGGGCCCTCCACGCTCATGACCGTCGATGACGCCTTCCGGATCCGAGCCACCTCGAACGCGGCCTTCGACCGCTCGCGGGTACTGAAAGACGGCGAAATTTTCGCCATCTTCGACCGCTTCGGGGACGTGCAGTCGGTGGGTGCGGGCCCGCAGGGTGTTTATCTCGGCGGAACGCGTCACTTGAGCCGCCTCGCGCTGCTCGTGGAGAACGAGCCGCCGCTCCTGCTCACGTCGACCGTACGCAGCTCCGACTGCTCTCTGGTCGTCGACCTCACGAACCCGGATCCGAGCGGGCGCCTCACCGACAGCCTGGCCGCCGACACCCTGCTCATCCGGCGTCACAAGGTGCTCTTGGATTGCACGTGCTTCGAGACCATCACGGTGCGCAGCCACGCGGCGCGGGAGCTCGAGGTGAACTTGGCGTTCTTGTTCGCCTGTGACTACGCGGACGTCTTCGAGGTGCGTGGCACGGACCGCCCGCTCCGTGGCACCCTACGGGCGCCGCTCATCGAGCCGGACAAAGTGCACTTTTCGTACACCGGGCTCGACCGGAAGAGGCGCAGCACCGAGCTTCGCTTCGAACCGACCCCGACCTTCCTGAGCGAGTACGAGGCGCGCTTCAAGCTCCGGGTGGCCCCCGGCCAAATGCAGACCATCGCGCTCACGATCCGCTGCGAGAGCCCCGACGTGCGCGACCCGATTCAGGCGGTGACCACGTACGAGCAAGCGTCCGCCGAAGCAACGCGACGTCGCCGCACGACACGCCAGGGGACGTGCGAGATTACGTCGTCGAACGAGCTCTTCAACGTCTGGGCCGAGCGCTCCTTTGCCGACCTGTACCTCCTCACGACGTTCACGGAGCACGGCCCGTACCCGTACGCCGGCATCCCTTGGTTCAGCGCCCCCTTCGGGCGCGACGGCCTGGTGACGGCGTTTCAGTGTTTGTGGCTCGAGCCGCAGCTCTCCCGCGGGGTGATCGACTACTTGGCAGCGCACCAAGCCACCACGGTGGATCCGGAGCGCGACGCGACGCCAGGAAAGATTCTGCATGAGCGTCGTCTCGGCGAAATGGCGGACCTGCGCGAGGTGCCGTTCGGTCACTATTACGGGAGCATCGACTCGACGCCGCTCTTCCTGCACTTGGTCGGAGAGTACGTGGCGCGCACGGCGGACCTGGAGTTCTTGCACAGCGTCGCTCCAGCCGTCGAACGCGCCCTCGGCTGGCTCTTCGAGCAGTCGTCTCCGAACGGCTACCTCGCCTACGCCAGAACCTCCCAGAACGGCTTGGTCAACCAAGGTTGGAAGGACTCTCGCGACTCGGTGTTTCACGAAGACGGAAGCGATGCGGTGGCACCCATCGCTCTCTGCGAGGTCCAGGGTTACGCCTTTGCGGCGCTTCGCTCCGGGGCCGAGCTTGCCCAAGTCCTGGGGCGCGTCGAGCTTGCCGCAGAATGCGAACGGCGAGCATCGATGCTGGCCGAGTCGTTCGACCGTGACTTCTGGTGCGAAGACTTGTCGACCTTTGCGCTCGCCGTCGACGGCACGGGCCGGCCGTGTCGCGTTCGTTCGTCCAACGCAGGGCAATGCCTCTGGGCGGGCATCGCGCGAGTCGAACGTGCTCGGCCTCTCGCGCGCACCCTCATGAATCCGCAAAGCTTCAGCGGCTGGGGCTTTCGCACCATCGCGGAGGGTGAGCCACGCTACAATCCGCTCGCGTATCACAACGGCTCCGTCTGGCCGCACGACACGAGCCTGGTGGCGATGGGGCTCTCTCGCTATGGGCAGAAAGCCGCCGCGCTGGAGGTGCTCTCGGGCCTTTTCGACGCCGCGCGGAAGTTCGATTTGTTCCGGCTTCCCGAGGTGTTCTGCGGCCTCCCTCGCACGCGCGGCGGCGCGCCGACGCCCTATCCGGTGGCCTGCGCGCCCCAGGCGTGGGCTTCGGGGGCACTCTTTCTCTTGCTCCAAGCTGCGCTCGGTATCACCGTGGACGCGCGGCGCAACGTCATCGAGTTCGACCGACCGCAGCTTCCCCCGGAAATCGATCAGCTCCACGTGCGGCGTCTGCGCGCGGGGACGTCTTCCGTCGATTTCGTGTTGAGGCGACACAACCGCGACGTGGGACTGGAAATTCTGCGCCGCGAAGGCGACGTGCGCATTCTCATTTCCAAATAGGCAACGCGACTCACTTCTTACCGGAGCCGCGCCCCTCGAACACCCGAAAGCGTCGGCGCTCTTCGAGCGTCATGCGCGACGCCGCCTCCACCAGGGATGCGTGCACCGCGGCCTGCGAGCTCGTGGTTTCCGCACGCAAGCTGGCGAGGGCTTCCTCGAGGCGCTTCGGCTCGAACGGCTCGGCCTCCATCGCGCTTCGCACCCGCTCGCGGGACGCGTGGAGAGCGCGACGTTGGCTCTTCAGCTCGCGCGACTTCGAACGAAGGAGCTGGCGCACCTCTTTGGAGTCACGCCAAGGGGCGTCCTTGTCGGAGAATGGCAGCCCGTGGGCGGGGCCAGGGCCGTAACCAGGTCCGCGCACGAGCCCCATCACCGCCACGCCGGCGAGGAATGCGTTCAGCCCCACCGAGATGGCGAGAAAAATGGCCAGCTTCTTGACCAAGGGCGTCACGGCAGCTCCTCCCCGACGTACAGCGCCGAACCATCGACGCTCTCGTCACTCGCAAAAGCGAGCTCGAAGAGCTCCGCCGTTTCCTCGTCACTCGCGTCGGCGGCTTCGTCGAACGAGCGTCCCGCGGAGCTCGGGGCTACCTCCGCCGGGAACGCCCAGTTTCCGACGAACAGCCCCAACGCAACCGCCGCCGCCAACGCCAAAGTCGGGGCGAAGCGGCCGAGGACCGGCATACGCGCGAACGGAAGTGCGCCCACGACCACGAGGCGTCGCGGGTGAAGCTCCGGAACAGCGCCCATGTCCAGGATGAGCTGCTCCGAAGGCGGCGCCGGCTGATCCAACGACAGCTCCGCGTCGAGCTCGGCGGCCTCCGCCAAGAGAGAGCGCGCAGACTCGGAGTCACCGAGGAGCTCTTCGGCGGCGATTCGTTCGGCGTCGGGCCAGCGAGTCAGATCCGAGCCGAATACGTCCAACAAGTGTGCAAAGCGATCGAGGTTCATGATTCGCTCGTTTCCTTCCCGGCGTCATCCGTTCTGCTGCCGGCTCCGCCGGCTGCCCCAGTCCGCAACGACTCTCGAAGAGCACGACGTGCTCGGGCCACGAGAGACTCGACCGCGGTGACGTTGACTCCGAGTACGTGAGCTGCGTCCGCGTGGCTGAGCCCTTGATGATGCGTCAACGTGAGCGCCGCTCTCTGACGCTCCGGCAACGCATCGAGCGCCGAGCGTACGGCCAAGACCGACTGCTTGCGCTCGAGGAGTACGTTCGGGGACCTGCCCGAATCCGGAGCCGTCTCGAGCATGTCCGACGCGGGCACGGGACGCTTTTTGCGCAGGCGGTCGATGGCCAGGTTGTGAGCGATGGCGTGCAGCCACGTCGACAGACGAACTTCTGCGCGGTAGCGCTCGGCGTGCTGCCAGGCACGGAGGAACGTTTCTTGAGCCACCTCTTCGGCCTCCTGGCGATTGCGGAGTAGACGCTCCGAGTACGCCAAGATGGGCTTCGAGTGCGTATCGACGAGCCGTCGGTACGAGGCGGCGTCCCCCTCCGCGATGCGTTGCATCCATGACGCCGCCGCCTCGAGATCTTCCGCTCGTGATACGACCATTTTCTCCGGACCCGACCATCTCGACGACGCTTCAACTACGTTGCTTCTTGCCCTCGCCGCGACCGCAGTCCCCGGAGTGCTTGCCCCCGTGGCCTTTGCCCAGCTCGTCCCCGCTGAGGACGCCGTCGCGATTCTTGTCCTTCTTTTCGAACAGCGCCTTCACTGCGGCGGTGGCCTCGGCCCGTGTGACCTTACCATCGCTGTCCTGATCGACGCGTGCGAAAAAGTGTCCGCCTTTTTTGCCTCGGTCGTGCGGCCCTGGGGCGTGCTTCCCCTTGGCGGACTCGAACTCTTCGCGAGTGAGGAATCCGTCCCTGTTCGCATCGATCTTCTGGAAGCGCTCGGCCGACATGCCGGGGACTTCGCTGCGCGAGAGCTTGCCATCCTTGTTTGCGTCGCGTTCGGCGAAGCGCTCGTCGGCCTTCTTCTGCTTTTTGGCCTGCATGGCCTGACGAGCTTCTTCGTGGGTGACCACGCCATCGCGGTTCTGGTCCAGCTCCGCGAAGTGCTTGTCCGTAGCTGCCGTCGCCTCCGCGAGCGTGACCTTGCCGTCGCCATTTTGGTCCAGGTGCGACAAGCGCCCCCCTCGGTCCGCATGGCCACCGCGGGCCAGCGCCGCCGAAGCGATGGTGAGGGTCGAAGCCGCGACCAAGAGAGTCCATTTCGTCTTCATGGGGGTATCCTTTTCCTCGAAAAGTCACCTCGACCGAGGCAACCGTTGCTTTCCTTGGCTTCTACGAGCGAGGTCGCCGATCCCGTCGCACACGGCGGAAATAATTTTTCGGGTCCGTGTGCGTCCCCGTGGGAGCGGGCCAAAAGTGTGCAACGAGCCACAGGGCTGCGGCGGCGCGCCCACGGAGCTCCCGAAAAGCGTCGGTTCTTCGCCGACCAGCGCAGGGATGCCCGCGCGGGCGACGAGCCTCGTAGGCCTTGCCCTCCGGGCACGAACATTGCTCACTCCGGCTCATGCCGCGCCTTTGGATGGCCCTTCGAGCGTTCTTACTCCGCGTCTGTACACGCCCCGGACTTCTCCTCCTCGTGTTGATCGTTGCCTGCGTCCCGGCGACGCGCGCGCCCGAGGTCGCGCCGCGAGGCACGCTGAACGTCGCTGCTCCCGCTCACGGGACGTCCAGCGACGAACCGTTTCGAGTGGTCTTCGCGGGTCCACAAGGCGAGGTCGGTCCCGGCGCACAGTTGACCCTCGTGTTCAATCGACCGCTCCGCGCGCTCGAGCTCGCCGGCGACGAAACGATACCCGACATCCGCATGAGCCCCGCGCTCCCCGGCCGCTGGCAGTGGGTCGGCACGAGCGCCCTCACGTTCGCTCCCGAGCAAGGTCGGCTGCCTCTCGCCACGCGCATCGAAGTCACCGTGCCCGCCGGGCTCGCCGCGCTGGATGGCGCAAAGCTCAGCGAGCCGTTCCGCTTCGAGCTCACCACACCTCGGCCCGCACTGGTGAGCACCAACCCGTACGACGGACAGACGGGCCTCACTCCGCGGCAAACGTTCGACCTTCGCTTCAACCAGGTCGTGACGTCGCGCGAGGTCGAACGCGCAGCGCGCCTCTCCGTCTCGCAGGCGGGAAAGAAGCGCGCTGTCGCCTTCACGGTGGAAATGCCCGTACAGAGCGAGCCCAAGCACCTCGTGCTCAAGCCGAAGACGCCGCTGCCGCCCGGGCATGAGGTCCAGCTCGTGCTCGCAAGTGACCTGCGCGGAAGCGAAGGCCCTCTCGACTCCGGAAAAGAGAGCGTCTGGCGCTTCGAGACGTACGGCAAGCTCACGGTCAGCGACATCCACTGCGATCGTGACACGCCTCACGGCCGCTGCTCGCCGAACGGCGGTATCTCGCTTCAAACATCGAACCCGGTCACCCTGCGTGATTTGAAGCGAGCCGTATCCATCGAGCCGCCTCTTCCAATCCAGTGGAGCTCCTGGCTGGGCGACGACGACACCACCACATACGTGGATCTCGTGGCCCCCTTCGCCGCTGGCAAGAGTTACACGCTGCGCATCGCCGGTACGCTGCGAGACACCTTCGCCCAAACGCTGGGCGCGGAGATCGCGCGCCCCATCGACATCGACGACCACTGGCCGCGCGTCGAGCTCGGCGTCAGCGGCGACTACTTCGAGCTCGTCTCCCGGAAGAGCATTCCGGTCGCCTCACTCAACGTCTCGGAGTACACGCTGACCACGTCGGCGCTCAGCCTCGCCCAAGTGGCCGACTACTACGCGGACACGCGCAGCTCGGAGAACGCCCTCCGTCAGCTCGTTCGTCAAAAGGGCATCACCAGCCGCCGAATCCGCCCGACCGCGCCCTTGAACGTGCCCGCAGAAGAGCGCGTGGATCCGGCGCAGGTGTTGGCCAAGACAGGCGGGCGTGGCCCGCTGCTCGTCGCTGCCGAGTTCGCCGGTCGCTACGGCGCCGAGCAGCGCGTGAACCTGGTGCAGGTCACCGATCTGGCCATCACCGCCAAACTCAGTCGAAGCGGCCCCTCGGTGGTTTGGGTCACCTCGCTCTCGAACGGTGTGCCCGTCCCCGGAGCGGACGTCGTCGTAGCGGGACTCGAACGCGGCAAGTCGTCGACACCGGTGACGACGGACGCCGACGGCATGGCAACGCTGCCCCCCGGATCTCTCGGCGCCGACCCGAACGAAACCGGCACTCACACGCTCGTCGTCGCGCGTAAGGGCACCGACTGGGCGTTCCGTCGAGTCAGCGATTACCTCGGCCCTTGGCGCTCGAGCGTGCCGACCGACGTCTTCGGACGACCGCAAAGTTACGGCCTGCTCTTCACCGAGCGCGGCGTCTATCGTCCTGGTGACGAGCTCCAGCTCAAGGGCATCCTGCGGCGCCAGGTGGACACCGGCAACGAGGTGCTCGCGAACCGAAAGCTCACCTTGGTTCTGCGCTCCCCCGAGTGGGAGGTCGTCCAAAGCTTGCCCGTGACGACCAACGCGTTCGGAGGCTTCTCGAAGACCTTGCGCGTCCCCGCATCTGCCTCGCTCGGCTCGTGGCGCCTCGAGGTTTCGGAGCTCGAAGCCGAGAGCCCCGGGAACGCGAACACTTCGTTCGAGGTCGCCGAGTACCGCCCCGTCGAAATGGAGGTGAAGGTTTCACCGGACCAAACCTCCTACCTGCGTGGCGAAAAGGCGCGCTTCGAAGTCAGCGGAGACTACCTCTTCGGCGCTCCAGTCAGCGGCGCGCCGGCGACGTACCGCGCAACGCGCAGCGAAACATACTTCCGGATCCCGAACACGGAAGGTTTCGTGAGCTCTCCTTCGCTGTATGACGACGGGCACCCCGAGAAGGCCCCCAGCTCGTCCATTTTGACCAGCGGCGAGGCGAAGCTCGACGCTCGCGGACGCCTCATCGAATCTCTCGATCTCGCCCTGCCAGGGCAACGCGGCCCCGAGCTCGTCAGCTTCGACGCCGAGGTCAGCGACGTATCGCGGCAAACGGTCGCCTCGAGCTCGAGCGCGATCGTTCACCCGGCTTCGCTCTACGTGGCGCTCGCGCCCATCGAGCCGTACTTCGTCGAAGCGGGCACCAAAGTCTCGCCGCGCGTCGTCGTGGCGACGCCAGCGGGTGTCCGCACGGCCGGAGCGAAGGTGCGACTCGAGCTCGTGCGACGTCGCTGGACACTGGCGCGAGAAACCTCGGGTGGCGGGGCGCGCTCCGAAATGCGCACCGACGACGCCGTGGTGTCCTCCTGTGACGTCACCAGCACGACCACGACCGCGACGTGCCCACTCAGCGTCGAAGACGCCGGCTACTACCTGGTGCTGGCAACGGTGAAGGACAGCCGGGGACGCACCGCGCGCGCCGCCGTGGACGCCTACGCGCTCGGTAGCGGACAGAGCTTCTGGCGCGACGACGACACCTGGAGCCTCGAGCTCGTGCTCGACAAAACCGAGTACCAACCCGGGGACACGGCGCGCGTGCTCGTGAAGTCGCCGTTCGACGAGGCCGACGCGCTGGTGACCGTCGAAGCCGACGGCGTCATCGAAAAGAAGCGCGTGAAGCTCGTGGGCGCTACGCCGACCGTCGCCGTGCCCATCACCGAGCGCATGCGGCCCAACGCGTACGTTTCCGTCCACTTGGTCAAGGCGCGCAGCGGCGCGCCCGCGGCGCCCGGAACTGCGGATCTCGGTGCTCCGACCTACCGCGCCGGACAAGCGGAGCTGCGCATCAATCCCGAGGCGCGACGACTCACCGTCCAGTTGACGCCAAACAAAGTCGACTTTCGGCCGGGTGAAAACATCGACGTCGCGCTCGAGGTAAAGGACGCCCGTGGCGCCGGCGCGGTGAGCGAGGTCACCGTGTACGCGGTCGACGAAGGTGTGTTGTCTCTGATCGACTACCGCACGCCGGATCCTCTGCCGATTTTCACCGCGCCGAGGCCGCTGCGCGTCGCCACGCTCGAGTCGCGCGACTCTTTGGCGCGCGTGGCGCGCGACGTGACGGCAGCGCTCGGCATAGGCGCCGACAAAGGAGAAGCAGGCGGAGGCGGAGGGGGCGACGGCGCACGTCGGGACTTCCGCCAAAGCGCCTACTTCAACCCGTCGGTCATGACGGGACCGGACGGCAAGGCGCGCGTCAGCTTCCGACTCCCCGAGGGGCTCACGACCTATCGGCTCATGGCCGTCGCTGCCACGCGCGAGGACCGCTACGGCTACGCCGAGGCGCGTGTCGTCACCAGCAAGCGGCTCATGGCGCGGCCCGCCCTCCCGCGCATTTTGCGCGCAGGCGACGAGGCGAGCGCCGGAATCATCGTGAGCGCAAAGCAGTTTGGTCCTTCGCGCGTCACCGTGTCTCTGCGCGCGAGCGGGCTCGACGTGAGTGGCCCCACCACGCAAACGTTGGCTCTTCCCAAGGACGGCTCACTGGAAGCGCGCTTTTCGCTCTCGGCGAAGGAAGTGGGCACGGCCAAGCTTCGCTTCGACATCGTCGGACAAGCGCCAGGCGGCGGTACGGAGAAAGACGCGGTCGAGGTCGAGCGACGCGTGCTTTCACCCGCCGTGCTCGAGACCGTCGCGCTCTCTGGCGAAACGGAGAGCGCCGCCGCCGAACGGCTCGGGTCGCTCGAGGGCGTCCGCCGCGATGTGGGCAGCCTCGACATGCAAGTTGCTTCGACGGCGCTCGTCGGCCTCGACGCGGGACTCGAACAGCTGCTCGATTATCCCTACGCATGCACGGAGCAGCTCTCCAGCCGCTTGCTCCCCCTCCTCCCGCTCCGCGCTCTCGCCCGCGACTTCGGGATGACGCTCCCGAAGAACGCAGACGCCGTAGCCGAGAAGACCGCCGCTGAGATCCTTTCACGTCAGCGCGGGGACGGTGGCTTCGGCATGTGGCCCGAGTCCCACGAGAGCTCGCCTTGGGTGTCAGCGTACGCGCTCTGGACATTGCATGAGGCAAAAACGCGCGGCGTCGCCGTACCGAAGAGCACCTTCGAGCAAGGCAAACGCTACCTGCGAGGCCAACTCGAGCGCCAAGGCGCGGAGCCGTGGAGCCGCGCTGCGTCCGCCTTCGTGGTGGACGTGCTCGCCATCCTGGGCACACCGGACCCTGGATACATGAACACTCTGTTTACGATCCGGAGTGAGCTGCCGGTTTTTGCGCGCGCCCTGCTCTTGCACGCGCTCGCCATTTCCGGGCAACCCAAGCCGGACGTCGAGCTCTTGATGCGCGAGCTCGAGAACGGGCTTCGCGTCGAGGGCAACCGAGCGTACTTCGCCGAGAACCTCGGCGACGACTACGCCGTGCTCATGGACTCGCCCGCGCGCACCTCGGCCCTGGTCCTGCGCGCCTTGCTCGCGGCGCGCCCGGATCACCCCCTCGGGGCACGTCTCGCTCGCGGACTCCTCGCTGCGCGCGAGAACGCCACTTGGCGCTCGACGCAAGAGACTGCCTTTTCGCTTCTGGCGCTGGACGCCTACCGCCGCGAGCAGGAGCGAGCCGAGCCGAACTTCTCCGCGCGTCTCTGGCTCGGGCAAGAGAAGGTTTCGGAGCTCACTTTGAAAGGGCGAAGCGCCCTGGCCCAAACCCGCTCGCTTCCGCTCGCGCGGCTCGGAGACGGCGACCTCGTTTTCGAAAAACAGGGAGCGGGAAAGCTATTTTACGAGGCCAGGCTGCGCTACGCGCGCAGCGAGCTCCCACGCACGCCGCTCGATCGCGGGTTTTTCGTTCGGAAGGCGCTGCGCCCCGTCACGCCCGAGGAGCTCGAGACCGCGCTCTCCGCGGTTCCGAGCGACAGCGCACCCTCCGTGCCTGCTGGTAGCTTGGTGGTCGTGGATCTCGTGGTCGTGGCGCCGAGTCCCCGCGACTACGCGGTGATCGACGACCCCCTTCCGGCGGGGCTCGAGGGCGTCGATTCGGCGTTGAAGACGAGCGCGGCGTGGTCGAACATTTCTGGCTCGAGCTCCGATGATGCTCCTCCGAGCTCGGATCAAATGGCCCACGGCGCCTACATGCCGAGCAACTACCGGCGTGAGCTGCGCGACGACCGCGCGCTCTTCTTCATCGATCACTTGCCTGCCGGCGTGTATCACTACCGTTACCTGGCCCGGGCTACGACCCCCGGCCGCTTCGTCGTGCCGCCTACGCGCGCAGAGGAAATGTACAGCCCGGAAATTTTCGGGCGCACGGCGGCGAGCGTCTTGGAAGTGAAATGAAGCGACGCGGCCGCAAGCTGCTCACCCTGGCGGCGTGTGTCGTGCTGGCCACGCCGCTCGCGGTGTTCTTGCTCGTAGCCGGCCTCGTCGCCGTCGAACCCTTCCCCGAAGTACTGCGCGCTGCCCCCAGCGTACGGAGCCTGCGCGTCCTCGATCGGTCCGGAAAGCTCGTCACCGAGGTGACGCCGGAGGGACAGCGGGGCGCAGGGGTACGCGTTCGTGAGCTGCCGCCCCACGTCGTGCAAGCAGTTCTGGCCGCCGAGGACGCGCGCTTTTACGAGCACTTCGGCGTGGATGTCCGCGCCGTCGTGCGCGCGCTGGGACAAGCCGTGGCCGAGCGGCGTTGGGTGTCCGGGGCGAGCACCATCACGCAACAGCTGGCACGGAACGTCGTTCCCCGACCCCGCACATTGGCGGGAAAATGGCGAGAAATGATCGTGGCGCTCCGCATCGAGCGCGAGCTCGAGAAGGACGCCATCCTCGAGGAGTACCTGAGCCGCATCGAGTTCGGACCGCGCTTGCGCGGCCTCGAAGCCGCCAGCCGCGCGCTCTTCGACAAGCCGGCAATCCGCCTCGACTTGCCGGAGGCCGCGCTCCTGGCTGGCCTCCCCCGCGGACCCACTCTCTACGACCCGACACGGAACCCCGCGCGCGCGCTCGCGCGTCGTGATCGCATTCTGGAGAGAATGCACGGCCACGGCGTTCTGTCCCAGGCCGAGCTCGATCGCGCGCGCGCGCAGCCCGTTCGCGTGTCACGCCTCGCTCGCCCCGACGGCGCACCTCATTTCGCTCGCGCTCTTTGGCAAGGCAAGCTGCTTCCTCTGCCAGAGACCGAACGGGCAAAACTCGGCGAGGTTCGTACCACCCTCGATGGCCCGCTTCAGTCGCGCGCAGAGGCGCTCACGCGAGCCACGATCGAACGACTCTCCGCGAACGACGCGTCGGCGGCCGCGGTGCTCGTGGTCGACAACGCGTCGCGGACGGTCTTGGCCTACGTCGGCTCACCCAACTTTTGGTCGAACACCGCCCTCGGCCAAAACGACGGCGTGCGTGCGCTCCGTCAACCCGGCTCGACCCTGAAGCCTTTCGTGTACGCGACCGCGATGGAGAACCTCGGCTACACGGCAGCCACGCTCCTACCGGACATCGAGCTGCACTTGTCGACGCCCCGCGGAGACTACGCGCCGAGAAACTACGATGGGCGCTTTCACGGTCCGGTTCGCCTGCGTCAGGCGCTCGCCAGCTCGCTGAACGTGCCTGCCGTGCACACCGCGGCGCGCGTCGGACCCGACCGTGTGCTGGCGCTCCTTCATCGCTTTGGCTTCGCCTCCCTCACCAGGGACGCCTCACACTACGGCGCTGCCCTCGCGCTCGGAGACGGAGAAGTCACCCTGGCGGAGCTCGCCGCGGCCTATGCCGCCCTGGCCAACGACGGGCAGTACCAAGCCCTCCGTTACGTCCAGGGCGCGTCGAGCCGCGACGGCCGAAAGCTCGAGCTGGAGAGCCCGCCCGTCAGCCGCGCCCTCGCGCAAAGCACCGCGCGCCTTCTGGTCGACTTACTCGCGGACGAAGCGGAGCGACACTCCAGCTTTGGCCGCGGCAGCGTGCTGGAGCTGCCCTTTCCGGTCGCCGCCAAGACCGGCACCTCGAAGGGGAACCGCGACAACTGGGCCGTTGGCTTCACGAAGGAGGTCACCGTCGCTGTCTGGGTGGGCAACTTCGACGGTCGCCCAATGAAAGGCTCGAGCGGAGTGACGGGCGCCGGGCCCCTGTTTCACGACGTGATGTTGGCGGCCATGGGGAACCGCTCACCGGAGAAGTTGGTGATGACGGACGACTTCGCCTCCTTCGAGGTCTGCTCGCTCAGCGGCGAGCGCCCCACCGATGCCTGCCCCGAGCGCACCCGAGAGCGCTTTCTGCCGGCTCGGGTGCCGCACGCGACGTGCTCACTCCACGAGCACGTCGCCGTCGATCCGAAAACAGGCCTCCGAGCAGGAAGCGCCTGCCGAGACGCGGTGACACGCAGCTTCGAACGCTACCCGGCGCCTTATCGAGCCTGGGCGCAGAAAGCCGGACGCCCCCTCGCACCCACCGCTTACTCCCCCCGCTGCCCCGGCTCGCTAGCGAGCGTGTCGTCGCCGCCGATCCTCGCCTACCCGTTCGACGGGGCGCGCTTCACGATCGATCCGTCCCTCGCTCGTGGCCGCCAGCGCATCGTCTTCTCGGCGCGCACCGACGACGCCGGGCGAATCTGGTTCGTGCTCGACGGAAAGCGCTTGGCGGCCGCAGACGCCCTTCACGAGCTCCCGTGGACGCTCGAGCCGGGCGCTCACACGCTCCGGGCCGAAAACGCCGCAGGCTCGAGCAGCACGGTCCGCTTCACCGTCGACCCGGGCGGCTGACTCTCGCGCGTCAGCGGTCGAGCGCTTCCTCGACACGGCGAACGAAGGTGCGCAGCACCTCGAGGCGCGCCCACCGCTTGTCTTCGCCGGACACGAGCGTCCACGGAGCCAGCTCGGTGCTGGTGCGCTCGACCATGTCGCAGGCTGCCGTGACGTAGGCCGACCACTTTTCGCGATTCCGCCAGTCCTCGCGCGTGATCTTGTGGCGCTTGTAGCCCGTGCTCTCCCGCTCCTCGAAGCGCCGGAGCTGCTCTGCCTTGCTGATGGCGATCCAAAACTTCAAGAGGATACATCCAGCGTCGACGAGCTGCTCTTCGAAGGCGTTGATCTCCTCGTACGCGCGCTTCCAGACGGCCGGCTCCGCGAAGGCCTCGACCCGCTCCACCAAGACTCGCCCGTACCAGGAGCGGTCGAACACGGCGAAGCGGCCGTACCCCGGCAAGTGACGCCAGAACCGCCACAGGTACGGCAAGGCCGCCTCCTCGTCGGTCGGCGCCCCGACGGGGACGACGCGATAGGCGCGCGCGTCGAGCGCCCGCACCACCCGGCGGATCGCTCCGCCCTTGCCGGCGGCGTCCGGTCCCTCGAAGACAGCGACCACGGAGCGCTCCCGCTTCGCCAACTCTCGCGAACGGCGACCGAGGCGCCCTTGCAAGTGCTCGAGCTGTCGCGCGTACGCGTCGGGTGAGACCGCCTGCGAGAGGTCGATGCTCTCCACGATGTTCGGTGTGGGCGGATCCGGCACGGGCTCGGCGTCGACCGAGGCGACCGAGGGCTCCTCGTGCGTCGCGGCCTCCAGGGCGGAGAGCAGCTCCTCGGCGACGGTCATGTCGCGGTAGCGCTTGTTCTTCGCCGCCACCACGCGCCAAGGCGCCTCCGCGCGGCTCGTACGTCTGAGCGCGATCGCGGAGGTACGTTCGAGCGCGTCGTAGGCACGGTGCTCCTTCCAGTCGGCGCGCGTGACGCGCCACGCGGTGTCGGGATCCCTCTCGAGCTTTTCGAAGCGGCGCTTTTGCTGGTGCTTTGTGATGTAGAGCGCAAGCTTGACGATGCGCACGTTCTCCGCGGAGAGCATCCGCTCGAACTCGACGATGCGCCGGAGGTACCGCTCGAACGCCGCGTCCCCCATGCGCCCTTGCGCGTGACGCGAGATGGCCGCCGTGTACCAGCTGCGGCTGAAGATTGCGATTTTACCGAGGGGTGGCAGCCGTCGCCAAAACCGGTACATCGGCGGGCGTTCTCGCTCTTCGCTCGTCGGCTCTCCGAGCGCGTGCGCGAGCACCCCGCGCGCGTCGATCCACTCCAAGAGACGATTGACGGTTTCGCTCTTTCCCGAGCCCTCGGGCCCCGACACGATGAGCACGACGCTCCGACGCTTCGTCTCACCCAGCCGAAACTGTGCGTCGAGGAGACGCTCTCGCACCTCGGGCTCCCGCCTCGCGAACTCCTCGCGCGACATCGTCTGAGTGAGCTGCGCCGTTTCGAACATGTCCCCGTTCGTGTACGGCTGGGTGGAGCTTGAACTTCACTCCGCCGAAACTCGCGAAAACGTGAAGCTTCGGCGGGCTCGTGACCTGACTGGATTCCCACGCGACCGTGCCCCGCCCAGGCGCTCGGCTTGCCCGACGTGGCGTCGCCTCGCCCAGAGGACCTTTGCGCCGCGGCGCGGCCTTTTGATAGAAGCGAAAACAGCCTGACCGACGGCGGCTCCATTTTCGAAACGCCACCGGTCGGCCCCCCCCAAAGGCAACTACAGATGGCACACAGCACGCTTCGCTTGGTCCTCCCCGGCCTCGTGGCTTTCGCAGCCGCAGCCCTGACTTCGAGCTACAGCTCGGACGCCGCCGCGCAGAGCATCATCAAGCGTCCCGGTCAGCACGCGCGCTACAGCGTCGAAATCGAGCCACACGGGATTTACCAGTGGGACCACCCCGACGACGGCCCCGGCTTCGGTCTGCGCGTCAACATCCCGCTGATGCACAACGGGCCGATCAGCAGCATCAACAACAACATCGCCATCGGCGTCGGCGCGGACATCGCCTTCTGGGACAACGACCGGTACTGGCGCGACGGCTACTACTGCAACGATCGCAACCGCTTCGGGAACGGCGACTGCGACGGCATCACGATGTGGTTCCCGGTGGTGTTCCAGTGGAACTTCTACCTCACGGACATCATCAGCGTGTTCGGCGAGGTCGGCCTGACGGGCCAATACGTCAACTGGGACAACGACTTTTACGACGACGACGACTTCGACCTGAACTTCGTCGGTCAAGGCGGCGGCCGCTTCCAGTTCAGCGACAACGTCGGCCTCATGGTGCGCATCGGCTGGCCTTACGTTTCCGTGGGCGCCAACATCCTCTTCTGAGCGACGCCAAACGCGCGGGCTCACGCACCCGAGAGAACCGGCTCGGCCTCGGGTGCGCTCGCCGCCGCGCGGGGGCGTTGTGTGAGAATGCGACGACGCACCCGGCGCGCGTGTTTGACCCAACTTCGCCTGCGCCAGCGGACGTACATGGAGAGCCCGCGCAGCCACTCGTCCGCCGCCAAGGCGAGCCAGACGCCAGCGAGCCCGTGACCCCACTCCGCGCCCAAGAGCCAGGACAGGCCGAAGGCCACCAAGTACATCGAGAACGCGCCATACATCACGGGAAAGCGCGCGTCGCCGGTCGCTCGTAGACCGTTGATGACGACGAGGTTGAAGGTGCGCCCCGGCTCCAGGAGCGCGACCAGCCACAAGAGCTTGGCGCCGCTTTCGATGATGGCGGGGTCGTCCGTGAAAAACCGGAAGATCGTCCGACCGCACAGCCCTACGCACAAGCCGAGCGAAAGCGAGGTCGCGAGGCCGAGCGTGAGCGCGCGACGCACCAAACGGTCTGCGTTCGAGAAGCGACCCGCCCCCACGAGGTGGCCGACGACGATTTCCGTACCGAAGCCGACCGCGAGGCCCGCCAGCAGCACGAAATGCGAAACCTGCAACAAATAGGTGTGGGCGACGAGCGCGGCTTGTCCCATGTTCGCCACCAGAGCGAGCACCATGGTGAAGCTGACGCGGTACGCGAAGTTCTCGCCCGCGCCGGGGAGCCCGATGTGCATCACCTCCGCGAGGGAGCCGCGGTGGAGCCGCGAAAAGTCCGCCCACGAAAGCGGGATGCCAAGGAGCTGTCGGTAGAGCGCCACGTAGCTCGCCAACGTCCAAACGCGCGAAAGAAGCAAACCTGTGCCGACACCCACGAGCCCGAGACGAGGCAGACCGAGCCAGCCGTACATGAGGGGCAAACCCAGCGCGAGCCCGAGACCGTTCATGAAGAGCACGACGCGCATCGCCTGTCGCGTGTGCGTGTAGGCGCGCAGCACGGAGCCCATCGTGGTGATCAGCGACTCGAGGAGCAGCACGGCCCCCAAGAGCACCAAGTACGGCTCTGCTTCGGGGCGCAACGCCTCCGGCAGCTTCATCAACGTGAGCAGCGCGCCTGCGCCGAACGCCACGCCGAGCGCCACGATCACGCCGAGCCAAAGAGCCGCCCCCAGGCTGGCGCGCGCGACGCGCTCCGCTCCCGCCCGATCTCCCGCGCCAAGGTACTGCGTGACGACGACGCTCGCTCCCATTCCGACGATGCGGAACAAGATGACGAACGTAATCATCAGCTGGTTGGAGAGGCCGAAAGCCGCCGCGGTGCCGTCGGAAATGTGCGCGGTGAGCCAGACGAACAGGAGCCCCACCAGCGCTTGCAGCAGGTGCTCCGAAAAAATGGGCCAAGTGATGGCGAAGAGCCGGGGCGAGCTCTGCTGATGCTCAGGGGTCATGGGAACGGGGCGGCTCTTGTGAGGCCGGTCGCTCGCCTTGTCCAGTAGACGGGCTCAGCCCGCGCGTTCGGGCGTCTTTCGACTCAATCCAAGGCCACGGTGTCCACACCCACGTGAACGCGGTGGTACCCGCCGCCCAGGACGACGCCCCGCAGCGGGCTCACGTCGCTGAAGTCTCGCCCCCAAGCGACGGTGACGTGGTGCTCGTCCGGCAGTACGCCGTTCGTCGGGTCGAAGTCCAGCCAGGTGCCATCCGGCAAGAGCACGCTAGCCCACGCATGTGAGGCGTCCGCCCCCACGAGACGCGGCCTGCCCGCTGGCGGAGACGTCTCGAGGTACCCGGACACGTAGCGCGCGGACAGGCCCAGCGAGCGCAGACAGCCCACCGCCAAATGCGCGAAATCCTGGCACACGCCGCGGCGCTCGCGCAGCACCTGCCGGAGCGGCGTCGATATGTTCGTCGCCGCGGCGTCGTAGGTGAACTCCTCGAAAATGCGCCGGTTCAACTCGGACACGGCGACCACGAGGTCTCTTCCTTTTTCGAACGAAGGTTCGGCGTACGCGCGCAAGGTGGGGTGAATGCGAACATGCGGCGAGTCCCAGCGAAAGTCCGACGCGACGAGGCGGCGCTGGCCGCCCTCGAACGAAGTGACCAGCTCGTCCCAAGCGACGCTCGGCAGCGGCGCCTCACGCGAAGACACCCGCACGTCGCTCACGCAGGTGACCGAGAGCTCACGATGCGGCTCGCGAATCTCGATGCGCTCGCTCAGATTGCCGAAGTAGTCGATCTCCGTATGACGGCTTGCCGGCGCGGGCTCCACGCTGAGCTCGAGCGCGTCCACGTGCTGGTGTTGCGTGGCGCGTGGACACAAGTGCGCGAGGTGATGCGCGTGCGATACCTTGGCCTCGTACTCGTAGCGCGTGACGTGAGTGACTCGGTATCTCATGCCCAGTCCCCTTCGAGGTACTCGTCGAGCGGCGCAGGGGCCAGCGCCTGTAGCTTCGACCCGGCGTGACTGAAGTAGCGCTCGCTCAAGCCGTCCGAAAAGTTCCACACCGACTGCAGCAGGTCGTCCGTCAACGCGCGGAGCGCGGAGCGATCTCCGGAGCACAACGCGTCCACGTCCGACGAGAGCAGCTGCCCCTCGATGGCGTGGATGTGACGCTCTTGATCGGAGCGGCGGCGTTCGTCCGAGCGTGGCAGGCGCGCCAGCTCCGTTCGAATCCGCGCCACTTGGTAGAGCACGGAGTGCGGGTTCGTTTCGTCCGTGAGCAGCAGGTCCACGACCTCGGTCAACTGCAGTCGGCTCAGGTAGCGCGCGCGGTACGTGAGCAAGCTATCGGTGATTTCCAGGACGGCTTCGAGGTGGGCGCGCGATACGGAGCCCGTGAGGAACGTGGAGAGCAAGGCGAGCACGAACGAGCCTCGCTCCACGCGGCGGCCCATGTCCACGAAGGACCAGGCCGAGCCGCGCACCATGTTTTCCAGCAAGCCGCCGCTGACGGCGGCGCCCCGCAAGAGCACCTGGTCGAGCCAGCGGCTCGCCTCCTCTCGCGGCGGGCCGCTCTCCAGATCCGCGGTGAAGCGCCCGAGCTGCTGCAGAGCGAACCAGGCGTCCCGAGACAAGCGGCTCCGCACCCGTTGCGTGAGGCCACGTATGGAGTGGAGGTTCGAGCGAAGGTCGTTGTCGAGGCGCGGCGACGCGACGGCGCGCAGCACCTCCTCCGAAATGGACGCGACGCTGAACTGGCCCGCGCCGAGCCCCACGACGGATGCGGACGGCTCGAGTACGTGCAGACGGCGAAGCAGCTGTACGCACGGCTCGATGTCGAACGCCGCAAGCGACAGCTCGTCCCCGGCTCGATCCAGGCCGTGGCGCACGACACGCGCGATGTTGTCCACGCGTTCGAGGCTGCGCCCCAGCCAGTACAGGTCGTCCAACAGGCGGCTGGGCAAGTCCTCGCCGTCACGCCGCACCAAGTCCTCCGGCTCCGGCATGCTCGGCAAAGGCTGCTCCGAGTGCCCCGACAATGCCGGCACCCAAACGTCCTTGCTCGCTTGCTCGCCGCCGACGAACAGGAACAGGCCGTCCGGAGTGGACGCCACGCGGGCGAGCCCGCCCGGCATCATTTCGTAGTCGCCGCCGCTTCTGCACGAGAACAAACGCAGCGCCAAGTGCCCCGGCGCCAGTCGTTCTCCGTCCAAGAACGGCGCCACCGAGCGCTGCGGCCAGCGCTGCGCGACGTAGTCGAACGGCCGCCTTCGCATCTTGCCGACGAGAGCTTCTCGCTCCGCGCGTGACAAGCTCGCTGGCTCGACGAGCGGCGCACGTCGCTCGTCGAAGGCCGGCTTGATGACGAGCTCGCCCAGGTGCTCGAGCACGTACGAAAGCGAACGCTCTTCTCCGCACCACCACGTTGGAACGCTGGGGATGATGAGCTCCTCGCCCAAGAGGTGAGAGGCGAGCCTCGGCAAAAACGCCTGAAATGCGGGGCTTTCAGCGAGGCCGCTGCCCAGCGGATTGGCGAGCCCCACCTGCCCCGAGCGCGCTGCGGCAACGAGGCCTGGCACGCCGAGCGTCGCGTCCTCCCGGAGCTCGAGCGGGTCACAGAAGTCGTCGAAAACGCGGCGCCATACGACGTCCACGCGACGGAGCCCACCGAGCGTCTTCAGGTAGACGACGTCGTCCCGAACGGTGAGGTCCCGCCCCTCCACGAGCTCGAAGCCGAAGTAGCGCGCCAAGTAGGCGTGCTCGAACGAGCTCTCGTCGTGCGCGCCGGCGCTGAGCACGACCACACGCGGCTCGCCGCCGCGCCGCGGCGCCAGCCCCTCGAGTACGTTGCGGACGCTACGGAAGTACGTGTTGAGCTTGCGAACCGGGTAGTCGCGGAACGGGCGCGACAAGACTCGGCCGATGGCGAGCCGATTCTCCAGCGCGTAGCCAGTGCCCGTCGGCGCCGCGGTGCGATCGGAGAACACCACGAAGGTGCCGTCCGGCATGCGCCCGACGTCCACCGCGTAGAGGTGGAGCCTGTGCGCCCCCAGTGGCTGCCAGCCGTGACAGGCGCGCCAAAAATGCGGATTTCCGAGCACCAGGCCCGGCGGCACGAGCCCTCGCTGGCAGAGCTTCTGCTCTCCGTACAAATCGCTGAGCACGGCGTCGATGAGGCGGGCTCGCTGCGCGAGCCCCCGCGCCAAGTGATCGAACTCCGCCGCGTCGATGACCCACGGCAGTACGTCGAGCTGCCACGGTCGATGGCTTCCGTCCGGCGCGCCGAGGATGTTGTAGGTAACCTCCTGCTCCGTCAGACGGTCACGAATCTGCCTGCGCAGCTGAACCAAATGCTCCGAAGCGGCGACGACGTCACCGCGGGGAGCCCCCGCGACGGGAGAGAGCGCGCCGAGGTGCGAGAGGAGGAGCTCCTGATGCGGTCGCGGCTGCCCACTCGGGGCGTGGAGCTCGTCGAAGACGAGCGGCACGCGGCAACTGTCGGGACCCTGGCTGGAATTCACGGGCGCAATTCTGCAAGCTCGAGAGGCCTCGGGATAGACGAGAAGCGTCGGAACTTACGTCAAGGGGTAGAACGGCCTCCGCTCTCTGGCGCGAGAGAGACCCCGAGCGTAAAGAACCAAGCCGATGTCGGATTTCACCTTTCAGCCGCTTTTGCCCCTCGGCGAAGACAAAACAACGCCCTATCGACAGCTCGCGCAGGACCACGTTTCCACCTTCGAGGCGGGGGGCCACACCTTTCTGAAGGTCGACCCCGAGGGTATCCGCCTCCTCACGCGCGAGGCCATGACGGACGTGGCGCACCTGCTTCGCCCCGGACACTTGCAGCAGCTGAGAAACATCCTGGACGACGCGGAGGCCTCGGAAAACGACCGCTTCGTCGCGCTGGAGCTCCTGAAAAACGCCTGCATCGCGGCGGGGCGGGTGCTCCCGGGTTGCCAAGACACCGGTACCGCCATCGTGATGGGAAAAAAGGGCGAGCGCGTGCTGACGGGCGTGGACGACGAGGAGCCCATCTCGCGCGGCGTGTTCGACACCTACACCACCTCGAGCCTGCGCTACTCGCAGATGGCGCCGCTCGACATGTACACGGAAAAAAACACCGGCACGAACTTGCCGGCGCAAATCGAAATCTATTCGACGCCCGGGGACGCCTACAAGTTCCTGTTCATGGCCAAAGGCGGCGGCTCAGCGAACAAATCGTTCTTGTTCCAAGAGACCAAGGCGGTGCTGAACCCCGAGAAGCTGTTGCCTTTTCTCGAGGACAAGCTGACCAAAATCGGGACCAGCGCCTGCCCGCCCTATCACCTGGCGGTGGTCGTGGGCGGCACCAGCGCCGAGTACAATCTGAAGCTCACCAAGCTCGCCTCGGCTCGCTACTTGGACACGCTCCCCGACAAGGGCAGCCCGACCGGTCATGCTTTCCGTGACCGCGAGCTCGAAGCAAAGCTCCTCGAGGTGTCGCGCAACGTCGGCATCGGCGCGCAATTCGGCGGCAAGTACTTTTGCCACGACGTGCGCGTAATTCGTCTGCCGCGCCACGGCGCCTCGCTGCCCATCGGGATGGCTGTTTCTTGCTCGGCGGATCGACAGGTCCTCGGCAAGATCACGAGGGAGGGCATTTTCCTCGAGCAGCTGGAGACCGATCCGGCGCGGTTCCTCCCCGATGCGACGCACGCCGAGCTCGGCGGTGAGGTGGTGCGCGTCGACTTGAACCGTCCCATGGCGGAAATTCGCGCGCAGCTCTCGCAGTACCCCATCAAGACGCGCCTCTCGCTCACGGGGTCCTTGGTCGTGGCGCGCGACATCGCGCACGCGAAGATCAAAGAACGCCTCGATCGCGGCGAAGGCATGCCGGAGTACCTGAAGAATCACCCCGTGTACTACGCCGGCCCCGCGAAAACGCCGGAGGGCTACGCGTCGGGCTCGTTCGGTCCCACCACCGCAGGCCGCATGGACAGCTACGTGGACCAGTTCCAAGCCGCAGGCGGAAGCTTGGTCATGCTCGCGAAAGGCAACCGCTCGCCGCAGGTGACGGCGGCTTGCAAGAGGCACGGCGGCTTCTACCTGGGCTCCATCGGGGGTCCGGCGGCGCGCCTCGCCCAGGACTGCATCAAGAAGGTGGAGGTCGTCGAGTACGCCGAGCTCGGCATGGAAGCCGTGTGGCGCATCGACATCGTCGATTTTCCGGCGTTCATCGTCGTGGACGACAAGGGCAACGACTTCTTCGAGGCGATTCGGAGCACGGTCGGCCGCTTGCCGACCGTGCGGTGACGCGAATCGAACGGCGTGAGCCTTCGAGCTCCGAGTACGGCCCGAGCGCGCGAACGCGTGCTTGGGCCGTCGTCTTCTGGATGACCCAATCGAGCGTTGCGCCGTGCTCTGCGGTGGTGTGCGCGCGGTGCTGGCTCGCGGGAGCGACCGTGCAACGGGTCTCGGGGGTCGAGATCCAAAGTCGGAGTCGTGCGTGAAACCGCGTCGGCGAGGGCCTCCGCAGGGGCCTGGATGCATCGATTCGGCCGGAAAGCCGGTTTTACCTGCCTACAGCGGAGCACCTGCTAGGCTTGCCCCCGAGGCGTTCCTCCCGGGCGCCCGCCACAGGCTTTTTTTCCTTAGTTTCGCTCCCCGCATTGTTGGAAACATTTCAGAAAACGAGCCTCTGGTACTGCCCTGTCCGGTCGACAGGGAACCTCCCATGAGCCGGCAAGGCCTTCCTCCGAAGGCGCCGCAACCGGACCCAGAAGACCCCAGTCCCCAGGTCGAATCTCCGACCAGTTCTCCCCCACGGGGCCGCTGCCCCCAAACCGAGAGTTAGGCAACAAGACCATGAGCAATAGCCGAGCACAGGCCATCGCGGCGATCTCCAGCCAACAGTCGACCGTCGCTCCCCTCGATTACGCCACGCAGCCCGCTGGCGAGCTGTTCGGGCAGAACGTCTTCGGTCACAAGGCCATGCAAGAGCGCCTCCCGAAGGCGGTTTACAAGAGCCTCCTGAAGACGATTGAGTCGGGCGCTCCTCTCGACCCCTCCATCGCCGACACGGTCGCGCAGGCGATGAAGGAGTGGGCGATGGCGAAGGGGGCCACCCACTACGCTCACGTCTTCTACCCGCTCACGGGTTGGACCGCGGAGAAGCACGACAGCTTCCTGTCGCCCTCGAGCGACGGCGGCGCCATCACCGAGTTCGCCGGCAAGATCCTCGTGCAGGGCGAGCCGGACGCGTCCAGCTTCCCGAACGGCGGCATCCGCGCCACGCACCGCGCCCGCGGCTACACGGCGTGGGACGTCACCAGCCCCGCGTACCTCACCGAGAACCCCAACGGCCTCACGCTCTGTATTCCGACGGCTTTCGTGTCGTGGACGGGTGAAGCGCTCGACAAGAAGACCCCGGTTCTCCGCTCCATCGCCGCTCTCAACAAGCAGGCGCAGCGCATTTTGAAGCTCTTCGGGCACGAGGAAATCGCGTCGGTCAACGCCTTCGCCGGCCCGGAGCAGGAGTACTTCCTCGTCGACTCCAAGTTCTGGGCGCAGCGCCCGGACCTCATGCTCTCGAGTCGCACCGTCTTCGGCGCGAAGCCGTGCAAGGGGCAGGAGTTCGACGACCACTACTTCGGCGTCATTCCTCCGCGCGTGCTCGGCTACATGATGGAAGTCGAGCGGGAGCTCTTCAAGCTCGGTATCCCGGTCAAGACGCGTCACAACGAGGTGGCCCCCGGCCAGTTCGAGGTTGCTCCGGTGTACGAGGCGGGCAACGTCGCCAGCGATCACCAGCAGCTGGTGATGAGCGTGCTGAAGAGCGTCGCGGCCAAGTACGGCCTCGCCTGCTCCGTGCACGAGAAGCCCTTCGCCGGCCTGAACGGCTCGGGCAAGCACCTGAACTACTCGTTCGGTAACTCCACGCAGGGCAACTTCCTCGACCCCGGTGACACGCCGCACGAAAACATGCAGTTCCTCGTGTTCTGCGGCGCGGTCATTCGCGGCGTGGACAAGTACGGCGGCATCTTGCGCGCCACGGTCGCCTCGGCGGGCAACGACCATCGCCTCGGCGCCAACGAGGCTCCTCCGGCCATCATCTCGATCTTCCTCGGCGATCAGCTCGCGGACGTGTTCGAGCAGATCAAGGCCGGCGGCGCCAAGTCGTCGAAGGCCAAGGGCACGCTCGAGATCGGCGTGGACAGCCTGCCGAAGCTCCCGAAGGACGCCGGCGACCGTAACCGCACGAGCCCGTTTGCCTTCACCGGCAACCGCTTCGAGTTCCGCGCGGTCGGCGGCAGCCAGTCCATCTCGGGCCCGCTCACCGCACTGAACACCATCTTCGCCGAGTCGTGTGACTTCATCGCCACCGAGCTGGAGAAGAAAATCGCTGCCGGCGCCACGCTGCCGCACGCCGTCCAGGCCGTCCTCAAGGACATCATGGACAAGCACGGCCGCGTCATCTTCAACGGCAACGGCTACTCCGCCGAGTGGCACGCCGAGGCCGAGAAGCTGGGCATCAAGAACCTCCGCACCACGGTGGACGCGCTCCCCGAGCTCGACAGCCCCGAGGCGAAGGCGCTCTTCGACAAGTACGGCGTTCTCACGAACGTCGAGCTCGCGAGCCGCTACGAGGTTTACGTCGAGCAGTACATCAAGAGCATCCTCCTGGAGGCGAAGATCGCGCTCAAGATGGCCAAGACCAGCATTTTGCCTGCCGCTCTCCGCTACCAGACGGAGCTCGCTGGCAACGTGGCCGCGGGCAAGGCCGCCGGCATCACGCCGGACACCAAGCTGCTCGGCGACGTGTCGAACCTGGTGACGGCGCTGAACGCCGGCATCGCCAAGCTCGCCGCGGCCCTCGACACCGATCATCCCGAAGGCCTCGACGGGGCGAAGTGGGCTCGCGACACGGTCATCCCGGCCATGCAGGAAACCCGCGCCGCCGCGGACAAGCTCGAGGTCACCATCGCGGACGACCTCTGGCCGCTGCCGACGTACCAGGAAATGCTGTTCATCAAGTGATGGCAGCGCGGGGCAGGAGTCGAGCTCTCGAGCTCACTCGCCCAGCCTGACGCTCCGCAACTGGAAGGCGGACGTCGAAAAAGAAAGAAGGCTCGGACCGCTCGGTCCGGGCCTTTTTTCGTGCCGGGCGTTTCCGGTCAGGGAGCACGCCGCGTCCGGCGCTTTTTCGCGGCCCTGGTTCTTGCCGGGGCCGCAGCCTATGAAACGTGTGGTGCGTCACACGTCGAGCCTCGCACTCTTGGCGTTGCTTCTGGCGACGAGTGTGCCGCTGCCCGCTGGCGCCGACACGGGGCGCTCGTCGAACGCGCCGCCGCTCGTCGTCGAGCTCGGTTGGACGCTTTCGCCCGACGAGCTAGCGACGCTCCTCGCCTCCTGCGAGGCGGCGTATGCGGCCGGGACCTGCCGGACGGATACGTCGTCGCAGGGCGCCTCGCTGTGGGCCCGCGTAGAGCGCCAGACCGACGATGACGTCGTCGTCGAGCTTCATGTCACGGAGGGCAGCACACGTCGCGACGTCTCGCGGGAGCTGTCGTTCCACGAGGAGGACGACGCGAGCGAACGAGCCAAGGCCATCGGTCTGACGCTCGGCGTCGTCGCCGCCGGGCTCATCGACTCTCACGACGATGCAGCGCTCGGCGCCGCCTCGACGATCGGAGAGCGGGGCAGGGATGAATCGTTCGGCACCTCGGCGCGGCTCTCGCTGCTTCTGGGCGTCGGGCGCGATCCCGAGTTGTCGACGTTCGAAGTCGCGGGCGCGGCGCGCCTGCAGCTTCGCCCGAGGCAAGAAGGCCTCGAGCTCCGCGGCGGGGTGGACGGCTCGCGCGCCAGCTTGGAGCACGGCACGCTCACGCTCACGCGCCTGACGCCCACCGTCGGTCTGGGCTTTGGCTTTGACGCGACGCCTTGGGATTTCGCCGTCGCGGTCGATGGCGGCGCGGAGTGGCTTACGGCGCGCGCCGTCGATCTCGACTCGTCGGAGGTCGCGTCACGCTGGTCGCCGTTGCTTCGGGGCTCTCTGACGGCTGCCGTCGCGCTCACGCCGCACTTCGGACTCACGGCGTCTGCGCAACTGAGTTGGACCGCCTCGCCGACGACCGCCTTCGTTCGAGGAGCAGCGGTCGCGCGCACATCCGCCTTCGTGCCGGCGCTGCTCGCAGGGTTTTACGTGCGCTTCGGCCCCAGCTGAGGGGCGCTCCACGTTCCTTGCGCCCCGAAGCATCGCTTACGGTGGACCGCAAAGGCCGTCGCGACACAGGAACCCCGTGGGACAAGCCTCGTGGCCGCTGCAACTGCCGCACACGCTGTTCTCGCACGTCATGCCGAGCGGGCAGTCCGTGTTGCTTCGACACGGCGCGCAGCGGCCCGCCCAACACACGGGCCTGTAGCCACCATAAAATCCCCAACAGTGCTCCGAAAACGTGCACTCCACGCAACGGTACAGAACAGGGTGACAGATGGGCGTTTGGAGAGGGCAATCATAGGGGGACAAGCACGGCACACAGTCCGTGGCCCCAGGCGCGCAGCCCACCGAAGGTGCGCACATTTCCCCCGAGGGGCACTCGGGCTCGCACTCGCTTCCCTCGCAGGAAGGCTCCTCGGGCGCCCCTCCGCCGCCCGGTGCACCCGCGGTTTGCACGCCGCCGCTGCCCCCGGAGCCTCCGCTTACGCCGGCGCCCCCATCGCCACTAGGAGCTCCGCCGGCCTGGTTCACGACGCCTCCGTCAGAAGCCGTCGTTCCTCCCGTGGCTCCCTGTCCTCCCGTACCACCGCTCGCCTGGCCTCCTTCCAGGAGGTGCAACTCGCCTCCCGAGCAAGCCACGACCACGCCCACGAGCACGACTCCGCGCGCGAGCGCTCGGAGCCTTTGGGGGAGTGCGCCAACGTGCTGGGACACTCAGGCGACTATAGCGAGAATCGCTTCAGGTGGTCCTCGCCAAATCGATGGCCCATTCGCCCGAGAGCCGAAACTTGCTTCGTTGATAGAAGGGACCTCTTCTCGACCTCCAGCGCTTTTGCGCGCCGGCGGGCCTTCAGGCATTTTGACTGCCTCGTTCCTCCGCCCAGCGGTGACTGTGCCCTTGAAGATTCGGTAATGAGTCGCCCCCTCCCCCGTCCCTGGCTTCGTGCCGTCGCTGCGCCGACTGAGGTTCGGTCCGTCAGCGACGCCGAGCTGGTGGAGGCCGTGGCGCGCGGGGATCGCAGCGTGGCCGGCGAGCTGCACGACCGACTCATCGGCGTGATCGACCAAACGGTGTACCGCGTGCTGGGCCGGCGGGAGTCGGATCACGACGACTTGATTCAGGCCTCCTTCGAGCAAGTGGTTCGCTCCTTGGCTTCCCGCGCGTTCAACGGTGGTTGCAGCCTACAAACTTGGGCATCGCGCATCACTACGCACGTCGCCTTGAACGCCATCCGCAGTCGCCAGCGAGAGCGACGCGTAATGGTTCATACGGATCACCCCGGCAAAGACACGGCGCCCTCCGGCGGCGAACGGCGAGCGGAGGCGCGCCTCGAGCTGGCGCGCCTCCAACACCACTTGTCGGCGATGAACGAGCGTCACTCGGAAATCCTCATTTTGCACGAC
Organism: Pseudomonadota bacterium; assembly: GCA_023432025.1. Taxonomy (GTDB): domain Bacteria; phylum Myxococcota_A; class Polyangia; order Polyangiales; family Polyangiaceae; genus NIC37A-2. The sequence goes on from JAEYVE010000111.1 coordinate 41,236, forward strand.
GTGCACGGTCACGATTTGTCCGAAATTGCGCTCATGCTCGAGCTCACCGTCGCAGCAGCGCAGTCGCGCTTGGTGCGCGGACGGCGAGATCTGCGGGCTCGCATCGAAAAAGACTCCGTGGTCCATTCCGCCAGCCAGCGAGGGAAGGGATGACCGCGCATTCTCCGTCGCAAGTGGACGCTCCTCCGGAATTGCGACAGCTCCGTGCTGCCGTGCCGGTGGAAGACCCGAGCGCGGTCGCGCTCCGGCGAGCACGTCTGGTTCGGGCGCTCGAGCTCGAGATACCTCGCGCTCGGGCGTCACGGGAAAGCCAGGTTCGCTTGCGACGTTTGGCGTGGAGGGGCGCAGCCGCCGCGCTGCTTCTCCTTTCGGTCGGCGCCGGCACCTACGCTTACCGGAACGCAGCTCTCGCTCCTCTCGGCGAGGCCGGCTCCACCGCGCTTCACCCCTCGGAAGGCCCCTCGGAAGGCCCCTCGGAAGCCGCGCCGACCGCGCGCGTCTTGCGCTCCACAGGCACCGCGCGGACGGCGCTGAACGGCCCCGAGCAACCGCTCGAGGCCGGCACGGCCAGCCTCTTGAACGGAAGCCTCGTGCGCACGGAGGCGGACGGTTGGGTCGCTCTCGAGCTGCCCGGCCTTTCTCGCCTCGAGCTAGGCGGCTCCAGCACGGTCCGCCTCGCCGCCCTCACCTCTTGGAATCAGCGCCTCGAGCTGTCCCGCGGGCGCATCGATCTCAGCATTCCGAAGAACGCGAACCTGCCTCCACATCACTTGGTCGTGGTGACGCCGGACAGCGAGGTCGAGGTTCGCGGCACCGTCTTCAGCGTGGTCGTCGAACCGAGTAGCGCGGATCCAAGCCGCCTGGTCACGGAGGTGTTCGTCGCTCGGGGCGCGGTGGCCGTACGGCTTTCCAAGGGCACGGGCGCGTCTTCGAACACTCACGAAGAGCTTCTTACGGTGGGGCAGCGTTGGCGCTCGGACGAGATCTTCGCGACAGGCAACCTCCCCGCGGCAGGCAACCTCCCCGCGACAGGCAACCTCCCCGCGGCAGGCAACCTCCCCGCGGCAGGCAACCTCCCCGCGGCAGGCAGCCTCTCCGCTGCAGGCAACCTCGTTGCGCTAGGCGGCGACCTCGCGGCGAACGAAACGAGCAAGTCGGCCCGGCGCAGCGACGCTGCCGGATCCGACGACATCCTTCGACCCAACGACGCTGCTCAGCCCAATGACGCTCCCGAGCTCACTCGTTCGACCCTGTTCGGCGCCTCTCAGGGGCCCACGAACGGTCTCGTCCACTCGAAGAACGCCGCTCGCGACACGGGTGCGCCTGCAGCCGTAGCCCCTGGAACGACGCGAAGCAACGTCGCCCCGGCCTCTCGCTCACCACTCGCGGACGAGTCGCGCACTCTGCCCAGTCGGGTCAAAAAGTCGAGCATCACACGTTCACAGAGCCCCGAAGCGAGCCCCAGCAGGGCCTTGGGAACGTCGCTCGGGGCAGATGTGTCCGCCCCCACAAAAACGCACCCGACCACCGCTTCCGCGGACGTAAGCTCAGAGAGCACGCTGGCCGCCCAAAATCGTCTGTTCGAGCGCGCGCTCCAAGCCCGTGACCGTGGCGACCTCGAGGAAGCAGTTCGTCTCCTCGATCTGCTCGTTGCGCGCTACCCGAACTCACCGCTCTACGTTTCGGCACGCAGCGAACGCTCTCGCATCGCGTCGCGCATCGCACCGAACGACGCCGAGCGTTGACGTTCGCCCCTCCCGCCGCGCGTCCCACCGAACGACGTCGAGCTTTGACGTTCGCCCCTCCCGCCGCGCGTCCCACCGAACGACGTCGAGCTTTGACGTTCGCCCCTTCCGCCGCGCGTCCCACCGAACGACGTCGAGCTTTGACGCCCGCGGGTCCGCAAGCGCGCCGAGGAAAACGCCGTCGCTCCCGCGTTCGCGGGTCGCGATCGGCATCCCGCGCCCCCGATGGCGCACTGCGTCGCGTATCGCACCGAACGCCGCAAACGCCACGTTATCGCGCGTCGCCCGTCGCGGCGCGCTAGCTACGTCGAAGGCTGAGCGAAGAAGTCGCGCGCGGCATCCGCAGCTCGAGCGTGCTTCGACTCCGGTGGCTACGAAACGCTCTTTGCCGGCGCCGCCTCTGGCGGCGCCACGCTGCGCGCTCCGCTGACGGGGCTCAGCGGTACCTCGAGCAAGTACGGCTCGCTCAGCCGTTCCGCCATACGATAAACGTGGTTTCCCGCTGCCTCGTACGCGTCCACGACGGCGAGCACCGCCAAGCAAACGCGCATCGTTTCCGGGCTGGTGCCGCCCGCCGGCAGTCCTCCGCGGGCCGTGCTCTCCAACGCGTTCATGCGGATTTCGAGCGCCCGCGCCTCCTCGAGCTCGATGGTTTCGCCGGACTCCAAGCAGCTCTGGAGTCGAGTGAGCCCGGTCTTGATGAGCACCTGCATACCCTCGAGCACCTTCACCTCGTCGGCGGCGAGGCGCGAGGGCGCGCCCGGCTCGTTCGAGGCGACCAAGCGCTCGTCCGTCAGGCTCTCCGCGCGACTCAGCAGCACCTCGAGACCGCGCTGCATTTGAAGGCATGAGCCCACCAAGCTGCCGAGGCCTACTTGGCGCTGAGTTTGCTGCACGCGCGACGCCACCGTAGCGATGGGGACTTCGAGAGCGCGCGCGGAGCGCGCCAAGAGCCGCTCGCAGTCTCGCCCTGCTCGCCGCTCCCCGCCGAGCACCAGCCGTGACAGCGCCTCGGTGGCGTGCTTTTGCGCCACCACCGCGTCCAAGAGTCCGTGCTGGACGGAGAGCGCCACTTCCGAAGGGGTCAGGGCGGGGCGCGCGGCGCCGCCGGAGCGGAACCTGTCCAGCGCCCGGCACAGAGGCGTGAGAAGCGGCAGCAGAAGCAAGGCCACGACGCCCTGCGACAACAAGAACCCCACGATGACGGTTGCGCCCGTATCGGGCCAACCCAACCCGCTTCGCACGATCGCCGGCGACAGCGAGCTCCAGAGCTTCACTCCGGACGCCGCCACCAGGGTGCTCGCCGCTCCCAAGATGACGGCGAGCTCCGCGAGGCGACGCGCCCGGGGGCCGACGGGCGCCGTCCAGAGCGCGGCGAGCCCACTGCCCAGACCCGATCCCGAAAGAATGGCGAGCGCCGTAGGCACGTCCACGTGACCCGTCGTGCGAGCCGTCGCGAGCACGAGAAGGAACACAGGCGCCGGCCCCTGCAGCACGAAAACCAAGAGCGCGCCGAGCAGGGCGCTCTTCAACACACCGAGCGCGTGATCCGCTCGCAGCTCCGCCATGAACGACAGAAACGCCGGGTTGCCCAGAAAGGGCTCCATGCCCGGCCACAGCACGTAGAGCGCGACTCCAATGAGCCCAGCCCCGAGCACCACGCGCGAAAGCGCCTTGGCGCGACGGCCCCGCACCACGGACATCCAGAGCACCGCCAGAGCCACCACCAAGAGTCCCTCGCGAGGCTCACTGAGCCCCAGCGCGAGCCCGGGAGCCAAAGTGACCCCCACTTGAGCCCCCAAGAAAGCCGCACCAGCAGCGGCGACACCGAGAGCGTTCGACGTGACGAGCCCCGACAAGAGGCCGCTCACCGCGGCCGTGGATTGCGAGATGACACCAATGCCCGCGCCGAACCCCAACGCGGCACCGCGGTTCGCCATCACGCGCGTCAGCCCCTTCGAGCTTTCCGCGCCCACGGTCTCTCGCAGGCCGTGCGTGAGCAGACCAATGGCGAGCGCCAAGAGCGCCACGCCTCCGACCAAGTTACGGAACTTCTTCCGCCAATTGACCGGTCGAATCATCACCTGGTGCGGCTTGCTGCGTCCCTCGCCACTCGAAACGCGCACCTTGAGCTTGCCTAGCTCGGCATCCCCAGGGACGGCAGCCACCACCAAGCCTGGACGCTCCGCCAAAGTCTCCAGCTCACGTTTTCCGCCGAACACCCGGAGCGGACCGCGCTGATCCGCGCGTGCCCCGGCGTCCTCGTAGCGAACGAATATGGCGCTCCCGGGCGCCGGCTCGTTCGGCGACACGTCGATGATTTCGAGAGGCTCCTCCGAGGCGTCCAACTGCGTCGACGCGCGCGCGCCCAAGAAGTCGTCGTCTGGATCCGGGGGGAGCAGCGCGTACACGAGCAAGAGCACGCAACTGAATACGACCGCCACCACGTGACCCAGCCGCCACGGCGTGGGTCCGTCGGACAACGCCCGCACTTCTGCGGTTTCCCGTTCGTTCACTTCCACACTCGGCGCAGGAATCGAGCTCGGACCGTCCGTCGAGCCGCCCGTGCCTTCGCTTCCTTGGGGACTGCCTTGCTCAGACATGGCTGCGCACGAGCTCCGCTGCTCGAACGAACTTGCTGAAGTCCGCCTGCTGCGCAGAGGCTTCCGCCAGCGCGCGTGAGAGCCACTCCGGGAACGGACCACGCCGCTTCACCTCGATGAGCGCGCGATCCTCGCTGCCCAGGCGCTTGCCCAAGAGGCGACGGCTGAGCGGGCCGGGTTCGTTCCACAGCCCCTCCGGCGGCGCGAAAAAAGCCAAATCCAGATCCACCGTGATGCGGAGCTCGCCCGCAGGATCTTGGTACGACATTCGTCTGTAGTTCACGACGCAGCGCGCCTCGAGTGGCTCCCCCAGCTCACGGCAGTAGTCGGCGATGCGCACGCATTGAGTCACGTCGCTACTGCCCTTCGGCAGAGCGAGAACCGCCCTTTTTCGGGCCAGGAATTTCGGAACTTCACGCTTGTACAAGCGCAGTCGCTGCTTGGTGGTCCGCGTGCCCTGGCGCCGCTTCAGCTCGAGCCAAACCCAAGCGTCGTCGCGCACCATGTCGCTCTCGTTGGTCGCCAGCTCAGCGAGCGACGAATGTTCGTCGTAATACTCCTTGAAACGGAGCTTTGCGTTGTCCTCGCGCGCCGCAAGGGCGCCCGTCAGATGACGCCAAGAGGCCGTGTCGAAGTACACGGTCGTCACGTAGTGACGCGGCATGGGCAGACGACTCGCCCCCTCGCCTTCGAAGCGATGGGGCGAGACGTGCGCCTCGAACTCTTCGATGAGGCGCCCTAGCGCGCCGTACTCGACCCAGTACTTCGCTTCCTCCCGGAGGGCCGTCATCGCGGCGTCGGCGACGGACACGTTGGGCCCTCCCGCGGACGTCAAGGTTCGACCTCGTAGCTGACCAGCTCTTCGACCTGGCCACCGGTTTCCTTGACCTTGCCCACGCCCGGCACGAACCAGTAGGTCTTCTGCGTACTGGTGCCCGACTTCACGAGAACGATGGCGTCGTCGAAGGTACCGGCGGGCACCGTCACCGTTGCGCCGGTCTCCTGCACGGTCCAGCGGTCACGCCGGGGCGCCGTCGAGGGCGTGCCGCCGACGGGGAGCTTCGTTTCGTCGTACGACTCGAGCCAGCTCGCGCCCGCGGTCGTGTGCTCGGGGCTGCTGTCCACGCGCAAGCGGTGCGGCGTCCAGTGCTCTTCCAGATTCAGGGCACCGTCCCCCTTCGCGAACGACTGTTCCCTGTAACGCAGCACGACGTTCCCCTCCTGCTTTTGCCACGAGACGGTCTTGTCCGTGCCGTCCTTCTTGGTGGTGGTCACACGGTGGGCCAAGACGTCCTTGTTTGGCCCCGAGCCGCCGACCGGCTCTTCGCCTTCGATCACGTTCACCTTGGTGAACACCTCGTCACCGTCGGTAACGCGGTACGTCCAGGTGTTGCCTTCCTTGAAGGGAAGCAAAGGCTCGGTGATGACGCTGCCGCCGCCCCCGGTCCCAGCGCCCGCGCCGCCATCGTTTTCGACCTTACTCCCGGGATCCTCGGAGCCGCACGCCACGAGCTGGCACGCCAGCATCGCCAAACCCACGACCGAAAATCTCGAATAGCTCTTTTTCATGTCCTTGATCCGAAATCGAAGAGGTTCATCAGTCGAAAGCGACGGCCACGCGACGCACGCCGGGGACCGCGTGAGCGTCCAAGTGTTCACGAATCGTCGCCGCATCGAAGCCCCAGCGCAGATCGACCTCGAGCACGATCTTGCCGCTGTCTTTGCCGAGCTCGGCCGCGACGTTGGCGAGCTCCACGACGCGCGAGCCAGGAAAAATTTGCAGGAGCCGATCCTTCACCAGCGGGGGCGCCTCGGCGTTGATGGTGACCAGCGTGCGCTTGGGCGCGCGGCGTTGGCTCGCGTCCAGCACGATGAGCAGAATGCTCACGAAGAGCGCGGTCATGGCCGCCATGACGGGCAGACCGATGCCGCACGCCATGCCAATCGCGATCATCACGAGCATGACGACCGCGTCGCGCGGATCGCTGATGCCGGAGCGAAAGCGGATGAAGGCGCCCAGCCCCACGAGCCCGAACGCACGAGCCGCGTGGTCGCCAATGACGACCGCCATGACGGCGCCAACCGCGGCAATGAGCGTTTGCGCGTGCGCGCACTCGATGCTCGGGGGGGAGGCCCACGGCAAGAACAAACGCCACGCCCGGTAGGCGACGAGGGCGCCGAGCACCGTGGCAATCAGCATGCGCACGGCAAGCTCGCCCACGTGGGGCACGAGCAATGCATCGCTGCCCGCCAACTTTTCGAAATCGATGCCCATCATGAGGCCTCCTGCGACGCTCGGCTCCGGTGGGCTCCCAGCGCAATGCGCGCGGCGTGCTTCAGAAGCGAGAGGTCTTGCCCGTACTTCGCGAGCTGCCGACGAACCAGCTCGGCGCCGCGGGGTTCATCTGCCAGGATACCCAAGCTCTTGACCACGGTGGAAGGCCAGACGTCTCGGTAGCCATCTCGCAGCTCCCAAGCCTCCGGGCTTGGGTTTCCGGACAAGCCATCCAAGGCCTCGCGGCAATCGCGGGCGACCGCTTTGCGCATGCTCCACGCGCGCTCCGACTCGAGCCCACGCAGCGACGCCATGACGAGCTTGGTGGCCGACCGGAGATGCTTGTCGCGATAGTGCCAGGCTTTCTCGTCATCGAGGCCCGTCAGCGAGGAAAGCACGGCCGCGGGCGCCATGGCGTACGCAGCCTCGCGAAGCTCCCAGGCGCGCTCGCCGGCGATGCCGTTGACCGAGCGCGCCAGAATACGCGCCGCGACGAAATCCTCTGCCGCGCGATGGCCCCGCGTCGAAAGCCAAGCTTCTCGGACCGTCCAAGCTCGTTCGCCGGCGACGCCCGCGAGCGAGGCCATGACGTCGTCCGGGTGGGACTCCCCGAACTTCGTTCGGTGCGCCCAGGCACGCTCGGTATCCAGAGACGAGGTGGAGAGAAGCGTGGCCCGAGGTGCCGCGTCCGCTAGCTCGTCTCGGAGCGCGTCGGCACGCGCCGGGTCCACGGCCTGTCCTTGGATGGAGGCCACGACCAGATCCGGAAACTGTGCCTTCAGCCGGTGACGCAGCTCCCAACTGACGTCGTCGTCGAGCCCGCGCAGAGCCAGGAGAATTCCTTTCGGCGTGCGCGCGGCGAGCGCGCGGCGACGCTCGTCGACGGCCTCCCCCGACAGCCCGGCGAGAAGATACGCCGCCACGCCGGGCTCGCGCTCCGACCGTTCGTCCACCCACGCCAAGAACCGCTCCAAAGCGACCCCGACGGACGGCACTTCATTCGGGTTGCGTCGGGAGAGCGTAGCGCTCTCCTCCCGAAAGCGTTGCGTGGCCGGGGGCGCGCCCTCTTCCTTGACTGCGAGCACGAGCGCAATCAAACGCTCGACGGTCTCGTCGATGGCTCGGTCGTTGTCGACGATGACCCAGCGCTCCGGATCCGACTCCGCCAACGTGACGTAGCCGCGCCGCAGACGCTGCTGAAGGCCCGTCCCCGTGAGGCCCTTGCGGGAGGAAGGTCGATCGTCCGTACCGCCACCGCGGTTCGCCTTGCGGCGAGCTCGACCGAGCGCCGGATCGACGTCCACCAAAATGCTGAGATCCGGCGAAATGCCTGCCTGCGCCGCCTGGAGGACGGGCTCCACGAACTCGCGCGAGAGGCCGCGCCCGGAGCAACCCAACACCTCGGCCGTGTAAAAGAAGCGATCGGCAATGACGACGTCGTGATGACCGAGCGCTGGCTTCAGCGCCTCGACCAGCTGCTGCACGTCACGCGCAACGTAGAGCAGGAACTCGGCCTCGGGCACGAGATCGAGGTTTCTCTGATCTCGACCGAGCGCGCGGATGGACTCGGCCACCCGAGAGGCGAACTTACCCTCCGAGCGGAGATGCTTCACCGAGAGCCCGCGTTCCGCGAGCCTCTGCGCCAAGAGGTTCGAGAGCGTGGTCTTGCCGGAACCGTCGATTCCTTCGAACGCGATGAACATCAGAAACCGACTCCTGCCTGAAGAACGAGGGCCTTGCGCTCACGACTGAAGTCGAGCGCGTAACCTTGCGGGAAATTGCTTTTGGTCCGATTCAGCTCGCCTTGCAGAGTCAGGCGCGCGCGCCGCCAGTAGCCGACGTTGACGCCCACCGCGGCGTCGAGCGCGGCGTCCCGCGTCACGGTGAGATCCGGATCGAGCGCGCCCACGCGCGCGAAGGGCTCGACGTAAAACTGCTCTTTGTCGATGCCGCCCCAACGCACCGCCAGCACCGCGCGACCCGCGAGGAACGTGGCGTCGTCGTCGTCCCGCTCCTTGCCTGAGTGCTCGAGCCAACTCGCGCCGGAAAAGCCGTCGATCCAGAAGCGCAGGCCGCCCGTTTCGAACAGCCAGTCCACCGCGATGTCCGCGCCCGTCGTCCAGTAGTGCTCGGGATCTTCCCCGGGCAGAAGCGTTCTCGGAACGCCGACGCGCCTTTGGTAGAACGCGCCGAAACGCACGACGCCGGCCTCCGCTTCGACACGCGCGAGCTGGCTCTGAACGTCGAGCGACCGCTCTTCGATGAGGTCCGTGTCGAACGTGCTCGGATCCACGAGCTGGGAGCCTTGGAAGGCCGCCACCAGGATTTTCGGCTTGATGCCGAACGGCAGGGTGGCGCCCAAGAGCACACCGGGGCGACGACCGCCGACCTGGAGGCGATCCACGATGAGATCGTTCAACAGGCCGCGATCCGCGGTCGGCAGCTGCCACGACGAGGTCGTCTCGAACGCGCCGATCGGTGCGCGGAAACGCCCCAGACGCGCGAGGTAACCCTTTCCTTTGGCTTGCACGTAAGCGTTGCGCGCTCGCACGCGCGAGCTCGACGCGTCCACGCTGACCTCCGCGCTGAGCCAGGGGAGCGGGCTTTGGTACTCCACCCCGAGCCTCGCTTGGCGAACCAGGAGATCCAACGACTCCTGCTCCGTGTCTTCGAGCAGGCCTTCGCTGTTGATGGTCGTCGTTTGCTTTTGGACCAGCTCGGCGCGCCCCACCACACGGCCGTCGACTTTGACGCCGTGTTTCTTCTTCTTTTTTCCGCCAGCTTCGGCCGGCGCTTCGGCAGGCCCCGCTTCCTTGCCCGGTGCACCATCTGCCGGTGCGACGTCTTTCGACCTGGCCTCTGCCGGCGGGGGCGGGGGCGCGGCCGCGGCCGTGCCCTCGCCGACGGCCGCAGTCGAAGCATTCGATGCCGTCGCGTTCGATGGCGGAGCGCTCGGGGCGGAGTCAGCCGCCGGGGGCTGCGCGGTCGCCTCCGACGCGTCCGGCGTTCCCGCTGCGTTCGATGCTTCGGACGTGGCCTCGGGCGGCGCGGCTTCGGCTTGCGCGTGCGCAGCGCGCGGGCCCACGACGCTTGCCACGAGAAGCAAGCTGGTCAGGGAAACACGCGACAAAGTGCGCGACATCCGCGAGAGGCGCAGCGTCTCACGAGACTGCGCCTCTCCGAACGACTCGGAGCTCGGAGTCTCAATCACCCCGACCGGGGTAGGGGCGTGCTTGTTTGACATAGAGGACGGGGGGTTTGGAGGGATCTTCGTCGTCATCGAACTTGAACTCGACATCCATAGCGTACCAACCGTCGTTCCCCGCCTTGGGCCCGTACGCAGCTGAAAAACGCTCGTGAATCGCGTCCAGCGCCACACCGAGCTGGTGGGTCTGGCTCGCGCTGAGCACCGTTTCGCCCTCCCCGACGAGGTTCGAGCGCGCCACGAACGTCACCGGCTGATTCGCGTTGTAGTAGTAGTAAATGAACTGATCGCTGGTGATGCCGGCAGGCGGGTGCACGACCTCGGCTTCCCCACCCCACTGCACGTTCACGTAGAACGCCGGCTCGAGTCCCGACGGATCGTACGGGTTGTTGGTGACGGCGACGCCGTTCGCCTCTTCCGCGGGGTAGTTGGTGTGCACGAGCAGCGCCATGCCCACGGACTGGTGATCGATGCCGTAGTAGTTGCGTTCCTCGAACGTGCGGTAGAGCCAAATGCTCGCCCACGTCTTGCGCAAGGCGTCGAGCACGTCCTCCCAGTTCGAGGGATCTCCCGTCTGCGACTCGTAGCAACCCGCGCACGGGAAGCCCTCGAGGTCTTCGCTGTTGGTGCTGGTACGGAAGCGGATGGTACTGCCGGGGTAGTCTGCCTCGAGCTTGGCTCGGAGCAGCGCCTGGAACTCTTCGTTGACGGGAGCAGCAGCCATTTCCGCGCGCAGCTCCGCGAGCCGCTCGTCGCGCACGTTGGCGTCATCGATGAAGCTCTGATCGGCCAGGAACGCGTCGATCTCGTCGTAGAACCCGTTCTCCTTCATGAACTGGTCGTAATAAAAGACCGGCACCGCGAAGGCCTTTTTGACGGGCACACCGTCGGTCTTCGCCAAAATGGAGTACTGCGCCGCCTTTCCACCGAACGCGAGCACCGACTTCTTGATGACGTCGCGGAGGCTGACGCCGTCTTCTTCGGGAGTGATGTCCTCGATGTCGTGCAGACCGGTCGTTTCCAGGTCGATCGCGGGCAGCACCACGGGCTCCGGCTTGTGCGCCTCGGTGTACTCTCGGGCTTCTTCGGCCGTGACCTCGCGCACCGACCAGTTCGTGGGACCCACCGTCAGCTCGACCCACTTGCCTTCGAGGGCGCGCAGCTCTTCGTTACTCATGGCGCCGCGGAGCCCCATATTGGGCGTGCGGCGGTTCTGCGAAAGCACGTTCACGTGGCTGAGCGGGGTTTGAAACTGCTCGGTGACGATGCCCATGACGACGGAAATATCGTTCGGCGCTTGATCGAGCACCACGATGTCCTCGTGCGCCAAGTACTCCGTGGCGAGGTCCGCCGCGTAGACGAAGCGGAGCTTGCCCATCGAAGTCGCCAACGTCAGCGGCTGGTACGTGATGCTCTCGTACAGCTGATCCGTCGTGACGACGGGCACGTCCGCGAGCTTGGCCGCCTCGACGCTCAACGTCTCGGACGTCGGGTGAAAGCGGAGCGCCGGACCGAAGAACGCCGTGTCACGAACCGCTCGATAGAGCCGTTCGATCATGGCGGCCGTGGCCGTGTCGTAGGGAGCGAACTCGAGCGCCCAAATGTTGCCGGCCTCGTAGTGCGTCACCGTGCCCAGAAGGAAACGCCGCCCGGCCTCGGGCGCGTAGTACTCCGTGGCGTTGAACTGCGACAGCACGGGAACGAGAGGAAGCTCGCCGCCCGAGAGGTGCTCCGAGATGAACTCGTAGTGCACCTGGAACTTTCTGCTGTTCTGAAAGTGCAGCTTGTCCGTGTCGAGCATGTCGAGCACGACCTTGCCGGAGCGGGCGCCAGGCAAGCTCGTGTCGAGCGGCTCGGATGCGAGCGCCTCGAAATCCGCGGTGCACCCGATGCGCAAGAGCGAATCCGGAGTGCTCGCGCCCTCTGCGATTTCACACTTGCCTTCGACGATCTCGTTGCCGGACGGCTCTTCCTCTTGCTCGCTGCAAGCGGGCGCCAAAACGAAGAAAGCCGACGTCGCCAAGACCGCCCCAACCCAACGCGACGCGTGCCTTCTCACCTGAGCCATCATGAATGCCACCGTGTCCTTCTGTCCTTCAATCTGTCGGGCGAGGGGCCTTCGGAGCCGTCTCCGCTTCTCCTGCAGATGCGGGCGACCAGCTGCTGCACTCTCCCCTGCTGGGGCGCGCTCACCGCCAGAGCAGTGACCGTTCGTCGAGTTTCGGGCCGTTCATCTTTGCCGTCACTCGCACGTCCAACGAGCTCTTTTCTTCGGCCGCCCCAAAAACCTACTCACCATGAAAAATTGTGACGTACACGCACCTGAACAGTACGTGCCCAGGAGCTAGTCACCGCACCACGGAATTCCAGTCACACAATCGTCACCGAAAGAAGGAGACGCGCGTCCGGCTTCTCGTTCGTCGACGCTTCGCCTCACGCCATCCCTTCGTACTCGTCGGTCGCCACTCCGCAGATGCGCGTTGCCTCGTTGGAATCGTCTCTTCCACATGGCCTTGGGCAGCACCCCTGTTGGCTCCACCAAAAGAGAGAGGGAGCAGCCCCTAGGCCGCTCCCTCTCCTCAATGACACTGTCGCGCTCAGTTGTTGGCGACGCTATTGATGCACAGGTTCGTAACCGTCTGCTCCTCCATCGAGGACGTTACCTGAACACCGATCGCCTTGACCAAGGTGCCTGCCGGCATGGGCGTCTTCACGCCGCCCTCCCAGCACTCGAGCAAGAACGAGGACCACGGAATTGCCGTACCGCTGGTCGCAGAGTCGAAGCAGTAGTCCTTGTTGTCAGCCCCTTGAACGACCACACGGACCGGTGCCGTCGCGCCTGTGGCTGTGAAGTTCACGGTGATGCCGGTCCCGGTGGGCGTGTAGGTGGTGGGTGTGCCCGCCTTCGCCTGCGCAACGTTCCACCCGATCATGATTCCCGGATAAACCGTCGTCTGAGCAGGTACCACGCCCGTTGCGCACACGGTCGGGCCGGTGAAGCACGGCCCCGCGCTGCCACATGGAGGATCGATGGTGCCGCCGTCGTAACCTGCAGTCCACGCGAAGCCGCACATCGTGCCGTTGTCGATGTAGCCGGCGTCGGTCGCGGCGCCGGTACACGCGACCGGCTCCACTGCTCCACCGCCACCCGTGCCCGGCGTACCGCCGACGCCCGGAGCAGCGCCCGTACCCGGAGCAGCGCCCGTGCCCGGAGCAGCGCCCGTGCCCACTTCGCCGCCGGTGCCCACAGCGGGACCCGCGCCGGTACCCGGAGCAGCGCCCGTGCCCGGAGCAGCGCCCGTGCCCTGGAAGCCGCCGCCCGTGCCACTGTCAAAGCCGCCGCCGCTACCGTCCGACTCCGCCGCACAACCGACCGCGCCAGCCACGAGAGCCGCCGCCATCACTCCAAAGAACCGAACTCCATTCTGGTGCATCATCTTAAAAAATCCTTGGCTACATCGGATGGCTTGCGGGGGCGCGAACCATCAAAGTTTTGGCGGAGATTACCAACCGCAGAGCTCACCTTTCAGGACAATTCGCAAACTGGTTCGTTTTTCTCCATCCTCCGCTGGATTTTTTGTGGTGGGCTAGAATTTACGAAGAGCGGATTCTGGGGGCCGGCCAGACGAGCGGTTCGTCGGCGAGCGGCGAGGGCTGCCGCTGATGCCTCCGTTCTTCGGGTTCGCCGAGTCGGACCCGGGGGCGACGACTTCGACGACCGGCGACGGCTCGAACTGCTCCGCTCGGCGGGGGCTTCGCCGAGGCGGGCGTTTGCGTAGGGGTCGGTCGGGTGGTTCACTCCGAGCCCGCCCGCTTTTTTGCGGGCGCCCACCAGAGGACCCCATCAGTGACGACCGTAGGTATCGTCGGCTGGCGCGGCATGGTCGGCTCCGTGCTCTTGGAGCGCATGCGCGCTGAAAACGACTTTCAGCATTTCGAACCCGTATTTTTCTCCACTTCGCAGGGCGGCGAGCTCGGACCGGACGTCGGTCAGGGGCGAAAGCCTCTCGAGAACGCCAGCGACCTCAAGGCGCTCGCGAAGATGGACGCCATCGTGAGTTGCCAGGGCGGCGACTACACGACCGCGGTGCACGCCGATCTGCGTGGCTCGGGCTGGAAGGGGTACTGGATCGACGCGGCCTCGACCCTGCGCATGGCGAAGGACTCGATCATCGTGCTCGATCCGGTCAACCGAAAGGTGATTGACCGCGGCATCGAGAGCGGCGTGAAGGACTACATCGGCGGCAACTGCACGGTGAGCCTCATGCTGATGGCCATCAGCTCGCTGTTCGACAACGGCTGGGTGGAGTGGATCAGCGCGGCCACGTACCAGGCCGCGTCCGGCGCCGGCGCCAAGAACATGCGCGAGCTGGTGAGCCAAATGGGCGCCATCGCCGCCACGCCCGCGGCGAAGGACCCTTCGTCGAACATCCTCGAGCTCGATCGTCAGGTGAACGAAACGCTGCGCGCGGATGCGTTCCCGAAGAGCGAGTTCGGCGCTCCGCTCGCCGGCAGCCTGATCCCTTGGATCGACAAGGCCGTCAGTGATGGTCAAACGAAAGAAGAGTGGAAGGGCCAGGTCGAGACCAACAAGATCCTCGGCATTTCCCCGGAAATTCCGCTCGACGGCGTGTGCGTCCGCATTGGCGCCATGCGCAGCCACAGCCAGGCGCTCACCATCAAGCTCACGCGCGACGTGCCGCTTGCGGACATCGAGGCGGCTCTTCGTAACAACAACGAGTGGGTGAGCTTCGTCGAAAACGACAAGGCCGCCACGCTCGCGGGGCTGTCGCCTGCGGCAGTTTCCGGCACGCTGAAGGTCGCCGTGGGCCGCGTGCGCAAGCTGAAGCTCGGCCCGGAGTTCCTTTCGCTCTTCACCGTGGGTGACCAGCTCCTGTGGGGCGCGGCCGAGCCGCTGCGTCGTACGCTGCTCATCACGCTCGGCAAGCTCTGAGCGAGCTCTTTGACGGACGACCGAAGCCCGAGCGCCGCGTGAGCGGCGCCCGGGCTTCGTCGTCCAGTCCCCACGCGCATGGGCGCCTCGCGTGCTAGACTGCCTTACAGGAGTATTTGGTGAGCACCTGGCAGATTCTGGCTCTACTCGGCGTCATTTTCGTCATTGGCGAATTTTTCACGGCGAGCTTTGCGCTGCTGCCCATCGGCATCGCGTTCTTGCTGACCGCGCTCGTGTCGCCCTTCCTCGACAGCTGGGCGCTCGTTTTGGCGGTGCTCACCATCAATCTCTTGCTGCAATTCGCGCTCTTCAAGAGCTGGGTTTGGCCGCGCATGCGAAACAAAGCGCCTGCCACCAACGCCGCGGGCATGGTGGGCAAAGAGGCCGTCGTGACGGAGCCGGTTCCGCCGGACTCCGGGGCGGGCTACGTGGCCCTGTACGGTGACCGTTGGCAGGCGATCAGCCGCGCGGGCGAGGCCTTCGACGTCGGTGAACGGGTGCGCATCGCCGCCATCGACGGAAACAAGGTCGTCGTCGAGAGGCCTTAGTCGACCGAATCCCGAGCTCACGAAACGCGCTGACCGTCCGACTCAGGTGCTCCGCAGCATGGCGCATACAAATCCGCGCGCGCCATGAGGGAAATGGGAGGCAGCTTCGTCGCGCGCTCCTCGCCTGAAGGTCCCCGCGCTAGCATGCGTTCCCGCGGGACTCGAGGCTTCTTTGTCTCGTCCGTCACACGAAGGGAATCGTCACGTGTCATCCGAGCTCATCGTTTTTCTGCTCTTTGCCTTTTTCGCCGTGCTCCTCATTTTGAAGGGCTTTCTGGTGGTGCAGCAAAGCGAATGCATCGTCGTAGAGCGCCTGGGTAGCTACTCCCGCACGCTTTCGAGCGGCTTCAACGTCATTTTGCCGTTCGTCGACCGCGCGAGAGAGAGCATTTGGGTCGATCGTGGAGCGGTACGCAGCATCGTGCGCCTCGACCTCCGCGAGACGGTGCTCGACGTACCGGAGCAGGCCGTCATTACGCGCGACAACGTGTCGATTCACATCGACGCGCTGCTCTACATTCAAATCGTCGACCCGGTGAAGGCCACCTACGAAATCGCCAACTTGCCGCTGGCCGTGGGCCAGCTGGCGCAGACGTCGCTGCGTAACGTGATTGGCGAAATGGATCTCGACCATACGCTCGCTTCGCGCGACATCATCAACACGCGCCTCAAGGCCATTTTGGACGAGGCCACCGACAAGTGGGGCACGAAGGTGAACCGGGTGGAGCTCAAGAACATCATTCCGCCGCGCGAAATCCAGATGGCCATGGAAAAGCAAATGCAGGCGGAGCGCGAGCGGCGCGCCAAGGTGCTCGAGGCAGAGGGCGACAAGCAGGCGCGTATCGCTCGTTCCGAAGGTATGCGACAGGAGCAAATCAACCTGGCGGACGGCGATCGCGAGGCCTCCATCCGACGCGCGCAGGGCGACGCGGAAGCCATCCGCCAGCTCGCCGACGGTCAACGCACCGCCATCGAGCAGGTGCGTTCTGCGCTGGGCACGCCGGAGCTCGCCACGCGTTACCTCATCGCGACGGAGTACTTGGACAAGTTCGGCAAGTTCGCGCAAAAGCCGGGAGACAAGGTGTTCATCCCGTACGAGGCATCGACGGCGCTGGGCACGCTGGGCACCGTCCAGGAGCTTCTGAGGAAGGCGTGAAAACGCCGGCGCGCCGGCCGGGCCCCCCC
>JAEYVE010000123.1 GCA_023432025.1 Pseudomonadota bacterium
CAATGGACCTGGCTCGAAGACGTATTCGCCGATGCCGAGTACGAACAGACCGAACTGCACGCAGAGGGCGAGCATCAAGGCCAAGAGTTGGCTCTTGCTGAGAGCGCTGGCCAGTAAGGAGAGAGACAAATAGCTCCCTCCGATGAGGAAGAGTCCCAGGTAGCTCGTGCCCACGACCGGCCAGTCTACGGTGCCCGTTTTGCGCAGGATGAGCGCGTAGAGCACGGTCGGCGCCCAAATGAGCGCGTAGGTGGAGAGCACCGCCAAGAACTTTCCGAGCACGATGGCGGACGAACCGAGCGGCGCAGTGAGCAGCAGCTCCATGGTGCCGCTGCGCCGCTCCTCTGCGAACGTGCGCATGCCGAGCGCCGGACACACGAGGAGGAGCGTCATGGAAAGGAGGACGGAGTGTTGCCCGAAGTAAGCCTGGAGCGGCCCCATATCCAGGCTCAGCTCCGTCATTTGCGAAAAGTGCAGGACGATGCTGAAGAAGATGCCGCCCTGGACCAGGAGAAAGGCGCAAAGCAGCACCCACGCCAGCGGCGTGACCCACAGGCTCAGCATTTCGCGCAAGAAAAGCGCCCACACGCCTCGCAAGAAGCTCATGAGGGCTCGACCGTTCGTTCTGGCGTGGGCCGCGTCAGGGCGCGGAAGACGTCGTCCAGCGCGGGACGGCGGGGCGCGGCTTCCAGAACGCCGAAGCCGGCGCCGACCAGCGCGGCGACGAGGCGCTCCAGCACGCGACGGTCCGCTTCGTCATCGAAATCGAGAGAGAGCGAGATGATGGTGGGCTCGGCTTCGTCCTTTGACGAGCGTGCGATGGAAACGCCGCGCTCTTCGAGCACCACGGCGTGAGCCTCGGCGACGCCGTTCTCCTTGGAGCAGCGCAGCTCGAGGCGCGCACCTCGTTCGCGCTGCAAGCTGCGCAGCTCGTCCAGCGTGCCTTGGGCGACGAGCTGGCCGCCGTGAATCACCAGCGCTCGGGCGCAGGTCGCCTCGACCTCGGACAGGATGTGCGTGGAGAGCAGGATGGTGTGGGTCTTGCCCAGCTCGACGATGAGCGAGCGCACCTCCTGGATTTGGTTGGGATCGAGCCCGGCAGTGGGCTCGTCCAAAATGAGGAGTGGGGGGCGCCCCAAGAGCGCGTCTGCCAGCGCCACCCGTTGTCGATAGCCTTTGGAGAGGTGTCCGATGACGGTGTAGAGCACGTCGGTGACGCGCGCCTGTTCAGCGGCTTCGCCTACGGCAGCAGGCGACGACGAGCAGCCTTTCAGTCGCGCGCGAAAGCGCAGGTACTCCAGCACGCGCATTTCCGGGTAGAGCGGCGCTGCCTCCGGCATGTAGCCCAAACTCCGGCGCGCCCCGAGCGGAGAGAGCGCGACGTCGTGTCCATTGACCCAAATGCGGCCCGACGTGGGGCCCAGGGCGCCCGCTAGCATGCGCAGCGTCGTCGTTTTCCCTGCGCCGTTCGGCCCCAAGAAGCCGACGACTTCACCGCGCCCGACGCGAAAGCTCACACGACGCACGGCCACGACGGTGCCGTAGTCTTTCGTCAGCTCTTGGGCATCGATCATGTGCGTGTCGCCCGAATACCACGACGGCACGCAGTGGACACGCGGGAGCCACTACCGCGCGCCCGAACGCTCCGGTAAATGGGCCCCACCCTTCGTGCCGAGGCAGCAGACTGCTAGCCTTCAGAGAAGAGCTAGCGCTCGGTCATGACCATCTACTTGTGGCTCGGGTTTCTCGCGTTCGTCGTGCTGCTCTTGGCGCTCGACCTGGGAGTGCTAAACCGCAAGCTCCACGTCATTTCGGCGCGTGAAGCGCTCGGATGGACGGCGTTTTGGGTCGGCGTCTCGCTCGCCTTCAACGGCCTCGTCTACGTGATGTACGAGCACCACTGGCTCGGCATCGGTCTGCACCAAGGAGGTACGCTCGGGGGCAAGGCTGCGGCCCTCGAGTTTTTCACGGCCTACGTCGTCGAGAAGTCGCTCAGCCTCGACAACATTTTCGTCATCGCGCTGATCTTCGCGTACCTGGGGGTGCCGGGGGAGTACCAGCACCGCGTGCTCTTCTGGGGCATTTTGGGTGCCCTGGTCATGCGTGGCTCGATGATCGCGGCGGGGCTCTCCCTCATGGGCGCGCTCTCTTGGATGACGTACGTGTTCGGCGGGGTGCTCTTGGTCACGGCAGCCAAGATGCTCTTTTCGCGGGACGAAGGGTTTCACCCCGACAAAAACCTCTTCGTTCGCCTGATGCGACGCGTCGTCCCCGTCACGGACGGCTACCGGGAGCACCACTTTTGGGTGCGTGAGTCCGGGCGCTTTGCCATCACTCCGCTCGGCCTCGCCATCGTGCTGATCGAGAGCTCGGACGTGCTGTTCGCCGTCGACTCCATCCCGGCCGTGTTCGCGGTGACGCGCGACCCGTTCATCGTGTTCACGTCGAACGTGTGCGCCATTTTGGGGCTCAGGTCGCTGTACTTCGCGCTCGCGGCCATCATGCACCGCTTTCGCCACCTGAAGATGAGCCTCGTGTTTTTGCTCGCCTTCGTCGGCGTAAAAATGATCCTGGCGCACCACTACCCGATCCCGACGGGGCCCTCGCTGTTCATGATCGCGGGCATCCTCATCGTGGGGATCTTGGCGTCGGTCCTTTCGCCCAAGGGAGAAGTCGTCGGGCACCGGGTCGTCACGGAGAGCATCGCGTTGCGTGAGGCGACGTTCCGTCACGTGCGCCGCATCTTCGTCGTGCTGGCGGGCTTTACCCTGCTCCTCGTCGGGTTCTTGCTGCTCTTCTTGCCGGGCCCGGGGCTGCTGACCATCGTCGGGGGCCTAGCGTTGCTCGGTACGGAGTTCGTTTGGGCACGCCGACTCTTGGTCGAGCTTCAAGTGCAGACCAAGAGTTTGGCCCAAAGGTCGAGCAACCTCTTTCGCAAAGAGGGACGCAGTCAGTCCGACGCCGAGCCTCCGCCTTCCCCCTGACGGGCGAGTGAAAGCGGGAGGGAAAAAGGGCGTCTGGCCGACGAGAACGCTCTTGCCGGGGAAAGGCGCTCTCAGGCGCGCGGCTGATCGTCGTCGTCCACCAGAGTCGCGCCATGGCACTGATTGAACTTCTTGCCGCTGCCGCACGGACAAGCGTCGTCGCGTTCGACGGGTGGCGCGGAGGAACGCTCGGGCGCCGGCGCGGCGCCCGCCACCGACTTGCGCATGGCATCGAGGAGCTCGGCGGGCGGCGGTCCGGAGTCGCCGGACGGAGCCTCTCCGACGTGGCGGGCCACGGCCTGATCGAGCTCGGCGTGATGTCGACGCTCGGCTTCGGCCTCCATCTGCTCGACTTCCTGGCGGCGCACCTGCGCCTCGAAGAGGCGAGTGAGCACCGTGCTCGAGACGTTGGCCATCATGTTGAGGAAGAGGTTGTAGCCTTCCTTCTTGTACTCGTTCTTGGGGTCGCGCTGGCCGTAGCCGCGTAGGCCGATGCCGTCCCGCAGATGCTCCATGTTCTGCAAGTGATCCACCCAGGCCTGGTCGATGGCTTGCGTGTAGAGGAAGCGGAAGATGCGCAGCACCAGGTCGAAGCCCATGTCTTGCTCGCGCTGCAAGAACAGCTTTTCGGCCTCGGCGTAGACGGCGCGCGCCATGCTGCCCGCGTCCATGAAGTCCTCGAGCTGGAGCTGTAGCGCGGTGCCGAAGTACTCGCGGTACGCCGAGGCGATGGCCTTGCGGTCCCAGTCTTCGGGCGGCTTGTTGGCGGGGCAGTTGTCCTCGATCACCGCGCTGATGACGCGATCGATCAGGTCGAGGAGGCGCTCGCGCTGCTCGCTGAGGCCCCGAGCGACGAGCTCGTTCAGCTCGTCGTACACGCTGGCCGGGGTGCGCTTCTTGCGCGTCTCGAGGTCGAGCTTGACGCCCCAGAGTTGGTAGACTTCGCGCTGCAGGCTCTCGAGCTCCACCAGCTCGCCTCCGCGTTCCAGGTCGTCTCTGTTCGGCGAGCGCGGCTTGCCGTTCTCGTCGACCGGGTTGGGCGGAGATTCGCAGAACATGCCGACCAACTGCCCCACGAGCGGTCGAACGCGCTCGGCGATGGTTTCGTCGACGGGCACGGTGCGGGTGTGGCCGGTGGGCTTGCCCAGGTCGTCCGTTTCCTCGGGCGAGTAGGTGCCGAGACTCAGCTGCTGGCGGAGCGCGTACATCGTGCGACGCTGCGCGTTCATCACGTTGTCGTACTCGAGCGTGTTCTTGCGGATGTCGAAGTTGCGCTCTTCGACCTTACGCTGCGCGTTTTCGACACTCTTGGTCACCCACGGATGCTCGATGGGCTCGTCGTCCGGCATGCCCATGCGATCCATCAGGTTCTTGACGCGGTCGCCCGCGAAGATGCGCATCAGGTCGTCCTCGAGCGACAGGTAGAAGCGGCTGGAGCCGGGATCTCCCTGACGGCCGGCACGGCCGCGCAGCTGGTTGTCGATGCGGCGCGATTCGTGGCGCTCCGTGCCGAGGATGTGGAGGCCGCCGAGCTCGAGCACTTCGTCGTGCTCGGCCTTGCAGCGCTCCTTGAGGCGCTCCACCTCGGCCGCGAATGCTTCGGGCTCCGCCTCGGGACTACGTCCCTGCTCCTTGAACTCCAGACGCGCGAGCATTTCCGGGTTTCCGCCCAGCAGAATGTCCGTGCCGCGGCCGGCCATGTTGGTCGACACCGTGATGGCGCCCTTACGACCCGCCTGCGCCACCACGTACGCCTCGTTTTCGTGGTGCTTGGCGTTGAGCACGTGGTGAGGAATGTTCTTGCGCGTCAGGATGCGGCTGAGCGCGCCGCTCTTTTCGACGCTGGTCGTACCGACCAGCACTGGACGCCCGAGCGCGTTCATTTCCACGAGCTCCTGGACGACCGCGGTGAACTTTTCCCGCTCCGTCTTGTAGACCACGTCGTGGTTGTCCACGCGCTGGATGGGCTTGTTGGTGGGGATGGTCACCACGTCCAGCTTGTAAGTGGACATGAACTCCGCGGCTTCCGTTTGCGCGGTGCCCGTCATGCCGCCCAGCTTCTTGTAGAGCCGGAACAGGTTCTGGAACGTGATGGTGGCCATCGTGCGGCTCTCCTCTTGGATGCGCACGTTTTCCTTGGCTTCCACGGCCTGGTGCAGGCCGTCGCTCCAACGGCGGCCGGGGAGCACGCGGCCGGTGAACTCGTCGATGATGAGGACCTTGCCGTCCGGCGCCACCATGTAGTGCTGGTCACGCTTGTACAGCGCGTGCGCCCGCAGGAGTTGGTTCAGGATGTGAAGGCTCTGCACGTTGACGGGGTCGTACAGGTTGCTGATGCCGATCAGCTTCTGCACGAGCTCGATGCCGTCGTCCGTGAACGTGGCGCCGAAGGCCTTTTCGTCCACGTTGTAGTGCTCGTCCTTGACGAGCTGCGTCACCACCTCGTTCAGCGTGCGGTACTTGTCGCTCGCCTGATCCGCTGCGCCGGAGATGATGAGCGGAGTGCGCGCCTCGTCGATGAGGATGGAGTCCACCTCGTCCACGATGGCGAAGTGCAAATCGCGCTGGACGTGCTCCAGCGCGCTGTCCTTCATGTTGTCGCGCAGGTAGTCGAAGCCGAACTCGTTGTTCTGGCCGTAGCAAATGTCCGACTTGTAGGAGCGCTTTTTCTCGGTGTCGCTCTGCTGCGCCACGATGACGCCCCACGACAGGCCGAGCCAGTTGTAGAGGCGTCCCATCCACTCGGCGTCACGGCGAGCCAGGTAGTCGTTCACGGTGACGACGTGTACGCCGCGGCCCTCGAGGGCGTTCAAGTACACCGGCAGCGTGGCGACGAGCGTCTTGCCTTCGCCGGTGCGCATTTCCGCGATTTTTCCGTCGTGCAGCACCATGCCGCCCATGAGCTGCACGTCGTAGTGGCGCATGCCCAGGACGCGCCGTGAGGCTTCGCGACACACGGCGAACGCTTCGACCATCAGGTCGTCCACGGAGGCGCCGTTGTCGAGGCGCTCCTTGAACTCGTTCGTCTTCGCTTGAAGCTCTGCATCGCTGAGCTTTTCGATCGTCGCCTCGAGGGCGTTGATCTGCGCGACGCGCGGCTTCATGCGCGCGACGGCGCGATCATTGGAAGTGCCGAAGACCTTTTTGGCGACCCAGGTGAACATTGATCTCGTCGAGCCGGTGAGCCTCGGGGGACAACTCCCCGTCGGCCGGTTCCCGGCGGGGAACCTAGTGTTCTTACCCCCCCCTGACCAGCGCGCCGAGTGAGGCAGAACGTCGAAGTGAGGGCTGGAAAGGGACCCAAGTTGGGTCGCCCGGGACTTCCGTCAAGGGTGGAACGACAGAAAGAGCGGAAAATGCTGGCTCCGAGGGCGGCGCCGCGGGGTCGGGCTCCGCTCAGGGACGGTGGCTTCGCCGAGCTAGGCGCTGCTGTTGGCGCAGCCGACCTTCCTCGTGCCGCCGCAGGTCCTCTTCCGTTTCCGGGGCAAGCTCAGGGACCGGGACCTTTTGATTGTCGGGACCCAGGGCGACGAAGACGAGGAACGCCGAGTTGGTGTGCGTGGTTTCCCCAGTGATGGGGTTCTCCGCGGTGACCAGCACGCTCACCTCGATGCTCGTTTTGCCGACGTAAGTCACGCGCGCGCGGCACGTCACCAGATCCGTGACTCGGACGGGCTGGCGAAATGTCATCGAGTCGATGGCCACCGTCACGACGGGGCGCTGCGCGTGGCGCATTGCGGCGATGGCTGCGGTTTCGTCGACCAGCTTCATGATGACGCCACCGTGCACGTTGCCGTGGCCGTTCGAGTGCTCCGGCATCATCAGTTGGCTGAGCGTAACCTCGCTGGCAGCAGGGGATTTTCGCGCTGGCGCGTAATGGTCTTCTGCGACGGAGGGTCGATTTTCACTGACTTTGGTGTCGGGCACGGGACCTCACCGAGCAGCCTACCGCGCCTTTTGGGCATTGCTACCGGGGGGTGCGGGGCGCGTGCTACGGTCGCGCCGTCTCTCGGGCTCTCGGAGGCCTCCGGACGACGTCCGAGGGCGCGGGAGCGGGCCGCGCTGCCGTGGATCTCCTCTATTTCGTCATCCTCATCAGCTCGCTGATTTTCGTGCACGAGCTCGGGCACTTCCTGTTCGCCAAGGCGTTCGGGGTGAAGGTGCTCACCTTCTCGCTCGGCTTCGGGCCCAAAATCCTCAAGTTGCGCGGCCGGGAAACGGAGTACTGCATTTCGCTGCTGCCCTTGGGCGGCTACGTGAAAATGCTGGAGGCCTCCAAGAGCGACTTGGTCATGCCGGAGGACCGCAAGCGGACCTTCGAGAGCCTGCCGACCTACAAGCGCATCATCGTGGTTCTGGCCGGCCCGGTCATGAACCTCATTTTCCCGGTCCTCCTGTACTTTTCGGTGTTCGTCACCGATGGCCCCTTCGCGCCTCCTACCGTCGGCGTGGTGCTGCCGGGTCACCCGGCGGACGGCAAGCTTCTGTCCGGCGACCGCATCATGGCGGTCAACGGTCAGGAGGTGGGCACGTTCGACGAGCTGAAGCGCATCGTCGAAAAGAGCCCGGGCGAAACCCTGAAATTCAAGGTGTTTCGCGACAACCGCCACGTCGAGGTGGAGGTGTCCGTGCAGGAGCGCAGGCGGCACCTGCAGCTCGATTTGGTGGAAAGCTACGGCACCATCGGCGTGCAGCCCAACGCGCCGGCGGCCGTCATCGGCATCGCGTCGCCGGACTCCGCGGCGTACCGCGCCGGCCTGCGCACCTTCGACATCATCACGCAAATCGCCGGTCGCCCGGTGCGCCGTTTTTCGGATGTCGAGCAGGAGCTGCGCAACAACCACGGCGAGACGGTGCCCGTTTCGTACTTGCGCCCCGAGCGCGCGCAGGGGGCGTTAGGCGGTCTCGCGGACCTCGCCGTGCTCGAAGCAGGCGTCGTGGCGCTTACGCCCAACGTGCGTGGCGGCACCCTGTTCGAGCGGACGGGCATCGAGCTGGCGGATTTGTACGCGGCGGTGGTTCCCCCTGGCACGTACCTGTACGAGGCCGGGCTTCGTCGCGGGGATCGCATCGTCAAGCTCGATCGCGAGGAGGTTCCCGCCTGGTCGTCCTTCGTCGAGCGACTGGACGCAGATCGCGATCGTGAGCACGAGCTCGAGTACGTGTCTTCGCGCGACGGGCGGCTCCGGAGCGGCACCTTCCGGATCCGGCGGGAGGACTTCGTGGACGGAGCCGGCACCACGTTTTCCCAGTACGTGCTCCCCTGCGGCAGCTGGGCCAGCGTCGTCGATCGGGGGGCCACCGGCTGTATGGCGAGTAGCGTGCAGCAGTGGTTGCCGCTCGCGCTCGAGGAGCGCGTCGACCACCCGATGCCCATCGGTTACGCCTTCGGCAAGGCCGTCGACGAAACCATCGACGTGACGCGCTTCATTTCGCTGGCTTTCGTTCGCTTGGCGCAGGGGCGGCTCAGCCTCAAAGAAATTTCGGGTCCCATCACCGTCTACGAGCTGGCCGGCGAGGAGCGGCGCAAGGGCCCGGAGTACTTCATTTGGGTGATGGCGCTCGTCAGCATCAACCTGGGCCTCATCAACTTGCTCCCCATCCCCGTGTTGGACGGCGGACACTTGATGTTTTTCCTCATCGAGGGCGTACTGCGGCGCCCCGTGCCGATGCGGGTGCGTGAAGTCGCTCACATCGCGGGAATGGCCGTTTTGCTTCTGCTCATGGGTGTTGCGTTCAAGAACGACGTCGAGAAGCGCTGGGACGTGATCCGCGGTCAGCTCAACGAGCTCGTCGGATGAGCGGGGAAGCGAGGCCCGCGGGGTCAAGGTCGCCGAGCGGTCTCGGCGCGCGGGCAATGGCTGCGGACGTCTTGCGCCGCGTGTGGGAGGATCAGGCGTTTGCGGCGGCCGTCCTGTCGACGGAGCTGGATCGCGCGGGGCGCTTGGACGTTCGCGACAAGGGGCTCGCCACGGAGCTCGTCTACGGTGTGCTCCGCACGGAAAAGTCGCTCTTCGAACGGCTCTCGCGTTACGGCGCGCTGAAGGCGAGCGACACGGCGCTCCTCGCCCACCTGTTCGTCGCCGTCTATCAGCTTTCCTTTTTGGATCGCGTGCCCCCACACGCGGCGGTGAGTGAAGCGGTGGAGCTCGTGCGCGCGCTTCGCGGCCCCCGGGTGGCAGGCTTCGCCAACGCGCTCTTGCGCAAGCTCGCAGACGAAGGAAAAAAGGAGCTCTCCAAGGCGGTTGTGGCCAGCGCGCCTCGCTGGCTCTTCGACAAAATGGCGCGCGACGTCGGGCACGAGGAAGCCGCGCTTCTGTTCGGCGCGGGGGGCTCGAGCGCCAGCACCGCTCTCCGTCTGCGTGAGGGGCGTCCGCTGCGCGACTGGATGACGGATCCCGAACGCGCCGTGCAGAGCCCTACGACTCCACACGCGCTTCGCTACTCTGGCGGGGGAGAGCCGCGGCGCCTCGAGGGTTACGCCGAAGGTGACTTCGTCGTGCAAGAAGAGGGCGCGCAGCTGCTCGCCTGGGCCGTTGGAGTGAAGCCTGGCGAGCGGGTCCTCGATGCGTGCGCGGGGCGCGGACAGAAGGCGTCGCTGCTCGCGGAGCAGGTGGGCGAGCGCGGCGCGCTCGTCGTGGCGGACGTTCACGCAGCCAAGCTCTCGCACCTCGCGGACGAGTTTCGCCGACTCGGGTTACCCGAACCGGCGCGCCACGTCGTGGATTGGGCGGCGCCGGATGCCGGCGCGGAGCTCTGGGGCAGCTTCGACCGCGTGCTGGTCGACGCGCCGTGCACGGGGGACGGCACGCTGCGCCGCCGCCCCGAGATTGCGCATCGCTTGAAGAAGGACGACCCCTCGCGTCTCGCCGAGCTCCAGGTTCGCGTTCTGCGCGGCGCCGCGCTCTGCGCTAGGTCAGGGGGCGCGGTCGTCTACGCGACGTGCAGCGTGCTTCGAGAGGAGTGCGAGGCCGTGATCGAGCGAGTTTCGGACCTGCTCGAGCCCGCGCCGTTCGACGCCCCTGCGGTGGAGCCGTTTGCTGGAGGGGCGACCGCCGTGCGGCTGCTACCCGGGCAGCACGGCACCGACGGCTACTTCGTAGCCCGACTCAGGCGGCGCTGACGGGCGCGCCGCCCGGAGTGAATCGGGCCGAGTGAATCGGGCCGAGTGAATCGGGCCGAAACGTGGCGACCCCACCGTTCGGACCACGGGATTTCACCGAAGCTTGCCAACCGTCGGGCGGCTTGGCAAACCCCATCACCCTTTATGACCGGTCTGAATCTGCAGGGCGCCTTCACGGCGCTCGTGACGCCTCTGAGCGCTGACGGCTCCTCGATCGACTTCGGCGCTCTGGAGCGCTTGATCTCGAAGCAGCTCGAGGCCGGCATCGGAGGGCTGGTCGCTTGCGGCACGACGGGTGAGACGCCAACGCTCACGCCCGACGAGCAGCGCGAAGTGATCCAAACGACGGTGCGGCTCGCGGCAGGCAAGGTGCCCGTCATCGCCGGCGCTGGCAACAACGATACTCTCGACTCCATCAGCATCGCGAAGACGGCAGCAGAAGCAGGCGCGGACGCCGTGATGGTGGTGATGCCATACTACAACAAGCCGAGCCAAGAGGGCATGGTGCGGCACGTGCAGGCCATCGCGAGAGCGGTAAGCGTGCCGGTCGTGCTCTACAACATCCCGGGGCGCACGATGGTGGAGCTCTCGGTCGAGAGCACGCTGCGCATCGCGGACTCGTGCTCCAACGTCGTTGCGGTCAAGGACGCGACCGGCAAGCTCGACTACGCGATGGAGCTTCTCGCGCGGGCGCGGGAGCGGCTGACGCTCCTGAGCGGCGATGACCCGCTCACGGTGCCGATGATGAGTGTCGGCGCGAGCGGCGTCATCAGCGTGACGTCGAACGTGTTGCCCGCCGCGGTGCAGAAGGTGACCGAGCTGATGCGCGCCGGAGACACCCAAGCGGCTCTCCACGAGCACTTCCGCCTTCTCCCGGTGCATCGCTCGATGTTCCTCGAGCCCAACCCTCAGCCGGTGAAGGCGGTGCTCGCGGCGCGCGGCCTGATGAACCCGTCGCTCCGGCTCCCCATGGTGGAAGCCTCCGCGGAGACGCGTGAGAAGGTGGTGGCGGCGCTTTCGGCCTACGAGGCAGGCCAGTGAGGCTCGCGATTTTCGGCGCCACGGGGCGCATGGGGCTTTCGGTGGCGCGCATTGCGCACGCGGCGGGTGACGTGCAGCTCGTGGGCGCCATGACGGGGCCTTCTGATCCGGCCCTCGGACGAGACGTGGGCGAGCTCGCGGGGATTGGCGCCATCGGCGTCGAGGTGTCCGCGGACTTGTCTTCGGGCCTCTTGGGCGCGGAGGCGGTGATCGACTTTTCGGTGGCTGCTGCGGCTCCCACCTTGTTTGCGGCTTGTGAGAAGGCCGGCGTCGCCGTGGTGTCGGGTAC
>JAEYVE010000237.1 GCA_023432025.1 Pseudomonadota bacterium
AGCCAAGACGCAGGGGCAGCTCCTCGGCATCGTCGTGTGGTCGAGCGGCATTCTGAGCGCGTTGGTCACCAACGACGCCGTGTGCGTCCTCGGAGCGCCGCTCGTCGTCCGGCTCATCCAGCGCTACCGCCTGCCCGCGTCGCCGTTCCTTCTGGGTCTCGCCACCGCCGCCAACACAGGCAGCGTGGCCACGCTCGTGGGCAATCCGCAGAATATGCTGTGCGCGCAGCTCGGCGGCCTCACCTACCGCGATCACCTGTTCCTTCTCGGGCCGGTCGCGCTGCTCGGCCTGCTCGTCAATCACGGACTCCTCTGGCTCTTCTTCCGGCGCACGCTCGCGGAGCCCATCGCTCGTTCGCTCGGCCCAGGGGATTTCCCCGTCGACGTGGAGCGCGAGCGGCGCTCGCTGTACACGCTCCTGGTCATCCTCGGAACGGCCGCGTTTTACGTGGTGGGTGGAGACTTGGCCTGGACTGCGGCGGCCGGGCTGGTCCTGCTCATGCTCGTTCATCGACGTGACACGCGCGAGCTGTGGCCTCACATCGACTGGGCGCTTCTTCTCTTCTTCTCTGGGCTGTTCGTCGTGGTGGCCGGGCTCATGAAGAGCGGCGTTCCAGATTCTCTGTTCACGCGCTTCCCGCTCTTACCCGATCCGAGCGAGCACGCCGCGGGGCTCGCCGCGTCGCTCCGGCTCTCCAGCATCTTCCTCGTTGGCTCGAACATCGTGTCCAACGTGCCGTTCATCCTCGTCGTGGAGCCGCAAATGGCGGCGCTACCCCACCCGCGACTGGCGTGGGAGCTCTTGGCCATGGCTTCCACGTTCGCCGGCAACCTCACTTTGCTCGGCTCGGCCGCGAACATCATCGTGGCGGAGGCCGCCCGAGACATCGGCGGCATCGGCTTCATGGAGCACCTACGCATTGGGTTGCCGCTCAGCCTGCTCACGACGCTCTTGGGCACCCTGTGGCTCGTCTGGGTCAGTGGCGGCCTCGGCTGAACGTCGTATTCGCCCTCGGGCTGACGACAAACGGTTTGCAAGCAGGCCGTTCGTCGCTCTAGGAACCGCTCATGACGACGCGCCTCTTTCTCGCCCCGTCGCGCCTCTCGCTTCTGGCCGCTCTAGCGGCCGGCTTGCTCGCGCTCGCCGCCTGCAAATCCGAATCGAAATCGGAGCCGAAGCCAGAGCTCGTCGTGCAAGTGCCCGCCTCGCTGACGGCCGCAAAGAGCGAAATCGAAACGACGCTCCGGAGCTACGAGGCTCTGCGAGCTCTGCTTGCGGACGATCGAATCGAGCCCGCCGCAGGCCCAGCGGGTGAGCTCGCTGCCGCTGCGGCTGGCGCCGCGCAGAAAGCCCCCGCGAACCTGCGCGAGCCCTTGGAAAAGCTCGGACAGCGCGCCGTGCAGCTGAAGGAAGCGTCCAAGGGCGACGCCGCCGCCGCCCGCAAAGCGTTCGGAGACGTGAGCCAAGCGCTCGTCGCGCTCCTCCGTGCCGAGCCTGCCCTTCGCCAGGGGCTCAACGTCTTCGAGTGCCCCATGGCGCAGGGCTACAAGCAGTGGGTCCAGCCAGGGGACAAGCTCGAGAACCCGTACATGGGCAAGAGCATGCTCGACTGCGGCGCGCCCGGAAAATGGGACGCGTGACGCGTCAGTGGTGATGATGTCCTGGCCCGTGCACGTGGCCGTGCGCGAGCTCTTCCTTCGAGGCTTTGCGAACCTGCCCGACCTTGACGGAGAAATGCAGCCGCTTGCCCGCGAGCTCGTGGTTGGCGTCCACCGTGACCGCTTGCAGCTTGACCTTGGTGATGGTGGCGACCCTGCGACCGCCGCCCGGAGCGTTCACTTGCAGCTTCGCACCACGGACGGGCTCGAGGCCCGAGGGCAACTTGGACCGCTCGATGTCGAAAATGAGCGACTCATCGCGCTCACCGTAGCCCTCGCTGGGCTCCACCACGACGTCGAGCGCCGCGCCAGACTCCTTGCCCTCGAGCGCGTTCTCGAGGCCGGGGATCACGTTCTGGTGGCCGTGCAGATACCAGAGGGCGTCATCGCCGACGTTGGTGTCGATGACGACGCCGTCGTCTCCCTTCAGCGTGTATTCCAGAGCAACGGCCCGATCGCGTTCGATGCGCATGCCGTCGCCATGTAGCGCGCTCGAAGGGGAACACAAGAGCCGACGTTCGATCCACTCGGCCCCTCTCCGACTCGACTCACGGAGCGCGGTCGCTCGTGCGAACGGGCTCTGGCTCAGAGACGAGAGCCCGCAGCAGGCGCATCGCTTTCGAGCGGCAGCACGTGTGCGCGTTTGCAACGACGGCAGCGCAACTCGACGCCCCCCTCGACGAGGCGAGCGACGAGTGCGCCGCAGTGGCAACGGACTTCACAGGGGTCACCGTCGGAGGCCGGGAGCTTCTGCGCGAGCCGCGTCGTCACGAACGTCTTGATACCCGAGAGCGCGGCTGGTCTTCAAGATGAATTTGAAAACCTTTTTCATTTTCATCAGAAGGACGTTCCTACTTTCGCTTGGCGAGCACTTGGTCGATGACCTGACGGAACGCTTCCGCCGGCTGCGCCCCGGAGAGCGCCAGCTCGCCGTCGAACACGAAGAAGGGCACGCCCCGAATTCCGAGGCGGGTCGCTTCCGCCGCTTCGGCGCGTGTATCGGCCAGCTCCTTGGGATCACTGATGAGCGATAGCGCCTCCTCCTCGGAGAACCCATGCGCCGCGGCGAGCTCGAGAAGCACCGCCTCGTCCGCGACGTTCTTGGCGTCCACGAAATAGGCAACGAACAGCGCCCTGGCGAGCTCTGCTTGTGTGCCCTTGGCCAGCGCGTGACGGAGCAGCGTATGTGCGCGCGCCGTCGGCACCATCAACTTCTGCTTCTCGAGATCCAGCTCGAGACCGACGTCCCGTGCGAGGCCCTCGACTCGATCCCACATCGCCCGCGGATCGGCGCCATACTTCTGGCGCAGCATGTCCGCGATCACGACGCCCTCGGGAGGCGTCGATGGATCGAGCAAGAAGGGATGATACGTGACGTCGACGGAGAGCGGCTCGCCCCATGCCGAAAGCACGGAGCGAAGCCGCTCGGTCCCGATGAAACACCAGGGACAAACGACGTCCGAAAAGATGTCGATCCGTAGGTCGGTCATGCCTTGATGGCTTCAATCTCGAGCACGATGTCGATCTTGTCGCCGACGAGGAAGCCACCGGTTTCGAGCGCCACGTTCCACACCAGACCGAAGTCCTTGCGGTTGATCGAGGTCGTCGCGGAAAAGCCCGCACGCTCGCCGCCCCACGGATCCTTGGCGCGGCCCGCGTACTCCACGTCCAAGGTGACAGGGTGCGTCGTGCCGTGAATCGTGAGATCTCCGGAGACGAGCAGATCGGTCTTTCCCTTGCGCTCGACCTTCGTGCTCTTGAACGTGATGTGCGGGAACTCGTCGACGTTGAGGAAGTCGGCGGACTTCAGGTGCTTGTCGCGGTCCGCCTCCTTGGTGTCGATGCTGGCGGCGTCGATGCTCACTTCTACGTGGGAAGCCGCGGGGTTCTCTTCGTCGATCTCCAGCGTGCCGTTCCAGCTCGAGAAGTGTCCGCGCACCTTCGCGACCATGAGGTGGCGCGCAGAAAAGCCGACATTCGAGTGACTGGGATCGAACTTCCAGGTTTCTTTGGCCATGCTTCTTCTCTCGTCTTTCCGAGGAGGGACCTTCGACCGGCCTCACGGCTGGTTACTACCTGGTCCCTGGTTCCTTCTTGTAACCGTGGCTAGAATGAACACTGCTTCAAATTGCGCAAGGAGGCACATTCATGTCACCAAGGCACATCCCAGCGAAACGGCCACACCCCGGAGTGGACCAGTCCGAACGCGCCGCGGCCCTCCGTGTCTCCGAGGCGAGTGTCTCCGAAACACTTCTCTGCGATGCCGCTCCGTCGGAGGACGACGGGGCATCCTCCCCTAGCCCCACCGAGTGTCCCGCCGTGCGGGAAGTGCTGAACCGCGTCGGGGACAAGTGGAGCGTTCAGCTGGTGGCCCTTCTTCGCAACGGTCCCAAGCGCTTCACCGATCTCAGGCGCGCCATCGAGGGCATCTCTCAGCGAATGCTCACACTCACGCTCCGCGGGCTCGAGCGTGACGGACTCGTCACGCGCACCGTTTATCCAACCATCCCGCCACGGGTGGACTACGAGCTCACGCCGCTCGGGAAGACCTTGTTGACGCCCATTCTCCAGCTGGCTGCGTGGGCAGAGGCGCACCGCTTCGAAATTCAGGACGCGCGGCAGCGCTACGACGCGCGAGGTGCGAGTAGCCGCGACGTGAGCGCGCCTCGAGAGTCGCGCTAGAGCGATGAACGAGACGAAACGTCCCTGGGTCGTCGTGGCGCTCATGCTGGGGCTCTTCATGGGGGCCATGGAAATGACGGTCGTCTCGACGGCAATGCCCACCGTCATCGCTGATCTGGGCGGCATCGAGCACTACGGCTGGGTCTTCACGGCGTACATGCTCGCCACCACGGTGACGGTGCCCATTTGGGGAAAGCTCGCGGACCTGTACGGCCGCAAGCCCGTTATGCTCGTCGGAACGACGATCTTTCTCGTGGGTTCCATCGCGAGCGGGCAGTCCCCCACGATGACGGCGCTCATCGTGTTTCGCGCGTTCCAGGGCCTCGGCGCTGGCGCCATGCAGCCGGTCGCCATGACCATCGTGGGTGACATTTTCGACCTCGAAGAGCGCGCGAAAATGCAGGGCCTCTTTGGCGCCGTCTGGGGCGTGGCGGGTATGATTGGGCCGCTCTTGGGCGGTCTCATCGTGCACGCCCTATCGTGGCGCTGGGTGTTTTACGTCAACGTTCCCGTCGGACTCGCGTCCATGGCGCTGCTCGCTGCGAACCTCCACGAAACGGTGGAAAAACGACGTCATTCGCTCGACGTCGCTGGTGCGCTGCTCTTGAGCGCCGCCATCGTGACGCCTCTGGTGCTCGGGACCGGCTCGTACGCGGCCATTGGCGTTTCGTTCGGCGCGCTTTGTCTCGCGGCGTTCGTTTGGGTCGAAAGGCGCGCCACAGAGCCGATGTTGCCCTTGTCGCTGCTCGGACGCCCTCTGATTCTGGCGTCGAGCTTCTCGGGGCTCCTCATCGGCGGGGCCATGTTGTGCGCCGTCACGTTCGTGCCGCTGTTCGTGCAGGGCGTCTTGGGCGGAACGCCCACACAGGCGGGTACGGCCATCGCGCCCATGGCGATCGGTTGGCCCCTGGCGAGCGCCGTCAGCGGCCGTCTGCTGCCTCGCTTCGGATTTCGCGCCATGGTGCGGCTGGGCTCAGTCGTGGCGTTCGCGGCCACTTTGCTCTTGGCCCACGTGCTCGAGCCGGGGGCGAGTCTCAAGTGGGTGCGCGCCGCGATGGCGCTCTTCGGCGTCGGCCTCGGGTTCGCGAACACCGCGCTCGTGATTGGCGTACAGACCAGCGTCTCGTGGCCGGAGCGCGGGGTGGCGACCGCCAGCACGATGTTCTTTCGCACCATCGGCGGCGCGCTCGCCATCGGCGTGTTGGGCCGAATGCTCACGGCCAGCCTCGTGGCGAGCGGAAGCTTCGACGAGCGAACGGCGAACCTGCTCTTGAGCCCGGAGCGCGCTCACGGCACGGACTCGGCGCACCTCGCCGGTCTGGCCGACGTCCTCGGCCACGGGCTGCACGCGGTGTTCGTCGCCATCACCGGGCTCACGCTGGCCGGCGTCGTCACCAGCTTGTTCTTCCCGGCGGCGCGAACGCCGCGTTAGCGCCTTGTGTGCACCAACGCACCGCTCTCGCGGAGCCAATCGAGCGCGAGCGGAAAGGGACCAAACCCGGACGATGCGTTGATGTGCCCGCTTCCGGGGAGGATGCGATGCGGCACGCCCAGGGTCCTTCCCAGCTCGACGATTTCGTCGTCACCCGCGTAGTCGTCGTTGTCGCTGCCCAAGAGCAACGAATGCTCACCAAGGGCTGACCAAGCTGCCCGCGAGCGTGGTGGTGGCAAGAACGACTGAATCGGCTCGAACAAGGAATACGGCGACGGCGGCGCCACCAAAAGCGCGCCGCGAACGCCGGCCGCACCATGGCGCGCCAAGTAGTGATCAACCGCCCAGCACCCGAGCGAATGTGCAGCGAACGTAACGGGCTCACCCAGCCCGCCCACGACGTCCCGGAGCGTCTGAACCCACGCGTCACAGCGCGGATCGGTGTCGTCGGGCAGCGCGGGAAACGCCGCGGGCTCACCCAGCTTCTCGAGCTCTTCACGCAACCAGTGTTGCCAGTGGCCTGGACCCGAGCCTTCGTAGCCGTGAACGATGACGATCATCGCGGGCATCCTACAGCGAGGCAGGACTCGTCGAACACCCCTGGACCACCCCAGAACACGAGCAGTTCGGTCAACGCCGCGGGGCGGAGATGACGGAAGACCGCCACCCCAAGTCCGGGCAGAGCCCCAAGACGTCCTCCGAACGTGCGAGGCCTTCGCCGACGGCAGCTGGACTCTGCTCGACGCACGAGCCTCGCCGGCAAACACTTTACACATGGCCTACGTTCAGCCCCATGTACCCAAGCCGCCGCCCGAATTCTCTCCCGAGTACCCGCGCACGAGAGCGCTGCGAGCGGCGCGCGACTTGATTCACGAAGGGTACCCGCCGGTGTTCGTGTTCGAGGTGCTGCAGAGCGTCCACCCGATCCGCCGCAGGTCCCGCGCCGAGGTCTACCTGCTCGCCAAGCTGGAGATGGACCTGCGGTTGGACGAAAAGGCGCTTCTTTGGCCCGACCGAATGCTCGAGTGACGAGCCTTCAAGTGGGACCGGGGAGGTCGAAGAACTCGGCAACGAAGTCGGTCGTCGGCGTAGCGCGCAGCTCGGCGGCGCTACCGCGTGCGACGATGCGGCCCTCCTCGAGGACGAGCACCGTGCCGCCGAGCGCCCACACGTCCCGCGCGTCGTGACTCGTCAGGACCGCTGGTGTTGCGCACCCGCCGAGGTAACTCGCGAGCTCGCGCCGAAGATCGCGGCGGGCGCGGGCGTCCAGCGCCGAAAGCGGCTCGTCGAGCAGCAAGAGTTCGGGTTCGCCCGCGAACGCCCGCGCCAACGCCACGCGCTGAGCCTGACCGCCCGAAAGCTCCGCCGGAAGACGGTCGGCCCAAGCGAGCGCACCGAAGCGCGCCAGGACGGCCCTCGCCCGCTCCTTCGCCGTCGAACGCGCGCCCCGAAAGCCGAAGGCGACGTTTTCTGCGACCGTCATGTGGGGGAAAAGACCGAAGCCCTGCGGCACGTAGCCGACGCGGCGTTCCTCCGGAGGCACGTCGACACCGCGCGCCGCGTCGAACAACGTACGCCCCCCGAGGACGATGGAGCCCTCGAACCCCGAGCGCGCTCCCGCCAACACACGCAGCAGAGTCGTTTTTCCGGCTCCGTTCGGCCCAATGACGACGAGCGGAGAGCACGTGAGCTCGAACGCCACGTCGAACGTGAGCGCTCCCACGTTGCCGCACAGCCGCACGCTGAGGGACGGCGAGCTCATCTGGGCAGGCCCTCCCGCGTTTGGTGGCGGCGTCGAGCCAACACGCGTGGGAACGCGCGCAGCAGGAGCAGCGTGGCGAACGCCACTGCGCCCAAGAGGAGCGCGATGGCCCGAGCCACCGCCACGTCCGACTCCAGCGCCGAGTAGATGGCGAGCGGCAGCGTCTGGGTGCGCCCCGGAAAGCTGCCCGCGAACAAGAGCGTGGCGCCGAACTCGCCGAGCGCGCGCGCCCAAGCCAAGGCGGCGCCGCCGAGCAACGAAGGCAGCGCCACGGGCACCGCGACGCGGAAAAACGCTCGCTCTGGCGTCGCCCCGAGCGTACGCGCCACGAGCAGCATGCCTTCGTCGACCCGGCGAAACCCGGCCGCCGCCGTTTGAATGTAAAACGGTGCGGCCACCACGACTTGCGCGACCACGACCGCGAGGGGCGTAAACGGCAGAGCAACTCCGAAAAGCTCCAGCGTTTCCCCGAAGGCACCTCGCCTACCGAACGCTTGAAGGAGCGCGAGGCCGACGACCGCCGGAGGCACCACGATGGGGAGCTCGACCGACGTTTCCACGACGCGCACCCACAAGGCGCGTGAGCGCGCAAAGAGCCACGCCAGAGGTGTACCGCACGACACCACGACGCCGAGACTCACCGCAGTCGTCCACGCGCTGAGCCAGAGCGCCTCCCCGGCGAAGGGATGCCTGAGGCCTCGCACCAGCTCGGAGGGCGTCGAGCTCACGAGGAGCACGATGAACGGCGTCACCACGAAAAAGAACAACGCCCCGCCCAACAAGGGACCGGGCAAAGCCCCCGGGCGGAGTCCCCTGCGCGTCACGGCGGCACCGAAAAGCCCGCGGCCTCGAGCAGGGCTCGTCCCTCGGGGCCGCGTGCGAGCGCCACCCACCGAGCGGCGAGCTCTGGCTCCGGCGCGTGCTTGGCGATGGCCACGGGGTACTCCGCGCGTGGCGCGATGTTCTCTGGGATGGCCACAGCGCGCACGTGGCGGGCAGTCGCTACGTCCGTGCGATACACGATCGCCGCGTCGGCCTCGCCCAATTCCACTTTGGCCAACACGAGCCTCACGTTCGCCTCACGTGACACGACGCGCGCCTCGACCTCCCTTCGAAACTCCGCGCCGAGCTCGACGGCGGCCCGCTCGAGGAGCACTCGAGTGTATTTGCCGACGGGAACTTCCGGCGCGCCCACCACGATGCGCGACGCTCTCGGCAGATCTCCGAACGCTTCGACCCGAGCCGGGTTGTTCGACGGAACCACCACCACGAGCGCGTTCTCCGCCAACACCACGCTGTCCGACATGAGCCCGGCCTCTTCGAGGGCCAACATGTGGTCCTGGCTCGCCGACACGAAGACGTCGACCGGGGCTCCCTGTTCAATCTGCAAACGCAGCGTTTGGCTGCCGGCCAAGTTGAGCTGTACGTCCGCGCCAGGCGTGTCTGCCTCGAACTTTTTTCCGAGCGCGCGCGCGACCTCGGTGAGTGACGAGGGAGCGAAGATTCGAAGCTGCCGCTGATTCGACCGATCGGAGCGACAAGCCACGAGCGAAAGAAGTGCAAAGCCAACGGCGACGACGAGCTTCCGCCCCTTGCGCCGCTGCCACCGCCACCGGACGTTGCTCGCTCTGCGACTCACGTGGTTGCCGCTCCCCAGCGCTCAGTCGGGCGACGCCAGCTTGCGTCCTTCGAGCACGATGGCCTGACGCAGGCGTACGTCCCGGGACGAGGCCGCGACGCGAATCTCGTACGACCCTCCGTCGACGCTCCACCCTCCTGCGCCACCGGGGCTGGTCGCCCAGCGGGAGAACGCACGTTCGTCCAAACGGATCTCCGCGGCCTGCTCTTGTCCTGGCTCGAGGTGGAGGCGAGCGAATCCCTTGAGCTCCTGCGGAGGCCGCGGCACCGCGCCACGCGGCGGAGCCACGTACACCTGCGCCACTTCGTCTCCGGTGACCTTTCCGGTGTTTTTCACTCGAAAACGCACCACCACGTTCCCCGACGACTCGGCTTCCACGGTGAGCCCGTCGTACTCGAACGACGTGTAGCTCAGCCCGTGCCCGAACGGGAAGGCCGGTGTCACCCCGCGCTCGTCGAAGCCGCGGTAGCCCACGAAGACGCCTTCCTTGTAGGGCGTGCGCTGGCTTTCGTTCAGGTGGTAGTAGGGCGCGCTCGGGTGGTCCTCGTAGCGGGCCGCGAACGTGACCGGCAGCTTGCCGGAAGGACTCCGCTCCCCGAAAAGCACCTCTGCGATCGCGGTGCCGCCCTCCTGCCCGGGATACCATGCCCAAAGCAAAGCCGGCGTGCGCTCGAGCCAACCGTCGAAGGCGACGCCGCCGCCCGCGTTGGCGACCACCACGCTGCGACGATTCACGTCGAGGACCGCGCGCAGCGTTTCCAGCTGCGCGCGCGGAAGGGAAAACGGCCGATCGCTGTCCTCGGCCTCGACCAGGCCCGCGTTTCGTACCCACCCCGGCGGCCAAAAAGCCTCGAACCCGCGCCCGTAGGAGTTGGTGTCTGCGCTCTGACCAAAACCCACGCAGACGACGACGGCGTCCGCGCGTCGCGCCAGCGCTCGCAGCTCGCGCTCCCCTTCGAAGGTCCCCTCCGGCACGGCGGGTCCAATGCCGACCTGCGCGATGGCGCCCAACGTTCCTTGGAAGTACTCGACGGACACGGCGTGCGTCCCAGGCTCGAGCTCCACGAGCGTTTGCTTGGTGCGCGGAGCATGCTCGCTCCAGTCATCGAGCACCAGCTTGCCGTCGATGAAGACGCGAATGCCGTCGTCGGCGTTGGTAATGACGGTGTGGAGCGCGCGTCGTTCGACCTCGATCTCCCCGGTCCAACGCGCGGAGTAGTTCTCGGCGGGCAGACCCCGCGCCGGCGGCTTGTCTCCTGGGTGAAAATCGATGCGATCCGCGGTCAACGCAACGACCGGATCACCCTCGAGATCCCTGCCGCGAAAGAGCTCCAGCGTGACGGGTCCGGAAAACACGGGAGCCCCCAGCAAGCCGACGTTCGTGCGCTCGCGTACGCCGGGGTGATGCAAAACTTCGGCGTCCGGCGCGAGCCGTCGGATTGCCTCCAACACGCTGGTGGACGCCAAGGGCGTCACGTACGCGCTTCCCGAGCCGCCGTGCACGGCGGGGTCGGCGTTGGGACCCACCACGGCGATGGTGCGCAGCTTGTTCCGCGCCAGCGGAAGGAGCGCTCTCTCGTTTTTGAGCAGCACGAGCCCTGCGCGCGCCGCGTCGAGCGCGACGGCCACGCTCGACGGATCGTGCAAAGCAATGTCGTCACGTTTTTGCGGCCGGTCGAGGAAACCCGCTGCGATCCACGTGCGGAGCATGCGCCGCACCTTGTCGTCGATGTCCGCCACCTGTAGCCGGCGTTCGCCCGCCGCGGGAGAGGCCTTCTTGGACTCCGAAAGCGCGCCGGACGGCGACACGCCCAAGAGCGGCTCGAGCTTCTTGCGGTTCATGAACGCCCCGGACGGCATTTCCAGATCGCAGCCGCCGGACGCGGCTGCGAAGGTGTCGTGCACAGCCGCCCAGTCGCTCATGACGAAGCCGGTAAAGCCCCACTCCTTCTTCAGGACCTGCTTCAAGAGCCACGCGTCGTGCGAGCAATAGGTGCCGTTGAGGAGGTTGTAGGCGGTCATGACCGAACCCACGTTGCCCTCCTTCACCAGGGCTTCGAAGGCCGGAAAATAGATCTCTCGCAGCGT
This sequence comes from Pseudomonadota bacterium, assembly GCA_023432025.1. Taxonomy (GTDB): domain Bacteria; phylum Myxococcota_A; class Polyangia; order Polyangiales; family Polyangiaceae; genus NIC37A-2. Next base: position 11,263 of record JAEYVE010000237.1, read on the forward strand.
GCGCTCGTCCACCTCGGAGCTCACGTAGTTGCGATCCCACTCCTGGCTATTGGCAACGAAATGTTTGGCGGTACCGAGCACGCCTTCAGCCTGCAGCCCCTGCACGAAGGACACGGCCGTTCGGGCCGCGAGGTACGGATCTTCGCCGAGGTACTCGAAGTTCCGCCCGGAGAGCGGCGACCTTTGGATGTTCACGCCGGGACCCAGGAGCACGTGCACACCGCGCGCCCGGCAGTCCCGCCCCATGGCGTGCCCCACGCGTTCGGCGAGGTCTCGGTCGAAGGCCGCCGCAAGCGCAACGGGTGCCGGGTACGCCGTGCTGGGCCCCCAGTTGCGACAGCCCGCCGGCCCATCGGAGAGCTTGATTTCGGGGATGCCGAGCCGCTCGATGGGTCGCACGAAGAAGCCGCGGTCCCCGCCGAGGTAGTCGATTTTTTCCGCCAGGGTCATGCGCGCGAGCAGCTCTTCTGCGCGGCGCGCCACCTCGGGCGAGACCCCTTCGCGCACTCCCGGCAGCTCTCGCGGCGCGGGTGGCTTGGACTCGGGCTGCGCCGCTGCTCGGGGCGTCGAGGTTCGACCCGACGAGCAAGCGACGAGCGAAGCGACGAGCGCGGCCCCCACGACGGAACGAACCGCGCGGCTCCGGCGCGACTTGGTGCCCTTCATGGTCCGCTTTATGCCGACTTTCGCGGAAACCGTCTCGAAAATGCGCGAAAGACCCCGCGCAGGGCGGGCGTCTCGGTCGCGTGTACTGCGAGCTTCGCCCCGGCGCGCTCTGCGCACGCCACGGGGCCAAGGCCGAAACGTCACGGAAGCTTGGAGACCTCGGCGAGGATTTCGCCGGCGTGCGCTTCCGGATCCACCGACGGAAAAATACGAGCGACCTTGCCTTGTCGATCGATGACGAACGTCACGCGCTTGGCGAAGCCAAGCCGCACCGGCACACCGTAGGCCTTGGCAATTTCGTGCTCGGTGTCGGGCAAGAGCAAAAACGGCAGGCGGTACTTTTCCGCGAACTCGCGGTGTGAGGCGTTGTCGTCCGTAGAGACCCCGAGCACCACGACGTCCGCCTGCTGCAAGTCCGCGTGACCGTCTCGAAAGCCCTCCGCCTCGATGGTGCAGCCGCGCGTATCGTCCTTGGGGTAAAAGTAGAGGACGACCTTCTTGCCGCGGAGGTCCGAGAGCTTGACCCGCTCACCGGAATGCGCGACCGCGTCGAAGTCCGGCGCGGCTTCGCCCTCCCGCACGAGGTCTTCGCGCGGCTCGGAGGCAGAGCGAGCGGGAGGTTCGGCGGCGTTGTCCTTGCCGCAAGCGATCGCAAAAACGGACGCGAGCGCGAGGAGGACGACGCCTCCCCGCCCGCGCCTGGCGAAAGGCCGGATCGTCCCCACCACGCGACGCTCAGCCCGTCTTCGACTTGCCCGTCAGCTGCTTGGGCTCGTCTTCTTCGGTGTTGCCGGTGAGGCCCTTTTTGAAATTCCGAATCCCCTCCCCCAATCCGGAACCCACGTCGCCCAAGCGCTTCGGTCCGAAGACCAAAAGCAAGACGACTCCGACAATCAACCAGTGGGTAAGGCTCATGGCGCCCATAGAAAACCTCTCTGCGGTGGGACTCGGGTGCGTCTAGCAGGCACACCGGGGGACTGCCAGGCGAATGAAGAAGGGTGCTGGCCCCGGCGCGATGACTCGATTATGGGGGTTCGTCGTCAAACGGTCCAGGCAGTCGGCCATCGGCGGGGAGACCCTCCCCACCCTGCAACTGCACCATTGTAGGCACCGCGGAATACGAGCGTCTGGACGGACGCCAGTGTAGCCTTTGCCCGCCGCGAGCCGCGCCGTTTCGACGAGTGCCCCTCTCACGACGAACTCCAGCATGAACCAGTTTCTCGACATCTTTCTTCACCTCGACGTCCATCTGGCATCGCTCACCGCTTCGCTCGGGCCCTGGATGTACGTGGTCCTGTTCCTGATTATTTTCTGTGAGACGGGCTTGGTCGTTACGCCGTTCTTGCCTGGCGACTCGCTGCTCTTCGCGGTCGGCGCGCTGTGCGCCTTGGACAGCTCGGGTCTGTCTCTGGGCGTCATGATGGTGCTCTTGATCGTCGCGGCGATCCTGGGCGACGCGGTCAACTACGCTATCGGCATGCGCTTTGGGCCAGCCGTCTTCAAGA
>JAEYVE010000260.1 GCA_023432025.1 Pseudomonadota bacterium
CCGCCGCCCTCTTCGGCACTCAAGAGCGCCTCGAGGAGGACACGGACTTCGCGCGGCGCCTGCTCACCGTGAACTTCGCCAACACCGTGGTGCTCTGCGAGCTCGTCAGAAAACGCCTGCTTGCGCGGGGGGGCGGCACCTTGTGTGTGTTCAGCTCGGTCGCGGGCGAGCGCGGCCGCAAGCCCGTCGTGCTGTACGGCGCCAGCAAGGCTGGCCTGAGCGCTTACTTGGAAGGCCTCGATCACAAGTATCGCGCGCAGGGCCTCCGCACCGTGACCATCAAGCCCGGCTTCGTGAAGACCGGCATGACCGAGGGCCTCAAGCCCCCGCCGTTCGCCGGCACCCCCGAGGGCGTCGCGAAGGACGTCATTGTCGCGATCGATCGGGGAACCCCGGTCAAGTACACGCCTTCGCCGTGGGCGCTCGTCATGTTCGTCATCCGTCACTTGCCTCGCTTCGTGATGCGCAAGATCGGCTTTTGACACGTTGACGAGGCCCATGGGGCCTCCTATCTGCCCAGCATGGCGGCAGAAAAGCTAGCGCTCGAGATTCGCGAAGTCCCCCTGGGCGGCAATCTCAAAGACTTCCTCGACGTCGTCGACTACGTCTACCTGGGTGATCCCAAGTACGTGCGCCCGCTCGACTTCGATCTGAAGCAGCGCCTGAGCCACAAGAATCCGTTCTTTCGTCACGGAGAAGGCGCGCTGTTCGCCGCCTATCTGAACGGCAAGTGCGTCGGCCGCGTCTCCGCGCAGGTCGACCGCCTGTGGAACGAGCGCTACAAGGAGAAAACGGGCTTTTTCGGCTTCTTCGACACCATCGAGGACCAAGCCGTCGCCACCGCCCTGCTCGAGCGCGCGAGCGCGTGGCTTCGTCAGCGCGGCATGAAGAGGGTGCTCGGCCCCATGTCGCTCAACACGAACGAAGAAATCGGCTGCCTCGTGGAGGGCTTCGACACGCCGCCCATGGTGATGATGCCGCACCATCGCGAGTACCAAGGCGCGCTCGCGGAGGGCGCCGGCTTCGTCAAGGCGAAGGACCTGTTCGCCTGGAAGTACGTCGTGGGGCCCTTGCCGCCGCGCGCGCAGAAGGCAGTCGATCTCATCGCCGAGCTGCCCGAGGTCAAAACGCGTCACATCGACAAGAGCAAGATCGATCGCGAGGTGCGCCTCGTGATGGACATTTTCAACGACGCTTGGAGCGAAATGTGGGGCTTCGTGCCCATGACCGAGCCCGAGCTCAAGAAGCTCGCCGAGGACTTCAAGCTGCTCTTGGTGCCCGAGCTCACCTACATCGTGGAGATCGACGGCGAGCCCGCGGCGTTCGCAGTGGCCATTCCGAACTTGAACGAGTTCATCCACGACCTGGGCGGCAAGCTCTCGCCGCTGGGCATGGCCAAGCTGCTCTGGCGCTTCAAGGTGGAGGGCGGCAAGACGGCGCGCCTGGCTTTGCTCGGCATCCGCAAGAAGTTCCGCACGCAGAAAAAGTACGGCGCGCTCTCGGCGTTCATGTACTCCGCCCTCAGCAAGTCCGGAGAAAAGCTCGGCATCCAGTGGGGTGAGCTCAGCTGGACGCTGGAGGACAACGCGCCGGTGAACCTCGGCATCAAAATGATGGGCGGCACCGTCTACAAGCGCTATCGCCTCTACGAAAAGGCGCTCTGAGTCGCGCGGCCGCGGATCGTTTGAACGAAGACCCTTTCGCGGTTAGACCCCACGAGCTTTCCATGACCATCCTCGTCACTGGCGCCAGCGGTTTCTTGGGCTCTCACATCGCCGAGCAGCTTTCCCAGCGCGGCCAAAAAGTGCGCGCGCTCGTGCGCAAGTCGAGCAACACCAAGTTTCTGAAGAGCCTCCCGAACGTGGAGCTCGCCTACGGCTCGGTCGAAGACCGAGCCAGCGTGCTCGCCGCAGGCGAAGGGGTCACCGGCATCGTGCACGCCGCGGGCCTCGTCAAAGCGCGCGGCCCTGCCGAGTTCCTCAAGGTGAACACGGAGGGCACGGAGAACCTGCTCGCCGCGGCGCTCGCTCAAAAGGCACACCTGAAGCGCTTCGTGCTCGTCTCCAGCCAAGCAGCGGGTGGCCCGAGCGACGTCCTCGGCACGCCCAAGCAAGTGGGCCAGGAAACGGAGCCGGTCACACACTACGGCCGCAGCAAGCTGGCCGCAGAGGCGGCCGCGCTGCGCCTCAAGAACGAGCTGCCCATCACCATTCTGCGGCCCCCTGCCATTTACGGCCCGCGGGACCAGGAAATCCTCATCTTCTTCAAGTCCGTGGACAAAGGCGTTCTGCCTCTGACCAGCCCGCTCCAGGCGAAGTTCAGCATGATCTACGGCGCGGACTGCGCAGCGGCGTGCCTCTGCGCGCTGGAGGCAAACGTGCCGAGCGGCAGCGTGTACTACTTGGAAGACGGAACACCCGTGTCGTTCGCCGACATGATTCGGCTCGTCGAAGCGGCGGTGGGCAAACGCGCCTGGGTGCGCATTCCGCTACCACGTCCCGTGGTGCGCACGGCCGCGCTCGTCACCGAGCTGTACGGTCGCGCCACCAATCAAGCGGTCATGCTCACGCGCGACAAGTGCAACGAGCTCTTCAACCAGTGGGTGTGCGATGGCTCCAAGGCGCGCAGCGAGCTCGCCTGGAACCCCGAGGTCGACTTCGCCGAAGGCGTGAAGCGCACCGCGCAGTGGTACAAACAAAACGGCTGGCTCTGACGGGTTCGCGAAGGCACCACATCAGAGCGCCAACAACTCGCGGGCAGGTGGACTCGCTAGTGCTCCAAAGGCGTCGCGTCCCTCGCCGGGCTCAGTCGATGACGCGCAAATGGTCCGGCAGCTCGTTCTTTTGATCCGTCGCGGGAACGTGCTCCGCGAGCAGGCGGCCGCAGTCGTCGATGCAAGAGAGAAAGCCCTCCAGCGTGCGGCCGCTGCGCACCTTTTGAATGAAGCCGGCCACGATGTCTGCCCAGCGCTCGGGCGACACCTTCGATGAAATGCCCTCGTCTGCCAGCACCTCGACGTAGTGCTCGTACTCGGACACGAAAATGAGCACGCCGGTGCGACCGCGCGTGCTCGAAAGCCCATTTTCCAAGAACTGACGGCGCGCCAAGGCCGCGGCCTGCTCACGAAAGAGCGCGCGCGGAACGAGCCGACGGGCGATCGCGGGCACGTGAAACACCAACACGAGCACCCCGAAAACGAGCCACTGCAGCGCAAACACGTGCGGTTCCTCGAGCCAATGCGGCAGTAGGCCGAACACGGGGGGAGAAGCGAGCGCGAGCAGCGCCGCCCACAGCGCCAGCACGTACGTGTAGCGACCCGAGCGGCGCGCCAAGACCGTGACCAGCTCGGCGTCCGTGTGGCGCTCCAGCTCGGCGATGGCAACGCGAACCCGCTCGCGCTCGGCGTCATTCAAAAGACTCATCACCAATCTCCCGAGGCGCCGCCGCCACCGAAACCGCCACCACCACCGCCGAAGCCGCCGCCACCACCACCACCACCGAAGCCGCCGCCGCCGCCAAAGCCACCCGGAAAAATCATCACGCCACCGCGGCGGCGCCCACCTCGCCCCGAACCGCCGCCAAAGAACGTGAATGCGGCCAAGATGAGCAGCGGCCCGAGAAGCGACAACAGGTTCGAAGGCGACTTGCCGCGCTCGCCCGAGTCGCGACGCATTTCGTAGGCCCCTCCCAGGGCCTGCACGATGGACTCGGTTCCTTGCACGATGCCGTCTTCGAAGCGCCCCGCGCGAAACTCCGGCACCACCACCGCGCGAATGATGTTCGAAGAGATGGCGTCCGTGAGCTCGCCCTCGAGCCCATAACCCACCTCGATGCGCACCTTGCGCTCCGCCTCGGCCACCAAGAACAAGACGCCGTTGTCCTTCTTGAGCTCGCCGGTCGTCGGATCCTTTTTGGCGTTTCGTTTGCTCTGGCCGATGCCCCAATGGCGACCGAGCTCGTAGCCGAACTCCTCGATGGGGTAGCCCTGGAGATCAGGCAGAGTAACGACCACGACCTGGTTCGTCGTGGCTCGCTCGTGCGCCTCGAGGAGCTGTGTGAGCTGGGCCTCCACTTCCGGTGAGAGCAGGCCCGCCTGGTCGACGACGCGGCCCGTGAGCTTGGGAAACTCAGGGGCCGCCAGCGCAGCTTTTACCGTTGCCACGGCCAGCACCGGAGCAACGAGCAGCACGAGCACGAGGTGCCGAAGGACGTGCATCACGCCACGGCGGCTCAGAACTTCACCTGGGGCGCCTGTTCGGCGCCGGGGGTGGTGGCCTCGAACGTCGGGCGCAGCGGCAGATCACTGTAGAGCATGCTGTGCCAGATTTTGCCCGGCAGCGTGCGAATTTCCTGATTGTACTTTTGAACGGCGTCGATGAAGTCACGACGAGCCACGCTGATACGGTTCTCGGTTCCCTCGAGCTGGGACTGAAGCGTCAGGAAGTTTTGGTTCGCCTTGAGATCCGGATACTTCTCCGCCACGACCATGAGGCGAGCCAGCGCGCCCGAGAGCTGCTTTTGCGCGTCGTCGAACTGCTTCAAAGCGTTCGGGTCATCGAGATTCACCTGCACGCTGGTGGCCTTGGCGCGCGCGGAAATGACGGCGTCGAGCGTTTCTCGTTCGTGCGTGGCGTAGCCCTTCACGGTTTCGACGAGATTGGGCACCAAGTCGGCGCGACGCTGATATTGGTTCTGCACCTGCGCCCATGCAGCCTTGGCCTGCTCGTCCAGGGTGGGAATGTCGTTGATGCCGCAGCCCGTGAGGCCAAGCGTGAGCAGTACGACTGCGAAGATCCTGGTAATTTTCGACATCCGATTCTCCCGTAGGGCCAATGTAACCATACTCCGCCCCTGACAATTCCCGCCGCGACGAAAAACGGCCACACGGCGATGTCCGTGTAGCCGCCCCCCCCTTGCACCGCAGGATCTGCGGAGGCGCGCGCTCCGCTCCGAGCGGAAACCAAGACGGGACCGCGCTACTCGGCGTTCTGCCGCGTTAGAGAGTTGACGCCTTCAGGATGCGCGCCCAGCGAAATGAGGGCGCCAGCGAAGGGGCCGCCGTAGCTCGTCGAGCCTCTGACGTCAGTGGCCGTGCTCGGACGAGCGTAGCCGCTCTCCAGCACGGCGACGACGGCCCACTCGGGCGCTAGGTGAAACGTCGCTCCGAACCAGAGTCCCGCGTCGACGTACGCGCCACCACCGCTCACCAAGCCGTTTCGCTCACGAGAGAGCACGCCTGCCGAAGCGCGCAGCGCGAGCAGCGGGCTGACGCGCTTGGGTCGGGAATCGAGCAGCGACCAGCCAACGAACGCCGTGCTCAAAGTGGCTGACTGCGCGCCTGCGAGCACCGTGGCCCCGACGAACAAAGGCTTGTAGCGAAGGCTCAAGCTGCCTCCCAAAAGGCCCCCGCCCATAAAGACACGGGAGGCCACGCCAGCCAACGCCCAGATGTCACTCGGCGGAAGAAAGGCGGGCGATGGGTCCTCCGCCGCGTCGTCGCCCACGTCCGGCTCGCCCGCGGCCGCGGCGGAGCGCGGCGAAGTGGTCACCGGGCCACGCGCGGGGGGCAATGTGGCCTGCGTTTTGCCGTGCGTCTCGGGTGCGGCGCCGGAGGTCGCGCGAGCGTTCGGGCGGGAGCGCTCGACGAGCGCAGCGCCGCCTTCTGCCCACGCCAAGACGAGCGCTCGGGGCCAGGCGCTGGGCGGCATCGAGCCAAGATCGAGGCTTTGCTCGAGCACCACATCGTCGATGCGCTCGGTGACCAAGGCGCCGAGCTGCTCGGTGCAAGTCACCCGAAGCTCCAGGCGCGTCGTGTCCAAGCCTGCCAGCTCGACGCGTACGTCTTGCTCCAGCTTGGCTCCGTCGAAACCCAAGCTCGCGCAGGAGCCACCCACCGCCACGACGAGCTCGGGCTGCGGGGCTGGCGGGGCGTTGGGCGGAGCCCCCGTTGCGCGCTCCGCAACCACCACGCTAGCGAGACAGGCTGCGCGGGCAACGCGGCGCGACCCCTTCATGGCCCGTCGACCCATCGAGCAACTTGGCGAGCGCGCGGGTGCGTGCCAAAGCGCTCGAGGTAACGCTGAGCGTAAACGCGCGCCTTCGAACGATTCCCCGAGCGGCCGTAAGAGTCCGCCAAATGCGCCAGCGCTGGCTCCACGAGTCCGGGCGGCATGGAGTCGAGCGAAGCCTCGAGCAGCGTCGCAGCTCGTTCCGGATTTCCTGCGACGCGTGCGTAGCTGAGCGCCGCCATCCCGCGACGCGCGTCGCCACGGGGCGCCAGCCTGACCGCTTTTTCGTACAGGCTGCCAGCCCTGGCGAGCCGACCTTCGCGGCGCTCGGCGTCCGCCTCCTCGAGCGCCCGGTCCACCGCGTCCCGTGCAACCGCTGTGACGTTCGAAGCGTCGGACGAGCGCGCGCTCGTCGTGTCTCGCGCGCCCGAAGCCGGAGGCGTGCTATCCGTTCGGTTGTCGTTCGGGTTGGATCGCTCCTCGCTGTCCGTCGTAAGTGGAGCTCGCACCGCGGCGGGCGCCAACTTGGGCGAGCTGTGCATCTCCTCCTGCCGCTGTGGCTCCAAGGAGGATGCTGGGGCTGCCGACGACGGAGCAGGCGACTGCGAAGAAGACGGCGCCCCAGCCTGGGCTTCTACGACGGGCTCGCGCGCCAACACTGGCTCCGTGCTCGCGGCGTCGCTTCTCGCGACGAGGCTCTGACCTGCCGTCAAACGCCGCTCGGAGCCGACGATGTCTCCGCGAACGAGCACGGTGCCGTGCTCCACGGAAACGGTCACCGCGGTCGCGTCGCGCCGCACACTGAAGCGTGTTCCGAGCACTTCTACGCTCACCAGGCCCGCTTCGACGACCCAGCGCCGAGGACCGCCGGGCTTCACGTCGAAGGTGGCCTTGCCCCGACGGAGCGTCGTTACGAAGGTTCGCTCGTCGTTACCGAGCACGTCGAGACGCGCGGTCGCCTCCAACAAAATGCTCGAGCCGTCCGACAGCGCCACGCGGGTGGGAGCGCGGTCTGCGTGCAGCGTGGAGGGCAAGGGGCCGCTCGGCGCGCGCAAAGCATTGCTCGGCGCGCGCAGCCCCGACAGCGTGACCAAAAGCACGACCGCGAGCGATGCAACGGCGAATGTGGCCGCAAAGTACGCACGACGCCGCCACCAAGGCACGCGAGCCGGCGGCTCACGCAACCGCTGCCACATCCGAACGACCTCGCCCTCCGTGGGACCACCGGCGAGCGACCCGCTCAAGGGTTGCTGCTCCGGCGCGTCCAATGCGGCAGCGAGCGCCGAATCGGGGGAAGGGTGCCAAGTGCGACGCGGGGTGCTCATGGCTCGCTGACCTCCGCGAGCTCCTGGCCCAGCTCACGCTGCACGGAGAGCGCCGCCTCGGCGATGCGGCGTTTCACCGTGGCCAACGAAACCCCCGTGAGCTCGCCCACCTCCAAGAGTGCGTGTCCCTCCACGTAGCGAAGCACCCACGCCGTGCGAGCCAACGCGCTGACCCTGCCCAGCGCGCGATCCACCGCGCCGAGCTCAGCGCGAGTTTCCTGCGAGGCAGCGCTCGAAGCCAAAGTGGCCAAGGAGGGTTCGTCGCTGCGATCGAGCCCGAGCAGGCGGAGCAGCTTACGGCGCCGGAACAGCCGATGAGCGCGGAAGACCGCGATGCGCAGCACCCAACCGCGCGCCGCGCCCGGCTCACGTAAGCTCGCCAGATCCGCAAAGGCTTCCACGAACGTGTCTTGTACGACGTCTTCGGCGTCCGTGCGGTTGCCGACCAGACGCAGCGCGGTCCGAAAGACCACGTCCACGTGCTTGCGGTAGAAGGCTTCTTGCGCCCACGTATCGTCGTTGCGCATTCGGCGTACGAGCGCTTCGTCCGTGACGTCGATGCCGATGGGACGGCGCCTCGAGCGCTCGGGCGCGCTCGCGTCGGAAACGTCTCGTTCCCTCCGCGCACCCGACAACTGAGAAGAAGCGATCATCGAATCCCCGAAAGGGCCATCAGACCCAGGAATTGGCTCACCCGACAACGTGCACAGAGAGGTTCGGCCCAATGACCGAGAAATGGAGAACCTCCGAGACCACAAAGTTCCGCCGTACCCACTCTGCGCCCCGTAAAAACGAAGCTGCGTGGGCCTGCGCTGCTCGGAACGGCTCACGCAGCGTCGCGCTCGACTCAGGCAGCGTCGCGCTCGACGACGCCAATGACGAGCCGCCGCTCAGCGCCCGGCGCGGAAGAACGACGCGCCTGCAGTCTCGAGCGCCGTGGGCGCGTTTTTCGGGGAACGACCCAACGCTTCGACGGCCTCGGTGTCGAAGTACAAACCGGGCCCCCAGCCGCGCTCTTCTTCGCCTTCTTCTCCCGAGAGACGGCTGGCGGCGTCCGCGTAAAGGGCGCGCCGCAACGGCTCGCTCGGTCGTGACCACGCCGTCACTTGTGCGGTACCCACCAGCTGCACGTGGGGGTCCAACGGTTCGTCTTCCGGAACCCAGCGACCGCCGTGCGAGATGACGCCCACGCTTCGCAGCCCCGCTTCTCCCAGGCTCGCGCGGAGCTCACGCATCCAGCCGAGCACGTCCGTGGTTTCGTCGCCGGCGGCCACTTCGAAGTACACGCCGTGCCCCAAATCGAGCGCGCGCACGGACGAGCCAAGCGGCGTGAGCGCCGCGTAGTCGTAGACGGCGCGCCGGAACGCTTCGAAGCGCTGCACGAACTCCTCGCGGGAAAGGCCGTACTCGTCCTCCTCCACCTCGAAGTAGCTGATGAGGAGCCCGAAGGCGTTCTCGTCGATCCACATGCGAGCGCCTCTCAGAGCCCTTGCTTGGCGCGCTTGCGCGCCGCGTGGACCGCTGCGAGCGCGGCGCGAGCCTTGTTGCGCGTTTCCTTGCACTCGAGGCGCGGATCGCTGTCCGCTACGACGCCGGCGCCCGCCGTCACTTCGAAGCGGCCGTCCCGCATGATGACCGTGCGAATGCCGATGGCGAAGTCCAGATCGCTGCCGCGCGTCACGTAGCCGATCGCGCCGCCGTAGGCGAAGCGCGGCCGCGGCTCCAGCTCCCGGATGATTTGCATGGCCCGCACCTTGGGCGCGCCCGAGAGAGTACCGGCGGGAAACGTGGCGCGCAGAACGTCCCACGGGCCCTGTCCTTCGCGCACCTGACCTTCCACCTCGCTCACGATGTGCATCACGTGGCTGTACTTCTCCACGAAGAGCTGATGCGGCACACGCACCGTGCCGGTCGCCGCGATGCGCCCCACGTCGTTGCGCGCCAAATCGATGAGCATGACGTGCTCGGCGCGCTCCTTGGGATCGGCCATCATTTCTTCGGCGAGCGCGCGGTCCTCCTCGTCGGAGCGACCACGACGGCGCGTGCCGGCGATGGGACGGAGATACACCTTGCCGCCCTCGACGCGGACCAGAGTTTCCGGGCTCGCGCCCGCGATGGCGACGGCAGACGCGTTGTTCTCCGCGGGCAGCTCCAAGAGGTACATGTACGGCGCGGGCGAAAGCACGCGCAGCGCGCGATACACGTCGAACGGATCCGCGCCATCGGTCGGCACGGAGAACGTGCGCCCCGGAACGACCTGAAACGCGTCTCCAGCGCGGATGTACTCTCGGCACTTTTCCACGGCGGCCGAATACTCCTCGTCGCTCATGCCGAGCGTCAGATCTTCTGGCTGCGCCTGCGGGTCGGGCGGCTCGATCGGCGGCAGCGCCGTGACGCGCGCCAAGTCCGCCTCGGCGAGCGCCAAGTCCGCTTCGTCCGTCGACGCGATGGTGAGCGTGTGCGTCAAACGATCGAAGACCACCACCGTGCAGTCTCCCAAGAGCCGCGCGAGGGGCCCTTGCGCGTCCTTGGGCCACTCCGGAACTTTGGTGGCGAAGTGCACGAGGTCGTACGCGAGCAGGCCGACGTGCGCGGTCGCGAAGCGCTCGGCCGGGTCGCTCGTGTCATGCCCACCTGCCGGAACGAGCTCGGCGAGGCGCGTGAATGGATCCGCCCCGGTTTCGCCTTCCAAGACGACGACGGACTTGGGCCGGTAGCCGAGGATGGAGTAACGCCCCCAGCGCTCCCCCCCCACGACGCTTTCGAGCAAAAAGGAGCCGCGACCGGCGTTTTTACGGAGGGCGGCGTAGGCGCCGACCGGCGTGAAACCGTCGGCGACCAGGACTTTGCGATGGACGGTGGCGGGAGAGCTCATGGCTGGGGGGTCTCGGTGCTCTTGTGGTGAAGCTCCGAGAGCACGCGCTTTACAACGAACCCCACCCGGTGTGGTACCGTCTTTTCCGCCCGGCTCGTGATGCCTGGCCCTGCCGCGCCCAGAAACGCGGTGGACCCCTCTGCCGCCCCCGTCCCCCTCGCGGGAGGGCCCCGCCCTCGCTCTTTGGCAGGACCCGGAGGCGGTCACCACCGATTCTTTTCCTCATGCTAGACGCCCCCCTTCGTCCAAGTAGCGCCCTGGTCGCCTACGCCGAGCCACACATCGACGGCCGCCGTGTGCTCGTCTTGGGAGACGCCACATCCGGCATTGCCGAGCAGCTGCTCGAGCGCGGCGCGCGCCTCATCCACGTCTACGATCCGGACCCCGCTCGCGTCGCGGAAGCCGCGACGCGCAACACGGAGCGCAGGGTCAGTCTGGCGCCACTGAGTGAAGGTGGGCTCGCCGCGCGCGAGGGCGCCTTCGACTGCGCCATCGTCGAGGACTTGAGCAGCTTGCCGCATCGCGCGTCGGCGCTGCGAGCGCTCCGGCGCGCGCTCGGTCCACGCGGCGTCGCGCTGATCGCCGCCCCGAACCCCGACGCAGAGCGGCGCCTGCTGCGCGGCGGACGCGGCAGCGAGGACCTGGACTACTACGGGCTGTACGACGCGGTCGCCGCCGAGCTGGACCACGTGCGCATGCTCGGGCAAACGCCGTTCGTCGGTTACGCCATCGTGGATTTTGCGCCCGACGGCGAACCTGCGCCGTCCTTCGACAACGGCTTCGTACCGGGCGGGGCCGAAGAGCCCGAGCAGTACATCGCCCTCGCGAGCTTGGGGGACGTGCGGCTGGACGACATGACGATCGTGCAGCTTCCGCTGTCGCGTATCGCGCTGCCCGGCGGCAACGAGGACGCACTCGCGGCGGCGCGCAGCGCCGAACGCCGCGCTCAAAAGCGCGTCACCCAGCTGGAGAGCGAGCTCAAGCGCACGCGCGAGTCGGACGACGAAGCGAGCCGCCTCCGCAGCGAGCTGGACCGCAGGGACAGCTGGATTCGCGAGCTCGAGAGCCGAGCCGCAGCGGCGGACTCGCGCGCCGACGACGCAGAAACGGAGCTCGAGGCGCTGCGCGAGCAACTCGTGCGCGGCGAAGAGCAGGCCGAAGGCGAAACCGACACGCTCACCGCGCTGCGCGAAGAGTTGGACGAAGTGCGGCGCGTCGTTTCACGCACGGAACGCGAACGCGAATGGGCGGAAGAGCGCGCGCGCAAGCTCCAAGACGAGCTCGAAACGGCGCTACGCGAGGCGGAAGAAGCCGCGCTCAGCGAAGCCGCCCGCGACGACGGAGAGAAGGCTCGCCTCGAGAGCGAACGCGCGCGCCTCGAGACCGAGCAAACCCGCTTGGAGGCGCGGCTCCGCGAAAGCGACGCCAAGACGAGAAAGCTCGAAAGTGAGCTCGCCGGCGCGCTCTCTCAGCTCGCGACCAGCGAGCGGGAGCGCGAACGCCAAGCCAACCAGCTGCGTGAGCTCACGGAAGCCACGCGGCGCCTCGAAGACGAAACAGAGCGGCTCACGGCCGAAGCGGAGCGGCTCTCTGCCAACGAAGAGAGCCGCTCAGAGCTCATCGCGCTCGAAGCCCAGCTGGTGGAGCGCGGAAGGCGCGTCGCCGAGCTGGAGCAGGACCTCCGCAAGCTCGAGCGCTACGGCCGCGAGCTGGTGCTCGAAGTGAGCGAGTTGCGCAGGACCGGGGCGGGCGTGGGCGAGCAAGAGCGCGCCGAGCTCACGGCTCGTTTGGACCAGCTCGCCCGGGTCAACGCCGCCCACGAGGCGGATTTGGTCGCCGCAGATTGGGCCATTGCCGAGCTTCGAGACCGTCTCACGAACGGTGAGGCGGCGCAGGTCGCCGTGCACCGCACGGAGGCCTGAGCTCTCGAGCCCCGAAAACAGGGCTATTTTCCGCGGAGCCCGCGTCGGCCCACCGTTGACAGACGCGAGGACCGCCTTAGCTTGGGCGGGACTTCTGTCCGCCATCCACACAGTCCTGACCCAGGACGTTTTCCAGCGAGCGGCTGCGCCACGAGCGGCGAAGCCGACCCGAGAACATGAGCGAAAAGCGCGACTACTACGAGGTCCTGGGCGTGGCCCGCGATGCCAGCGGAGAAGACATCCGCAAGGCCTACAGAAAGCTAGCCCTCAAGTACCACCCGGATCGCAACCAGGGCGACCCCACGGCGGAGGTCAGCTTCAAGGAGGCGACGGAAGCCTTCAGCGTGCTTTCGGATGACCAAAAGCGCGCTCAGTACGATCGCTTCGGACACGCCGGCATGGGCGGCGGCGGCTTCGATTTCTCGAACGCCGGCATGGGCGATATTTTCAGCCACTTCCAGGACATGTTCTCCGATTTCTTCGGAGGTTTCGGCGGCGCTGGCTTCGGCGGTCAAGGGCGACGCGGTCCGGAAGGCGGGCAAGACATCCGCGTCCAAGCGACCATCGCCTTCGAAGAGGCCATGGTCGGCTGCAAGAAAGAAGTTCAGGTGCGCGGCCAGGCCCCGTGCGAAACGTGCGACGGCAGCGGCGCCAAGGCCGGCTCCAAGCCTTCGACGTGCGGCACCTGCCGCGGCACCGGCCAAGCCACGACGCAGCGCGGCTTCATCATGTTCAGCTCCACCTGCCCCAGCTGCCAGGGCACCGGAGAGCTCATCACCCATCCTTGCGAAACGTGCCGCGGCCGGCGCTACACCGAAAAAACCCGCAAGGTCATGGTCAATTTCCCCGCTGGCATCGACAGCAACCAGCGCTTGCGCGTGCCTGGACAGGGTATGCCCGGCCCTGCGCGCACGCCGCCCGGAGACCTCTACGTAGACGTGGAAGTGCGTCCCGCGGAGGGCTTCGAGCGAGACGGCTTCGACATTGGAACACGCCGCAGAGTGTCGTTCGTGGACGCCGCGCTCGGCGGCACGCTCTCCATCACGTTGCCGGATCACACCACCGTCGAGGTGGAGGTGGCCGCCGGCACGCAGCCCGGCTCGGTCATCACCGTGCGCGGCAAGGGCGTACCGCGGCTGGACCGACGTGGGCGCGGAGACTTGCACGTGCTCATCGAGGTTCAGGTGCCGGAGCGCCTGAGCCGTCGCGCAAAAAAGCTTCTCCGCGAGCTGGCGGAAGAGCTGGGCGAAGACCCCGAGCGCGCCGAAGCCGGCTGACTCACCTCCAAACCGACGACGTTATTTGGGGGGCGGCAAAGGCCGTCCCCACGCGGTGCTCCCGCACTACGCCCCCCGAACCCCGAGGCGCCAAGAGCGTTCGGCCCGTCATGCAGAGCTCTCGTCATGCAGAGCTCGTGTCACTCGGCGAGCGACACGAGCTCGCGCACCGCGTCCGCGTAGGAAACGCGCTCTCCGCGCTCCTGCCGCAAAAAACGCTCGATGCGCGCCCAGCGGGAGAGCGCTTCGTCGACGACGCTGTCCGTGCCTCGCTGATACGCGCCCAGCGCGATGAGGTCGCGCTTTTCTTCGCAAGCGGCCCACCAGCGGCGCACGCGCGCCGCCGCGCGCAGCTGCGGCTCGGTCGCGAGGGACGGCAAGAGCCGCGACAACGACGCCCCAACGTCAATCGCCGGAAAGTGACCGCGCTCCGCCAAACGACGACTCAAGACGAGGTGCCCATCGAGGATGCCGCGCACCTCGTCGGCGATGGGCTCCTCCAAGTCGTCCCCCTCGGTCAGCACGGCGTACACGGCCGTGATGGACCCGCGCCGCGTTGCGCCGCTGCGCTCCAAGAGGCGCGGCAGCATGGAGAAGGCGCTCGGAGGGTAGCCGCGGCGCCCCGGGGGCTCGCCTGCGGCGAGCCCTACTTCGCGCTGCGCGCGAGCGAGGCGCGTCAGCGAGTCGACGAGGAGCACCACGTGTCGCCCGTCGTCGCGAAAACCTTCAGCGATGGCCGTCGCGGTGTGCGCCGCGCAGATGCGCTCGAGGGGCGGCGCGTCGCTCGTCGCGACCACGACCACGGCGCGTCGCCGTGCCTCGCCGGACAGAGCGCGCTCCAAAAACTCCACCACCTCGCGGCCCCGCTCGCCGACCAGCGCCACGACGACCACCTCCGCCTCCACGCCGCGCGCGAGCTGCGCGAGCAGCTCGCTCTTGCCGACGCCAGCACCAGCGAACAAGCCCAGCCGCTGTCCACGACCCAGCGTGAAGAGCGCATCCACCGCGCGCACGCCCGTGCTCACCACCTCGCGCACCGCCGCTCGCTCGAGCGGCGCCGGAGGGGCGCGGTAGACGGGCACCCGCCGGTGCGTCGTCGCGAGCGGCGCGCCATCGATGGGCTGCCCCCGCGCGTCGAGCACACGCCCCAGGAGGCACTGGTCGAACGGTACGTCGAGCGCCCGTCCCGCTCTTTCCACGACGTCGTCGACGCCCAACCCGCGCAGCTCTCCCAGGGCGACCGCCAGCACCTCTCCTCGTTCGAAGCCGATGACTTCCGCAGTGAGTGGCGCGCCGCGCCGTCGAATCACCACCAACTCGCCCAGCCGCGCCCCCGGCAAAGTGAGGCGCAGCGACGCGCCGCGTACGGCCACCACGCGCCCCACCGCGTGCCCCAACTCCGTGTCGGCCAGCTCGGCTCGCATCCCCTCGAGGTCCATGAACCTGCTCCTCCCGTCCGCCACGTCGACAAGAACCCGGCCTGTCGGCGCCGCGGCGCTCCCTGTCCACGGACCCTACAGGAAAACTTGCCGCTACCAATTCTGGGGTGCGACGATCGCCGCGTGAAAACGAGCCTTCCTCGGTCTGCATCGCTCCTCGGAGGGGCGCTCTCGGCTCTCCTGTTCGGCTGCGGCGGCGGCACCGTGAAGGCAGAAACGCGCGTCGGCGCGGACGTCGAGGTCTTCGACTTCGACCGCCCCATCGCCGAAGAAAAAATCGGACAAGGCGGCGACAAGCAGCAAAAAAAGACGATGGCCGCCTTGAGCGAAACGGGCGCCAGCCGCCGGGGTGCCAACTCCTCGACGGCGCTCTTCGGCGCGCGTCACGACCTGCGTCTTTCGCCCAGCGAAACCACGCCCAAGTGCCAGTGTTTGGCGGCCGTCGTGGGCAGCCCGACCACAGCGGGCCTCTCCTGGGCAGGCCCGCAACCCACCGTCGACACGCGGAGCCAACTCGTGGTGGCGCTCGGCTCGGAGGGCATTGCCTGTCCGAACAGCAGCGAAGACCAGGTGGCCTCGTACCGCGGCTACACGGTGGATGGCAGCGATGTCGTCATCACGGTGGAGCTCGCCCAAAGTGGCCGCCCCGTGACACATGGCGCGATCGTTCCGCGCCCCGCGGCGGGCGGTCAGGTGTACGTCCGCCCTTCGAGCAAACAGGTTCCGTTCGGTCGCGCGCTCGATGGCGCCGAGCGCTGCGCGCTCGGCGTCGGCGGAGCCTGAGCGTCAGCGCGCCTCCCGCCGGGAGGCGCGCCTCGCTTTCTCAGAGCGACAGCTCGGGCACGGTCGGCAAGACGTCCGGACAGCGCTCCTCGACGACGGCGCAGCTCTCCGGCTGCTGGAACGCAACGAGCCCGAGCGCCCAGGCGAGGAAGGTTTGCTCCGAGAGCCCCTCACAAGCCGGCACCGAGCCGAAAACAGACGAGTAGACGGGAAGAGCGTCGTTTACGCAGGCTTCCAGCTCCGCGACCGTCACGTCGCAGTCTTGGGGCGCCGTGCATTCCGACTCCTCCTCGGGCGGCTCGGCGAGGCACGCGTCGCGCGCCGCCTGGCAGGCGCCTTCCAGATCCGACTCGGCGGAGAAGGCTGACGTCACACCCATGACTTGGCAGAAGCGCTCCTGGTCCAAGAGCTCTCCGACGGTTTCCTCCGAGGCCTCGCACAGCTGCTCCACCTCGTCCGGCGTGAGGTCATTCAGGTTCTTCGAGCCGTCCAACCCTGTGTCGAAGTTCGAGCCACCGCTGCCGCTCGACGAGCCGCCGGTGCCGCTCGACTTGCCACCCGTGCCACTCGACTTGCCACCCGTGCCGCTCGACGCGCCGCCCGAGCTGCTCCCGGTGCCGCCCGTCCCCTCCGCGGACCCGCCCGAACCGTCGCCACAGCCAGGCGCGGCCAAAACGGTGAGAACGAGGGAAACCAACGCAGAAAAACGAAGCGTAGACTGAACGGAGGTCATTGGATCTTCGTCAATAGCCCGAGTCGTTCCGGGCCGCGAGTGGGTTCTCGAAAGAGGCTCGCGTGTGGACGGCACCTCGAACGGCCCCTTTTCCACCCGTTCCAACCCTCACTCGAACCCTACTTTCTACGGAACGGTCACGTGAGCGACACAAGGCAGCGCGATCCTGAAGCCATGATGCAAACCACGACAGCAGCCCGGGCGCGTGTGCCCGAGTTGACCGGCGTCACTTTCGGTCGGGGCAATGTGCCCCTGCCGCGACGCTGGGCGCGGGCCAAGGCATGGTCCGTTCGCAGCCGTGTGGGGCTCGTCGACGTCGACGACATCAAGCGGATGTTGTCGATGGAGCGAGCCAACCGCGGCTGATTGCCCCTTTCCCGAACAGCGCGCCGCGCGAGGGCTCGGAGAGGCCCCGCGCGCGGGGCCGGGAGGCGGCCCGAAGGGCCGCCCCGGG
>JAEYVE010000037.1 GCA_023432025.1 Pseudomonadota bacterium
CGCGGCCCTCGGGCGGCTTCGCCGCTTCGGACAGCGGATACACGCGGACTCGCTTGGCGAGCGCCACGGCGCGCTCCGCCGCCTGCGGAGAGCCGTCCTCGCGAATGACACGGAGCAGGCCGTAGCCGTTCCACGTGTCGAAGCGCACGGGCACGTAACCCGCGGGGGCCCCTTCGCTGTGACCGGGCGGGAGCAGCACGTACTTGCCGCCTTTGCCGCCATCTTTGCCTTTCGGACCCACGTCCGCCCGCGGAGTTTGCCACGCGTCCAACACGGAGCCGAACAGCCCGGCGCCCTTGGCCGGTGGCACCTCCAGCACGACCGGTCCAGCCTTGGTGTTGAAGTTGAAGTACACGTAGTTCGTCGCGGCGTTGGGCGTCGCGGTTTGATTCTTCCAATCCGACGGCTTCGACCAGTACACCACGTCGCCGTAGCGCGCTTGCGCGTCCCGAAAGAACGCTTGGCGCATGGCGTCCATGCTGACGATGGGCACACCCCAACGAACGGCGTGCAGCGCGCGCTCATGCCGCGCCTCGGCAGCCTCCTTCTCGCGCACCGTACGCTCGGGAGACGTCTTGCTTCGTTCGGCGCCTACTTCGGCGTCCGCGAGATCGGGGCGCTCTACCTTTCGTTCGCACGCGGTGACGCACAAGGACAAGACGAGCAGCAAAACACGGCTCCCGCGCGAGCGTTCAGCGGTCATGGCGGATTCAGCGGCGCCCCCGAGGAAGCGATAAGCCGGCGTCAGCACCTCCAAGTGGGCCGAGCTCGCGTCACTCGCGAGTTTGCGCTCTGCGCCTCACGGGTCAGGGTTACCTCATGGATGCGATCACCCTACTCGAGACCCAGCACAGAGAGGTCGAAGGCCTGTTCGAGCAGTACGCGGAAGCGAAGAGTGCCGCGAAGAAGAAGGACATCTTCGAGCAGCTGGCCGACGACCTGGCGGTGCACACCACGATCGAGGAGAAAATCTTCTACCCGGCGGCTTACGCCAGCGAAACCGACGATTTGTTGGAGGAGGCCGTTCAAGAGCACTTGTCCATCAAGCGCCTACTCGTGGACTTGATGGAGCTCACGCCGGGCGATCCCGCGTTCGACGCGAAGATCGTGGTCATGAAGGAACAGGTCGAGCACCACGTGGAGGAAGAAGAAGGTGAGCTCTTCCCCAAGGTGCGAGAGAAGCTCGACCGGGTGAACCTGGAAGCGCTCGGGGGCCGCATGCAGAGCCTGTTCACCCGTGAAATGCAGGCCGGAGCGAGCCGCAACATCGCCGACCAAGTGGACGAGGCGCCGAGCTTCACCTGAGGTCGCGATGAGAACGAACGAGTCGCTCTGGACCGCCACCTCACCCGCCGCCCTCGGCTTTCCGGCGCTCGACCGGGACATGAAGGCCGACGTAGTGATTGTGGGAGGCGGCATCGCGGGCCTCACGGCAGCGCTCTTTCTGGCGCGGCGAGGCCGGCGCGTGGTGGTCCTGGAGGCTCGTTCATTCGCCTCGGGTGAGACCGGGCGCACCACGGCGCACCTGACGGAGCTGATCGACATCGGGTACGACGCGCTCGAAAAGAAGTTCGGTACGGACGACACGGCGAAGGTCGCCGCGGCTTCTCACGCAGCCATCGACTCCATCGACGAGCTGTGCCGAGAGCTCGCTCCGGACGCGGAGTTCGAGCGCGTCCCTTCGTACAAGGTGGCGGAAAACGACGACCAACTGAAACGCTTGGAGCACGAGCTGCGCGCCATGCGGCGCGCCGGTCTTCCCGTCAAATGGACGGGGGCGCCGCTGCCGCTCCCGGGACTGGGCGCGCTCTTGCTCGAGGACCAAGGGCAGGTGCATGCAGGTCGCTTGGTTCGTGCGCTCGTGCGCGAGCTGGCGCGACTGGGCGTTTCGCTCTTCGAAAACACGCGCGTACGCGAAATTCACGACGGCGCGCCCTGCCGCGTGGTCAGCGACAAGGCTCTGGTTCAGGCCGGCGACGTGCTGGTGACCACGGGCGTTCCCATCTCCAGCCGCGTCGCGATTCATACGAAAATCGCCGCCTACAGAACGTACGTCGTCGCGGGGCGCGTCGAGGACTTTCCTACTGGCCTCTACGAAGACTGCGCGTCGCCTTACCACTACGTGCGCCGACAACGCACGGACCGAGGTCTCTTCGTTCTCGTCGGCGGCGAGGACCATCGCACCGGCAAACACGGCAAGGGCAATCCGTTCGATGCCCTCCTCGCGTACGCGACCGAGCGCATCCCCGATTTCGCGCCCGAGTACTTTTGGTCCGGGCAAATCATCGAGCCCAGCGACGGCTTGCCGTTCATCGGGCGCACGACGAGCGCCGAGCACATCTATGTGGCGACGGGCTTCTCCGGGACGGGTATCACGTTCGGAGTGCTCTCTGCCATGCTCCTCACGGCGGCCGTCGAGCGCATCGAGAGCCCTTGGGCTTCGCTGTTCGCCGCAACGCGCGTGAAGCCGCTGGCGCAAGCAGAGCGCTACCTCAGCGAGAACATGACGTTCCCCGCCCGCCTCGCGCTGGATCGACTCGACCGAGGCGACGAGGTGCTCACCGCGGCGCTCGCCCCGGGCAAGGGACGCCTGGTGAGAGACGCTCACGGGCACATGCTCGCCGTTTCACGCGACGACGACGGCGTGCTTCACACGCACTCGGCCGTCTGCCCTCACTTGGGCTGCCACGTGCATTGGAACGAATTGGAGCAGAGCTGGGACTGCCCCTGTCATGGCAGCCGCTTCAACGCGCGAGGTGAGGTCTTGAACGGCCCCGCCACACGTACGCTCGGCAGCCCGCCCGAAGAGCGGCCCCGCCCTACAAGGCGCGCCCCGGGGAGCCGCCGGCCGAAATCGGGAGAGCCGGGCCGCCCTCGCTGAAGCTTAGTTCGGAGACTCGTTCGACGAAGTGTCTCTTGACGCTCTCGATGCGAGAAAGACCCTCAAGAACAGAGGCAGCGATCCGGCCTCTGCGGGCGGGCTGTGTACGAGCGAGGCGCTTTCGTGAGCGGACGCTCGATCGTGCCGTTCAGTCGTTCGCATGGCACGATCTCCGCGTCGTTCACCCTTCGTGGGTAAGGTTCCCAGGCCCGACAAAACGCTGACCGGCCGCGGCGAAGTCTGGCAGACGCCGCTGCACGTACGCACCATCGGCACCTCGGGGCACGAAGGTCTCGGCGACCACGTGCGCGCCAAGCTCGGCCGCAAGCTCGGAAAGTTCGCCACCTCCATCGAGCGGGTCAGCGTTCGCTTCGAGGACATCAACGGACCCCGCGGCGGCGTGGACACGCGCTCGCGCATCAAAGTGGTGATGAGCGACGCACCCAGCGTCGTCGTCGAATCACTCGGCGTAGACGCGACGCACGCCTTCGACACGGCGAGCTCGACCGCAGAGCGCGCGGTGCGGCGCAGCTTGGGCCGGGCGGGCGTCTCGCGTGGCCGCGCCTCCGCCAAGACGACGCGCAAGAAGGCACCTGCGCGGAGAAAGGTGAACCCACCGCCCGCCGAAGGAGCGCTCATCGGGCGACGCGTCGGCCGTTCGAAGGCGAACCTGGCGAGCGTGGCCGCGCGCCCCGACAAGGCGCGGCGCGACGCCTTCGTGGACACGGCCGCGCCCGGCGTGAGCGCGAGCGATCGCAAGGCGGGAGGCGGGTCCACGGCGCGTCGCAACGTCGGACGTGGACAGAAGGCCACCGCCACCCTCGAAGACTCGGCGACCGGAAAGCCGAGCCGCAAGTCGACGCGGCGCGCCGCCAACCGCGCCAAGTCCGGCTCCAAGCAGCGTCGGGCGGAGGTTCGCCGCACCACTTCCCCCAAACGCAAGGCGACTCGCGCCGCCGCGAAAAGCTGAGCATTTCGAATCGGGCGCGCAGCAGGAAGCCGAAGCGCCAACGCGCCAGCCAGCGAAACGGCTCAGTGTACGTCGGGCGGAGCCGCTGGCGAACCGGCCCCGCGCGGGCGCTCGTGCCTCAAGTAGAAGGTGCGCGCGGGGCTCGCGAACGGCACTCCGTTTTCCTCGAAGCGTCGATAGAGCTCGATGTTGATGTGGTGTCGCACGTCCATCCAGACGCGCGCCTCCGGAGAAAGCACGAAGTACGCCGCCTCGAATTCCAGCGATTCGGCGCCGAAGTCCTTGAAGTTGACGCGCTGGAGCCGTGCCCGCGGCTCGGCGCGGATGACCTCCTCGGTCACCTTGCGGGCGAGCTCCAGCGTCTCTGTCGAGACGCCGTACTCGATGCCGAACACGATGACGATGCGACGCTCCTTCAAGCGCGCCAAGTTCAGGATACGGGACTTCGCCAGGTCGGCGTTGGGAAGGACGATTTCCTCGCCGTCGATCGCACGAACGCGCGTCGTGCGCAGCCCGATGCGTGTCACCCGTCCTTCCAGCCCATCGACCACCACGAAGTGCCCGATGTCGAACGGCCTGTCGAAGTACATGGCGAGACCGGCAAAAATGTCGGCCAAAAGCCCCTGCACCGCGAGCGCGGCCGCGACACCGCCCACGCCCAGGCCCGCCACCACCGCGCTGATCTCGACGCCGAGATACGTGAGCACGAGCATGACGACGAAGAGCCAAACCACGAGCCGCGTGACGAACTGAATGCCCCCGGCCAAGGTGACGCGCCGGGCAGAGTCCTGTCGGGCCGCCCACATGGTCACGCCGGCTTGGACCACGCGCTGGATCCACAGGCCAATTTGCGTGAAGACCGCGATGATGGTGAAGGCGCGGAGCGTATCCTCCACGGCGCCGCGCACTTGCACGTAGTGGCGCGCTACCAAAAGCGCGATTGTAGCGAAAAAGTACCAATGCGTGGCGCCCATGACGTCACGCAGAACGCGCACCGCTTGACTGGGGCGCTTGGCTTCGACCGCGCGCAGCCCGCGCGCCAAGAGCGCGTGCGCGAACGCCAAGAGCAGCCAAACGCCAATGAACGTCCCGAGCGCGCTGAGCCACTCGAGCGCGCTGTTCTTACCGAAGCCCAGCTGCTCGAGATCCTCGACGAAATCGCGCCACGACGTCAGCTCAACGGGTTTTGCCTTCAATCGGGGTGTCCTCCAGCGTCTTCATGACGAGGCGCGGAATGCCGTTCGTGAGCAAGGTGACCGCGATGGCGGTGAGCAAAATGCCAGATAGCCGCTGCAGAAGAAGTCGGGTCTTGTTCGCCATGCGCCGCTCGAGGTGCCCCGACACGTAGATGGTGAGCGCCGTCACGAGCGCGTAGAGCACGGCGACCACGGCCAGGGCCGTCACTTCGCCCAGGTTCTTTGCCTCGGATCGAAAGGACACGATGACCGCGAACGTCGTACCTCCGACCGTGAGGGGAAACGTCGTGGGCATGAGCAAGTACTTTCGCCAAGAGCCCGTCCCGCTCGCGCCCCCCCGTCCATCCTCGTGAGCCGCCGCTCCTTCGTCCACGCCGCGCATGAGCGGCACCGCGGCATAGAGGAGAGCGATGCCGCCCGTCGTGGTCAGCGCGGCCGTCGTGAGACCCAAGAGCCTCAGGAGCGGCTCTCCCACCCACAGCGCAACCTGCGCGAAGATGGTGACGTAAATGAACACGCCCACGCAAAGGCGCCGCTGATCAGCTCGCCCCACCTTGGCGACCACCGGAAAGTACGAGGAAAGCGAGGCGAGCGGGCTGTAAATGGCCATCAGCGCCGAAAACATCAGGAGTGGACGCTCGAACGACGTGGGCATCGCGTCACCTTTCCCCGAGACGACGGAGGACCGAGAGCCGCCGTTCTCTCGTCGCCGGCCGGCTCGCTCTTACTCAGCTGGCGGCGCGGACGCTCCCAAGACTAGGCGTGAATCACCCTGGCCAGAGCGCGTCCCCAAGCGCCAAGCGAGCCCGTCGTCAGCTCTCTCCCGACGATGACACCGGAGCCCAACGCACGCCAACCTCGCGATGCACTCGGTCTACTTCATTCCAGGCATGTTCGGGTTCGGTGAGCTGGCGGGCTACGACTATTTCCATCACCTGCGAGAAGGCTTGGAAATGCGCTACCGCATCCGCGGTGTGCCCGTTCGCTTCGCAGACGTGCCCACGCCGCCCACTTCGTCCATCCGAGAGAGAGTGTTGATCTTGGCCAACACGGTCGCCAGCTGCGATTCCGACGGACGGGGCTCCATCCACCTGATCGGCCACTCCACCGGCGGCATCGACGCCAGGCACGCGCTCTCGCCGACGGTAAAGCTCGGTGTTCCCCGAGAGCACATGGCCTGGACGAGGCGCGTGTCGACCCTCGTCACCATGAGCTCACCACACTACGGAACACCGCTCGCGAGCCACTTCACCACTCTGTCGGGCGCGCGCCTCCTCTACGCGGGCAGCCTCCTCACCATCGTGGCGCTGCGCCTGGGAGAGCCCTGGCTAGCGCTCCTGTCTCGTCTCCTGCTCCGCTTCCGCGATCCCGAGCGAACGTCTCGGACAGAACGCGAAGCAATGACGGAATTCGCCAATGCGCTGCTCCGCTTCGTGGACGACGACGCCCGTCGAGAACTCAAAGATTTCCTGCGCAAGATCACGGTGGACCAAGGGGCCATCGTCCAGATTTCTCCCGAGGCGATGGATCTCTCGAACACGTCCATTCGAAACGCCGAGCACGTGCGCTACGGCTGCGTCGTGGCCGCCGCTCCTCCTCCGAGCACGCGGCGAGCTCTCCGCCGCGTGCGCACGCCGTACACGGCGATGACCGCGGCCTTGTATGGGCTCATGCACCGCGTGACCGCGCGTCAGCACGCGCGCTATCCGTACGGCGCACCGAGCCCGGACGTCCTCTCCACCCTCGAAGCAGCATTGAACCGAGCCCCGACCACGGCGGACAACGACGGTGTGGTGCCGACGCTCAGCATGCTGTGGGGGGACGTGTTGTGGGCCGGTGAGGCCGATCACCTGGACGTGATTGGACACTTCCGCGACGACCAAGTCTTAGGCGATCACGTCGACTGGCTCACGAGTGGCTCCCGCTTTTCGCGCGCCGACTTTCATTCCTTGGTCGACGCCGTCGCAGCGCACCAGCTGGGCGAAACGAGCTGATCACGCAGACACCTCGTTCAATCGCCAAAGGGCGTCCCTCGGGCGCGAAAGCTCGCGGCTTAAGTCGAGTGAGGCGCCCGCCGCTGCCAGGGAGGAAAGTGCGGATCGTCCGCCGCAAGGAGAAGACCCACGGATGCTTCATCGAACCCTGGCGGGGCGGCTGTCGATCTCGTGCATGCTGGTGACCCTCAGAACGGTCGCTCAAACCGCTCCCTCACCGGACACGCCCTCCCCCGACGCTGCCGCCGAGGAGGCGCCGCCCAGCGACAGCCAGGAGCCTCGTCCACCTGAAACGACGGAGCCCGCCCCCGAGCCGCCGCCGGCGGCGGTCGCCTCACAGCCCGCACACGTGACGACGACGCCCGCGGACGCCGGGGTCACGACGGGCAGCCAGGCACGAGACGCACCCGGAGGAACCTCGACGGCGGCCTCGGATCGACCCGACAACGAGAGCTACGGCAACGTAACGGAGGTGCACGACGGTGACCCGGATCCGCCCGGTGAAGAGCCGGGGCACGCGGGCCACACGCGCGACAACGGATTCCACATCCAGTCGGACGACGGCAACTACATGATGCGCGTCGCGCTCACGGCCGCGCTGAAGTTCGAGCCCGCGTGGACAGAAGGCGAAAAGGACCAGCGAGGCTCACTCGCCTTCGTCAGGCCGGCCATTCGCGGCAACTTCTTTCGTCCCTGGTTTCGTTACGCCGTGGCCATGGAGCTCGCGCAGGAGAACGCGTTCTTGCTCAGCGCCAACGTCGAGGTGCAGCCCTGGGACGAGTTCGGCGCGCGCTACGGTCAGCAAGGAACACCGGTCTCGCGTCACACCGCCTTCGCGCCGCAAAACATTTTCTTCCCGGACTACGCGGCGGTCTCGGGGTTCTTTTGGTCCGGCCGCCAGAAGGGCCTCACCCTGTTCGGCAGCATCGAGGACGGCATCTTCGACTACTGGGCGGGCATTTATGGCGGCTCGCCGCTGCTCGAAGCCGAAAACGATCCGGACAACTACATCGCCGAGGGACGCGTCACCTTGAGTCCCTGGGGTCCCATCAACGCGAACGAGCTGCCCTTCACGCCAGACGGGGAGAGCCTCCCTACGCTCGCTTCGTTCACCGCGCAGGGGTACTACGGCAAGCTCCAGACCGACGTCGAAAACTACAACCCGACCAACAGCGTGCTCGACCCGCTGCCGCTCTTGGTTTCGCGCACGATGATGACGGTGGGCGGCGACGTCTGGTTCCAGAGCGGCCGTTTCATCGTGTTCGGAGAGTACTTCTTCCGTCACATCGACGAGGACGATCCGCTGCCGGGCTACGACTCTCAAGGCGCTTGGGGCCAGGTGATGGTGAACGTCTGGGACGAGACCATCGGCGTAGGAGGCCGCTTCAACTGGATCGATCCCAACCTGGATCTCGAGGACGACCGCGTGCTGGAAGCAGAAGGACAAGTGGCTTGGTTCATTCAGCCGCCCGAGCTCGTGCTGAAGCTCCGCTACGCCTACCTGGATCAGCGGAGCCCCGACGAAGAAACCCTGGGAGATTTTCAGCTGCCGTTCATCGTCGGCACGACTCACGTAGCAACGCTGCAGCTGACGATGGCGTTCTGACGGAGCGAACCATGCGCGAATCGACCTTCGTCTCGACCGGTCACCTTCCCTCCGCCGAGCGCGTGCTGGCGCTGCTCACCAAGGCCCACCAGGAGTTCGCCGGCGATCGAGACGGGCAACCCTCCGACGTGTATCCGGCGCTCGAACGCGTCCCCGCCGATTTGTTCGGCATCTGCGTGATGGGCACCAGCGGACAGCCCTACGCGGTCGGCGACGCCGACCACACGTTTTCGATCATGAGCGTGTCCAAGCCGTTCGTGTTCGCGCTGGTGTGTGAGGCGTTGGGCCCCGACCACGCGCGCGAGCTGCTCGGCGCGAACGCCACCGGGCTTCCGTTCAATTCAGCCGAGGCCGTCGACCGCAGCCCCGACGGACGCACCAACCCCATGGTCAACTCCGGGGCGCTCGCGACGACGAGCTTGACTCCTGGCCAAGACGCCGAGGACAAGTGGCGTTTCTTGCGCGAGGGACTTTCGCGCTTCGCCGGCCACGAGCTCGCGATGAACGAGGAAGTGTACGCCTCGGCGGTGCGCACCCATCATCGAAATCACGGCCTCGCGTGGCTGCTCCACGGCTTGGGCCGTCTCGGCGCCGACCCTTCGCTCACCACCGAGCTGTACACCCGCCAGTGCTCGCTCGCGGTGAGCGCCCGGGACTTGGCGGTCATGGGCGCCACCCTGGCGGACGGCGGAGTCAATCCGCTGACGGGCGAGCGCGTCGTCAGCGCTCTCACCTGCCACTACGCGCTCTCCGTCATGGCCACCGCGGGCATGTATGAGACCTCTGGTAACTGGCTCTACGACGTCGGCGTCCCGGGCAAGAGCGGCATCGGTGGAGGCATCGTGGCAGTCGCACCGGGCAAGGGTGCGCTGGGCACCTTCGGGCCACGCCTCGATGCTGCCGGCAACAGCGTCAAAGGCCAGCTCGCTGCGCGCTTCTTGGCCCAGCGTCTCGGCCTGAGTCTGTTCGTCTCGGAAGCCGATCCGCTCGTCCCACGTTCGGGCACCTGACTTCGAACCTCGGGCGTGCGCGCGTTCTCGTGGTCGTTCGACTCGCGACGCGCGCATGGTTGTGCCGTTCGCGCCCGGAAACTTCGTTTTTCGATTGCCCGCCGACGCAGCGGAGCTCGGAGCCCAGATGAGCCAAACGACGATGGACGACTTCTCGCGCAACGGCGCGCGAGGGACGGGGCGACCGCCGAAGGGCGGAAAAGGGACCGTGCAGAAGATGCTCGACGCCGTCGAGCGCGTGGGAAACAAGGTGCCGCACCCCGCGGTCATCTTCGTCGTCCTCATCGCGCTCGTCGTGCTCTTGTCGCACGTCTTTTACATGATGGGCGCCAGTGTCACCTACGACGCGATCAACCCGGAGACGCACGCCGTCGAACAGACTGTCACCAAGGCAGAGAGCCTGCTCACCGGCGCCGGGCTCCGCTTCATGTACGCCGAGGTGATTCAGAACTTCATGAACTTCAACGCCGTCGGCGTCATCATCGTCGCCATGCTCGGCGTCGGCGTGGCGGAGTCTGCCGGCCTGGTGAACGCGCTCATCCGCAAGCTCGTGCTGGTCGCGCCGGCCAAGCTGCTCACGTACATCCTCGTGTTCGTCGGCATCGTGTCCAGCATCGCCGCGGACGCTGGCTACCTGGTGCTCATTCCGCTCGCCGCCAGCGCCTATCTGAGCGTCGGCCGACACCCGCTGGCAGGCCTCGCCGCGTCGTTCGCGGGCGTCGCCGCGGTGTTCTCCGTGAACATCCTCATCAAGCCGCTGGACGGCATCCTCGTTGGCATCACCAACGACGCCATTCACCTGATGAACCCAGCGTTGTCCGTCGACCTCACGGCCAACTTCTGGTTTTCGGTTGCGTCGGTGCTGGTGCTCACGGTGCTCGTGAGCCTCATCACAGAGAAGGTGATCGAGCCACGCCTGGGCACGTACGTGGGTGAGGGCGCCGCACCGGGGGGAGGCGCGCTCAGTGCTGCGGAGTCCAAGGGCCTCCGCTACTCACTCTACGGCGTGCTCATCGTGCTCGGGTTTTTTGCGCTCTTGTCTCTGCCCGCGAACGCGCCGCTGCGCAATCCGGAGACCGGCGCGCTCGTCGGTGACTCACCGCTGATGAACGGGCTCATCGTGCTCATCACGCTCCTCTTCTTGGCGGCGGGACTCGGTTACGGCATCGGCGCTGGCACCATCAAGAGCAGCACGGACGTCACGACCGCCATGGAAAAAGCTGTCGGCACTTTGGCCGGCCTCATCTTCCTGCTCTTCGTCATCAGCCAGTTTCTGGCGTTTTTCACCTACACCAACATGGCCACGCTGGCCGCGGTGAAAATGGGCGATTTCCTGGAGAGCGCCGGTTTGGGCGCGCTGCCCTTGCTCGTCGGCTTCGTGGTCGTCGTGGCCATTCTCGACCTCATCATGACCGGCGCCATTCCCAAGTGGGCCATTTTTGCGCCCGTGTTCGTGCCGCTCTTGATGCGCCTCGGTGTGTCGCCCGAGGCGGTCCTCGCGGGCTATCGCGTGGGCGACGGTCCCATCAACGCCATCTCTCCGCTCAACGCGTACTTCGCGCTCATCGTCACCTTCGCACAAAAGTACCAGAAGAGCGCGGGCGTGGGCACGGTGGTGGCCTTGATGCTGCCCTACGTGATCATCGTGTTCGTGGCTTGGGTCGTGCTGCTCGCCTTGTGGCAGGTGCTGGGGCTGCCCTGGGGCTTCTGAGTCCGAAGGCTCACTCGCGCTGGCCTCCAACGTGGGCGCGCTCCTGAAAGGGGGCGCGCCCACGCGCGTTTCCGTGCAGCCTTCTTTCCCGCCGTGCCATCTCGTCCCCTGCTGAAAGAGCCATATCCCAGCGGGTTCGCCACGCAGGCCGCATTGGGACAGTCCAAGTGTCCTTTGCGCGGCGTGGGGAATTCGCTCAGTAGGTAGGGGGCGCGTGGGGCCGGAGCAACTGAGTCGAGCTGACGCAGTTTCAGCTGCCACTCGCGCCAGGGGCGAGGTCGGAACGCAGAGCCGTTCCGACGAAGGGAGGCAGGGAGATGCAAATCGAACTCGAGGCAGGAGCTCCGCTAGAAACCAAGACCGACGTGCTCGTGGTTGGCGCGTTTTCCGACGGGGAGCTCTTGCCCTCCGCGGCGGCCATCGACAAAGCCTCACAAGGCAAGCTCCGCACGCTCGTCGAACGCGGGGACTTCGACGAAGGCGTCGGCACATCCATTCTGCTCTACGACGTCCCGGGCACTCGCGCCGAACGCGTGCTCTTGGTCAACCTGGGGCGGCGGAGGGAGTTCGGAGACAAGGCATATTGGGGGGCGCTCAAAGGAGCCGGAGATGCGCTTTCCCGGGGGGCCGCGAAGGAAGCCGTCGTGACCCTGACGGAGGCCACGCCGAAGAATCGTAACCTCGCGTGGCGCGTTCAACACGCGGCGCTGCTCCTCGCCGACAGCGCGTATCGCTTCGCCGCACCCAAAGCGGACAGCGACAAGAATCGCGGAGCGGAGCGCTTTTCGCTGCTCGTCGACAAGCACAGCGACGAGCTCAATCGGGCAGTCGCGCGCGGCGCCGCCATCGCTGCGGGCATGGCGCTCACGAAAGATCTCGGCAACCTGCCCGGCAACGTTTGCCATCCGACGTTCCTGGCCGAGAAGGCCGTCGAGCTCGGCAAGGACTTGGGCTTCAGTGTGGAAATCCTGGAGCGGGCCGACATGGAGAAGCTGGGCATGGGCTCCGCGCTCTCGGTGGGCCGCTCATCCAAGCAGCCCTGCAAGTTCATCGTCATGAACTACCAGGGCGGCGGCAAGGCCAAGCCCATCGTGCTCGTCGGCAAGGGCGTAACGTTCGATACCGGCGGCGTCTCGCTCAAGCCAGGCGCGGACATGGACGAGATGAAGTACGACATGTGCGGCGCGGCCAGCGTGTTCGGCGCGATGAAGACCGTCGGCACCTTGAAGCTGCCGATCAACCTGGTGGGCATCGTACCCGCCGTGGAGAACATGCCCGGCGGCGACGCGACGCGACCGGGTGACGTGGTGAAGTCCATGTCCGGCCTCACCATCGAGATCCTCAACACGGACGCGGAAGGCAGGCTCATTCTGTGCGACGCTCTGACCTACGCCGAACGCTTCGATCCGGCTTGCGTGGTGGACATCGCCACGCTGACGGGCGCCTGCGTCATCGCGCTGGGCGGCGTGGCGAGCGGCCTCTTCGCGAACGACGAGAAGCTCGGACAAGAGCTCTTCGCGTGCGGCAACGAGACCGGCGATCGAGCGTGGCCGATGCCGCTCTACGACGACTACTTGGAGCAGTTGAAGAGCAACTTCGCGGACCTTTCGAACCTCGGAGGACGCCCAGCGGGCTCCGTCACGGCGGCGTGTTTTCTCGGAAAGTTCGCCGAGAAGTACAAGTGGGCTCACCTCGACATCGCCGGCACCAGCTCGGTCTCCGGCGAGGAGAAGGGCGCGACGGGTAGGCCGGTGCCGCTCCTGTCCGAGTTCTTGATTCGGCGCGCCGAGCGAGAGGCCCGCGCCTGAGACCAGGAAAGGGGGACGACCATGACGGAGCACGCACTCGCGGATCGATCGTTCGGTCGCAGTCGGCGGACGACCTTGCCGGAAGGCAAGGCGACGAGGACCGAGACCGACAGCCTCGGCTCCAAAGCCGTCCCCCTCGACGCTTACTGGGGCATCAACGTCGCCCGAGCGCTCGAGAACTTCCCGATCAGCGGGCGACCCATTTCGGTCTACCCGGATCTCGTCTTCGGCTTCGCTTGCGTCAAGCAGGCGGCGGCGCGCGCCAACGCCGAGCTCGGTGGGCTCGACCAGGAGCGCGCCGCGCTCATCGATCGCGCCTGCGAAGACATCAAGCAGGGGCGCCTGTTCGACCAGTTCGTCGTGGACATCATGCAGGGGGGGGCCGGCACCTCGACCAACATGAACGCCAACGAGGTAATCGCCAATCGCGGGCTCGAGCTCGCGGGGCACCCGCGCGGCGGCTACGAGCACCTGGATCCGAACGACCACGTGAACTTGTCCCAGAGCACCAACGACAGCTACCCGACGGCGTTCAAAGTGGGCCTCCGGCTCTCCATCGAACGACTGCTCAAAGAGCTTCGGCGCCTGGAGCGCGCCTTTCGCTCCAAGGGCGAAGAGCTGTCCGACGTGGTCAAGGTGGGCCGTACGCAGCTGCAAGACGCCGTACCCATGACGCTCGGACAGGAGTTCGAAGCGTTCGCCGAAACACTGGTGAAGGACCACGCGGCCTTCTCCTGGCTTCTCACCAAGCTCGGAGAAATCAACCTCGGCGCCACCGCCATCGGCACGGGCATCGCGGCCGACGCGCGCTTCGCGGAGGCGGCCCGGCGCCACCTCGCCGAAATTACCGGCTACGAATTCAGCACCGCACCGAACCTCATCGAGGCGACGACCGACGTGGGCGTGTTCATGGAGGTGTCGGCGGCGTTGAAGCGCGTCGCGACGAAGCTCTCCAAAATTTGCAACGACCTCCGCCTTTTGTCGTCCGGTCCGCGCGCGGGCCTCGGAGAAATCAACCTGCCGCCGCGCCAAGCCGGCTCCAGCATCATGCCGGGCAAGGTGAACCCCATCATCCCCGAGGTGGTGAGCGAAATCGCGTTCGTGGTGGCGGGCGGCGACGTGACCCTGACCATGGCCGCCGAGGCCGGCCAGCTGCAGCTCAACGCATTTCAGCCCGTGATGGCTCACGTGCTGTTCGAGAACCTGAAGTGGATGACGGGCGCCCTGGCCACGCTGCGCGACAACTGCGTGCTCGGCATCACCGCCAACACCGAGCACCTCGCGCAACAAAGCGCGTCGTCGGTGGGCGTCGTGACGGCTTTGATACCGTACATCGGCTACGCCGCGGCCACGGAGCTCGCGAACAAGGCATTGGAAACGAAGCGCAGCGTGGTCGATTTGGTGGTCGAAGCCCAGCTGCTCCCGCGAAAACGTGTGGTCGAGCTCTTGACGATTCGTACCCTGACGGGGCGCGCGTGACGACGAGGAAGCCCGAACGATGCCTCACGTTTCCGATGTCGACCACGGCGCGACGAGCCGGAGCCGCGCGGAAGCGCCGCTTCGAGCAGGCGAGCCTCGTCGAAGACGCACTCGTTTGCGTGTGCCGCGACGCACGCAGACCTCGTGCGACCGCATTCTGTTGAAGTACAAGTTCGGGGAGGGCGGGCTCCTTCGCGTCATCGAGCGCGCGTGCCACTTGACGCGCCTGTCCGAGCAAATCTCGTGGCTTTTCGTGCTCA
The DNA here is from genome assembly GCA_023432025.1 of Pseudomonadota bacterium. Classification (GTDB taxonomy): domain Bacteria; phylum Myxococcota_A; class Polyangia; order Polyangiales; family Polyangiaceae; genus NIC37A-2. The sequence goes on from JAEYVE010000037.1 coordinate 14,916, forward strand.
CGTGGGTGCCCATCGTGGCGTTCGGACTGGCCCGGGAAGTCCAAACGGGAACGCCGGAGGTCTTGCTCCGTGACCCGGCCGTGCACGTGAGAATGCTGATCGCAACGCCTCTGCTCGTCGCCCTGGACCACGTTTTTCCAGTGGTGTGCACGACGGCGTTGCGCGAGCTCTCGAATCAGTCGTTTCTGCCTCGAGACGCTCTGCCGCGCTTCGACCGTCTCTTGTGCAGAGTCGTGCGGGTCGCGGACTCCAACGTACCCGAGCTCCTCATTGCGCTCACGGGCATTTCGTTCGCCGTACTGGCTCTCCACGGCCACGTGTCTCTCCGCGGCATCAGCTTGAGCGACAGTCTCAGCGCAGCTCAAAAATGGTACCTGCTGACCGATCTGCCTCTTTTTCATTTTCTCTTGTGGCGCTCGCTCTGGCGGTGGCTGCTTTGGTGTCGGCTGCTTGTCGGCCTCTCGAGGCTGCCCCTGCAAATGGTTCCAACGCACCCCGATCGCTCGGGGGGCATCGGCTTTCTGCGCTACCCCTCCATCCTCTACTGCGCGGCGCTGTTGTTCGTGGTTTCAGCCGTGGTGTGCGCGGAGTGGGGCTCCCGCTTCGGCGCAGGTCAGACCCTGGCCAGCTTCAAGCCGCTCCTTCTTCTGTTCGGCTCTGCGGGCGCGCTCATCGCCTTCGGCCCGCTGCTCGTCTTTACCCCGCTCTTGGTGCGCGCACGCAGTGAAGGGCTCAAGTACCTCGGGGGTTTTGCAGCGCGCTCGGGGCGTCGCTTCCGACGACATTTGTCGCGTGACCCGAGACCGAGCCCCGCCCGCTACCAAGAAGTGGACGGCTTGACGGCCATGGCCACGACGTACCGCGAGAGCGTCAATTCCATCAGCTACGTGCTCATCCGCAAACGAGACGTCCTGGTGCTCTTGGCCGCGACCCTCGCGCCGCTCGTGCCCGTGATGCTGGCGACCGTCCCCCAGGAGGATTGGCTGGTCCTGGTGGATCTGTTGACCGGCTCCGTCCCCCTCCCTTGAGGGGCAAGCAAGGCGTTTCCAGGCCACCGTCGAAGCTGCGCTGAACCGGTTCGGCGAAGGACCGTACAAGAACGTATGCGTCTCGCTTTGGAGAGCCTTCAAACACGCGGCCTTTCGCTTCTACTTTCCGAAGCCGCAGACGGTCTGCCGCAGAAGGTGGAGTTACGTTCCGCGTTGGACGTCACCGGCGCGCTCGAGCAAGCCGAGGGGCGCCTCACGCTGACCGGCGCTGCAGCCAGAGAGGTCGTCTTTGCGGCCATCGGCATAGTTTTCGGGAGCGTGCGCCTGACCGAGGGTGAGCTCGCCGCCCGTGACTTGTTCACCGAGCTCACCCGAGAAGGCTCGCGTCTGGCGCTCCGCGCTGGAGCAGCCGCACTCCACGCAGAGAGCTCCGCGCTCGATGTCGGAGCGTTTCACGTCGAAGGGCAAGTGCGTCTCGAAGGGCTCGTCGTCACGGCCAGCGACGCGACGGGCCAGGTCGTCATCGACACGCTCGAAATTCGGGGCTTTCGCCTCCGTGACGGCGCGGTGAGCGCCATCGCCGACTCCCTGACCGTACGAGAATTGCGCGTAGGCTGGGGGGCAGGCGCCCAGCTCGAGGCCGAAAGCGTGGAGAGTCCGGAGCTTCGCTTTTCGGCGCAAGGCGTCGAGCTCAGCGCGCACGCGGTCGCTGGCCGCGGCGTATCCTGGCGAAACGGTCGCGCAACGGTGCGTGACGCCGAGCTCGGCACTGCGTCCATCACCGGGTATCTCGTCGATTCGAACGACGACCGCCCCCATGGAAACGGCGTGTCCCGCCCGCTGGATCTCGCGGCGCTCGAGCCGTACCTCCGCGTGCTCGACGGGCTCAGCGGCCACTTGAACGTCGACGTGCTGCTCGACCTCAAAATCCCACTCTTGGGGACGAATCGCCGCACCCACGAGCTCCGCGTTCCGATTGAAAAGGGCTCGTTCGACTTTCGACGTCTCGAGGGAAACCTGGCCACGCTGGAGAACGCGTTGCTCGATTTCGCAGTACGAGACGGCGCGCTCGGCTTGGAGCTCGGGATACCCCTCCTGCCGACCCGCGGGCGCGGCAAACAGCTCGTCGTGTGGCCGCTCAGCTCCCCGGACCTCGCGCTCGCCCAGCAGAACCGCGTACGCCTCGCGACGCTCCCTCGAGCGCAGCTGGCCGCGGGTCAGCCTCCTTCCGCCGCGGAGGAGAGCGCAGAGCGCGAAGGCAACTCCCCCTTTGCACTCGAGCACCTGGGCGCCGAGAACCTCGACCTACGCCTCACCCTGGCCCACGTGGGAAGTGACGAGGCGGTGAGGCGCGTTCGTGTGGACGAGCTCACGCTGCGCGGGGAGGTGCACCACGTCGTGGAAGGCTCCGCGCGGCTCGGAGAGCTGGTCGGGGCGCTACGCGCTTTGCGTTTGGAGCTCGAAGAGCTACCGCTCGGTGTCGCTCGCCTGACTCTCGAAGGGCTGGACGTGCAGGACGTGAGCGACCTTCACCTCCACTTCCAAGACACCCACCCCACGCGCGTGAACGGCGTCGTGACGGCGCTTCGATTCCACGGACTCGAGCTCTCCGTCCCTCCCAGCAGCTCCTCCAGTCGACCGCGTGCCTCTCAGGCGTCCCACACCTGAGCGCCCGCGCCCGAGCGAGCGCACGGCATCGCCCACACGGGCCTGAGTGCCCCCGTCCCCACACGACGCCCACAGCCGAGCACCCGCGGCAGGAGCCTCACCACGTCGCGGCCCTTTGGCCGGCACTCGGTCCCACCGGCCGACGTGGAGTCCGCATCCCCTCAATCGAGCACGCCGCCGAATTTTGATCGCAGCAACCGACCCCTTTGGGCATGCAACAAGGGGGCGGCGCGACTCCGCGCGCGATGGCCGCCAGCTGCACGATTTCCACCACACCACAACCTCGTTCGACGGCGAGCATGGTACCGTCCGCACACCTTCTATGGCTTTTCTCAAGAGTTCCTTCGCACTCGCCATTCTCGGGGCGCTTACCCTCTCTTGCTCGAGGGACGGCATTCAGGCCGATGGAAGCGGCGGAACCGGAGGCTCGAGCGCGGGCACGGGCGGAGCAGGCCTGGGCGGAGCCGGCGGCGCGGACGGCAGGGACCCACTGCCGGGCGATCTCACGTTCACCGAAGACCAGGTCTTGGAAATTCACCTGACGGTCGCGGAGCCGGATCTCAACCAGCTCGAGGAGCACGGCAACGAGGAAGTCTATTTGCCCGCCGCCGTGGAAATCAGCGGCGCCGGGTTCGAGGACGTCTCCATCGAGGAAATCGGCCTTCGCCACAAGGGCGCGTACTCGCTTCACCATTGCTGGGACGAAAACGGCGGCGTGCGCAGCTACGAGGATGAGTGCGCTCGCTTGTCGTACAAGCTCAAGTTCGACAAGTACGACGACAACGCGCGCTTCGACGGCCTCAAGCGGCTCAATCTGCACGCGTCGATGGGCGACGCCTCCAAGCTACGCGAGTTTCTCGCCTACGAAACCTTCGCGGCCTTCGGGGTCGACGGGCCGCGCGCCGTGCCGGCGCGCGTGATCATCAACGGCGAAGTTCAGGGTCTCTTCATCGCGGTCGAGGACGTCGACGGCCGATACACCAAGGCGCACTACCCCGACGGAGCGGACGGCAACCTCTACAAGGAGGTTTGGCCGCGCACGGAGTCCCCGGACTCCCAGTTCGTCGAAGCGCTGGAGACGAACGAAGAAGCCGCGGACGTTTCCGCCTTCCGAGCGTTCGCGGAGGCCATCGAAGGGTCCACGCCGGAAACCTTCGTGGAGCGCATGGAGAGCTGGATCGATCTGGAGCACGTGCTCCGCTACATCGCGGTCGATCGCGCCATCAAAAACTGGGACGGCATCATGGCGTTTTACTCGCCATATCGGCCGCACAATTTCTACATCTACCACGACGACGGCCCGGACCCGCGCTTTCACCTGATTCCGTGGGACTTGGACAACACGTTCTGGCAGTTCGATCCTTACATGTATCCGGAGCAGTGGATCACGGCGCCGGCCGTCCCAGACTGGAACTCCACGCCCACGGACTGCCTTCCGCGCCCCGTGTGGGAGGCGGACGGCAGCACGCGCATCACGCCGCCGCGCTGCGATCCGTTCTTGGACCTCTTGGCGCAAACGTCGTGGTCGCGCTTCGTGGAAATCGGCGCGGACCTCTTGAAAGGCCCGCTGTCGACGGACGTCCTGAACGCGCGCTTGGCCAAGCGCCGCGCGCAAATCGCTCCCATCGTGGAGGAGGACATCTTGCTCGACGCCTCCGCCTGGGAATCGGGCGTGGCCGAGCTGCAAAACCTGCTGGTCAAGATGCGCACGGACTTCCAGAGTCTGCTCGACGCCGGCCTCATCGAGGAAGGGCCGCCCGTGGACGACGACCTCCCCGAGGAGGTGTTGAACGGAGAAACCCCCGACGCCGGCCTCTCGATCGACGGCGTGACGAACTTCGAGTTCGCCGAGCCGTCTGCTCAAACCGAGCCCAGCTTCGTGTTCCAGTACGGTGACGAGTCCGCCACGTACGAGGCGCTGTGGAACACGGAGTCACCGCTCTCCGGAAACGCCGATCTCCTCTTCAACTTCCTGTTCACGCGGAACCCGAGCGCCGCGGCGTACGACGAGTACGTCGGCGTGGGCATCGCGGTGGACGGCGAAGCGGACGTGAGCGGCTACGACCGCGTGGTGTTCACGCTCTCGACGGACAAGGCGCGCTCCGTGCGCGTGAAGCTGGATAGCCCCGCCTACACCGACGAGTGGGGCGGCATTTGGAGCGAGTTCGGCATCGACCTCGCCGTCACCCCGACGCCGCGCCGCTTCTCCATCCGTCTCTCGCAGTTCACCTATCCCAGCTGGGCCAAGGACAACTGGACCGAAGAGCAAGGCTTCACGGTGTCGGACGCCGCGGCGCGCCAGATCGTCCTGGAGCGCTTCGGCGGGCTCGTCTTCGCGCCGAGCGCCTCGTTCGACGCCTCCGGCGAGCTCCAAGAAGAAACGGAAACCGGGCACCTGCACATCGACAACGTGTATTTCCGTCCGTAAGTCTCACTTCTCTTCGGTCAAATGCCGAGAGAACGTCTCTCGCGATTGAACGCCGAGGAGCCGCGAGAATCGAAGGCCAAAGAGCCGCGAGAAACCAAGGCCGAGGTCAACGGGCCTCGGCTCCCCAAGGTAGAGCGCGTCCGCTCCCGCGGGCCAGCCAAGTGACTCGAACGACGGCAAAAACGCCCTCCCCAGCGGGAGGGCGTTTCGTCATTTCGGCGCGAGCGAATCGCAGCTCGGCATACGAAAGAGAAACGCCTCCGCGCCAAAGGCGCTCAGCACGAGGAGCGATCTCGCGCCCGCGGCGCCCTGCGCCGAAGGGCGCGAGGACGACGCGAAGCGTGACGTCGTCGCCCTGGGCGCTCGAACGAAAACGCCTCCGCGCCGAAGGCGCGAGGGCGTTTTCGTTCGGGGCATCTCGCCCGCTCGCGCTGCGAGCGAGCTCAGTCCAGCTCGAAGCGAGCCACTCCGTTCCGGCCCAGGGCGCAGTAGGCAACGTCGTCCGCCACCTGCAGCGCGGAGCAGTGCCAACCGGGCATGGGGTACGAGCGAACGCTCGGCTTGGAGCCCGAAACGACCTGCAGCTGGTTTTCCGAGCTGAAGAACGCGCGCGAGCCACGCGCGACGAGCGAGCCCCAGTAGCCGCTGATGGGGACCGAACCCTTCCGCCCGAACTCTCCGTCGTCCGACAGAGCCAGAACACCCAGCTGCCCCACGTTCGAGTCTTTCTCGAAGTACCTGAAGAACACGCGTTCGTCGCTGATGGCGATCTCGCGAACGGCACGCTCCCCCTTCTCGAGCTCCTCCACGTCCAAGCGGCGCGCAACGCCGCCCGCGACGGACAGTGAGTTCACGCGGCGTCGGTAGACGCGGCACTCGTCCTTGTCTTCGTCGAAGTAGCTGTTCGCATTGTCGTAGCACGCGTCCGCGCCTTCTCCCGCCGTGACGTCCAGCGTGTACTCGAGCGTCACCGCGCGCTCCGTTTCGTGGTCGTACTGCACCACCGCACCGGGCACGTTCACCCTGTCCAGAAGGCGGGGCCGCGAGGGGTCGCTCACGTCGAGGCGGTCCAGGTAGTAGCGCACACGCCCCGAGCCGTCTTTCAGCGGCTCCTCGTGTTGGCTCACCACGATGTCGCCCGAGACGAGTGCAGCGGTCCCGTAACCCCAGTTCATCCAGCCGTAGCCCATGTCGACGGAGCACCCCGCGTAACCACGTCCCCAGCCGCCGCTCACGAGCCGCGCGGGCATCTCGAAGCGTTCGACCACACGAGGACGCTTCGGGTCCGTTAGATCCAACACGTCGTAGGAATAGCTTTGAGTCGATTCGCCCGTTTCGTTGTCGTACGCGTACGTGGTGCGACCGACCAAGAGCGCGCTTTCGGTCTTCACGATTTCTCCGAAGCTCTCGCCGGCGGTTGCCGGGTCGAGCTCCACGTAGCCGACCGCGCGAATGCTCTCTGCGTCGGTCGTGTCGACGATGACGAAGCCGAGCGTGGAAACGTGCTTGTCCTCCGCTTCGTCATACGCGTAGCCGCGGCGCGCCACGTAAGCGTGCGTACCCTCCCGGTAGAGCACATCGCCGAAGTATGCCTCGCTGTACTTGCTGCAGCTCTCCGGCGCCGGGACGACCTCGGACACGTCGAGACGACTCAGCGACTCGAACGACTCCGCGTTTTCGGCCTCCACCACGTCGAGCAACGCTTCGTTCGAGTACCAGTCCGAGCCGAAGCGCAAGAGCCGGTCACCCACGGGGTGAATGCTCGTGATGTGACGCGCGAGATCCGCGCGTCCCAGGGCTTCGGGGGCGTCGCGGTCGGAAATGTCGAACACCTCGACCACGTTGTCCGAAACGCCGATCAACGCGTCGTCGTGAAGCAGCGCGCGGCGCGCGGCTCCGACCAGAGGCGCCGCGCCGCGCAGCGCGAGCGTGTCCCGAGTGAAGTCGACCAGCTGAACGCCCGAGAACCAGCGCGGGGTGCACTCGACTTCGCTCGTGTAGCCGCTGAACGGCACCACGATGAGCCCCGCTTCCTCGAAGAGGCGGAACGACTTGTGGATGCGATCCTGGTCCTCCGCGAAGCTCGCCCACTCTCCACCGAAGTTCACTCTCTCGAGCAGGGTGGGCTGGCTCAGGTTGGATACGTCGAAGAGCGACACGTGCAGCGAGCCAGCTTCCGCCGCTTGGTCGAAGCCGACGGCGTAGAGGCGATCTCCGCGCGGCTCCATGTGATGGACCCAACCCGGGATCTCGAGCTCCCCGAGCTGCCGGGGCGCGGAGGGGTCGCTGAGATCGAACGTAAACAGCGGGTCCGTGCGCTCGAAGGTAATGGCGTAGGCCCGCGTCCCGTCGAAGCGCACGCTTTGCAGCGCCTCGGGGCGCGGCAGCACGAACTCGAGGCTCGCGAGGGGTGTGACGTCGCTGGCAGAGGCAACCTCGAAGGTTTCCACGACGGGCGGGAGCGTCGACCCCCAGAGGCCAGGCTGAGTGATGACGCGCAAGGTGCCGTCGTGCTCGTCCATCTGCCAGCGGCTCTGGACTTGGCCGGCCACCGGCACCTTGGCGCCCTCGACGAGAGCGCCACCCGGGTCACTGATGTCGACGACTTGAATCGTGCTGGTCGACGCTTCCGCCGTGGATTCGTCGTACTCGAAGCCGGACACGTACATGCGCTCCGGCGTGACGGTGACGCTGCGCGCGCCCCAGGAGTGGCTCGCGTTGCTGTAACGCAGCTCGTCGATCTTCACGAGCTCATCCGCGCTGGAAATGTCGAAGCTGACGACGCGAGTGTTGGGCTCGGATTCGCAGCCCCAGCAGTAGCCGTCCTCCTGCGTCACGAGATAAAGAACGTCCCCCACCTTGCGCGAGTCCGAGATGGCGCCGGAAATTTCGAAGTCTCCCAGCACCTCGATGTGGCTCGGCTCCGACACGTCGAGGGCCTGCAGGCGACTGGTCGTCTGCCAAGAAATTCCGCCGTCTCCTGCTGCGGAGGTGGTCCAACCGGTGAACATGACGTAAGCGACCGAGCCCTCGAGGTACATTTCGAACGGCGTGGCCGACGTGCGGTGTGTTCCGAGGGTGGCGAGCCGAGCGGGGTTCGACACGTCCACGACGGTGAGCCCCGAGTAGCGCGACAACGCGAACAGACGGTCCCCGTCGACATGCACGATGTCCGCCTCGGCGATGGCACGTCCGGGATCTCCCGAGCCGTCCCCCGCTGCCTTGCCGCCGCTGCCGTTCGGGGCGCCCGTTGTTCCTCCCGTCCCGGCATCGACGTCCGTGGAGCCGGGGCGGTGACTGATGAAGTCACCGTCACCCTGCTCGGCGTCGGGAGAGGAAGTCTCGTTCATGTTGCAGGCAGCAGCGAGCGCCGTGCCCAGCACCAGGATGCTCAAGTGGAAAAGCCCGAACTGCGGAAACCGCGAGGCACGGTGTGTCATTGAACGCCTAGTGAGCAAACGCCGTGCCAGATGTGCCACCTTCCGACTCCCCACCGATAATCCATTGATATTTCGAATCTTTCTACAGAACAGGGCGCTGCACCGAGACAACCACCTGGCACACCTCGAGCACATCCACGCCGCCGCGCCGACGGGCATACTGGCACACCGCGGCACAGCCCCGCGGGCACACGTGACACCGTTGCGGCCCACTCGCGGCCACGTCCACGCGGTCCCGAAACGGGCGAGCGGAGGCGCGGGCGCCTCAAGCGATGCGCTTGGGTACGTCGGCGGCACGCTGGCTGGCGCGAAACTCGATGACGCGGAAGTCCGCCAACCCGCGGGCGCAGAAGGGGTCGCTCCGCATGAGCGACTCGATTTCTTCGCGCGATTTTCCCACCGCCAAAATGATGCCGCCGTCGCGCGGGATTTTTCGTCCGGAGACGACGAACGTGCCTGCCGCGTAGTGCTCGTTCAAGAAGGCCACGTGAGCCTTCATGGCGTCGTCGATGGAGTCCAAGGGGGCTTTGTAGGTGAGCTCGATGACGAACATGAAAGGCCTCGCTCGAGGGCGCCGCGTGCGCCGCGACGCCCTCGCACGGTATTTGGCGCGCCCGAGTTCCGAACTGCAAGCGGCGGCGCTTCCCGCCTCGTTGCCCTCCGCTGGTGAGCGCGCAGGGCGCGGCGTAACGTGAGCCGAGTCCGCGCGCATGAGACGAGTCGCCCTGCTCTTGAGCTGCGAGCATGGAGGCGCCGAGATACCTCGGGCGTACCGGCAGCATTTCGTGGGGCGAGCAGCGCGCGAGGCGCTCGCCTCACATCGCGGCGCGGATTTCGGCGCGCTGTGGGTCGCCAAGCGGCTCGCGCGCGCGCTCGGCGCGCCCCTTCACGCGACCACCGTGAGCCGTCTGCTCGTCGACACGAACCGCTCGGAGCACCACCCGCGCCTCTTCTCCGAATGGTCCGAGGCGCTTGCACCCGAAGAGCGGGAGACTGTGCTCGACGTTCATTATCGTCCGCACCGCGCCCGCATCGAAGAAACCATCGAAGAGCTCCTCCGCACGAGCGCGCGTGTGCTGCACGTCGCCGTGCACAGCTTTACGCCGGCGCTCGATGGCGTCGTCAGAAACGCAGACGTAGGCCTTTTGTATGATCCGCGCCGCGCCGAAGAGCTCGAGCTCGCTCACGGCTGGGCCGCGCTCCTCACCTCGGACGAAGCGAAGCTTCGCGTGCGACGCAACTACCCGTACCGCGGAGTCGCGGACGGTCTGACGACGGCGCTACGAAAACGCTACCGCGGCGAATGCTACGTGGGCATCGAGCTCGAGTTGGGGCAAGCCTTGGTGGGCCGCGCTGGCGCCACGCGCGCGCGCGTGGCGCTCGCCGTGGAGCGAACGTTACGCTCGCTCCTGGCGGAGCATTCGGAGGCGCGCCGCGAACGCGGCGCGCGGTGACGTGTTCCGACGCCGCGCGCGTTTTCTGGCGGGCTTTGACGTGGTGCGGGAGCACCGCGTTTCGTCGCGCTCCCACGCCCCTCACCAATCCGGGTGGCGCTCTGGATCGAGGACGACTTCGAAGCGGGCCGTTCGGCCCGAGTTGAACGTCACCGTGGCTTCTCCGGGGCGGTCTTGCGTCGGGTAGCGCGACGCGAGGTGGCGCACTTGATCCGGCAGCGCGTGTTCGTCGCTGCTCGCTTCTCGTTCTTCGACCACCGCGCGGAGCCCGAGGCGATACTCGCCGCTCGTGCCCTCGGCGGGGGGCGCAAACTGCCCGGCTTTGAGCAAGAGGCGCGTCGTACGCAAGAGCTGCTCCAGCTGCGCTGGGACGACGCCGAGCGGCGTGATTTCGGAGACGGCGCCCGAGTCGTCCAAACGCACCAAGACGACGACTTGGCCGGCAGGACCGAGCGGCAGTGTGCGCCACTCGATTTGGCCGCGGGCAGCGGCAGGCAGCGCTCGCGTGAAGGCGTCCGGCAAGTTGCCGCGACGTGCGCTCACGCCTTCGGCGCCCACCACACCTCCCGGCGCGGCGCTCGTGGCGCCATTCGATGCGGCGGCGCCCGCTGCGTGCTCCGAGGAGGGGCTCGCCGAAGTGCTCTTTGGGGCGGTGCTCTTCGTCGCGGTCCGATTCGAAGGTGGAGCGCTGCTGGTTCTTGTCGCAGCGAGCGGCGCTGGTGCTTTCGGGGCGCTCGGCTTTTCGGGCTCTGCCGCGGGCGGCGCCTCGAGCGGCTCTGCGGGCGCTTGGGCGGGCTCAGGTGAGGTTTGGGGGGCTTCGCCGTCGGCCGTGTGCTCTGCGTTGAGTTCGTTTGCACCCGCCATTCGCGAGCTCTCAGAAGCTTCCGGCGCTTGCGAAAGGTGCTCCGAGAGCGTCGACACCTCGAAGGTGCGCCCTTCCCAGACTCCGGCACCCAAAGGCGCAGGTGGACTCTCGAGCGCTCGAACGACGATGGCGCCGAGGAGGGCACCATGAAGACCGAGCGACACGGCCCACGGCACGAGGCCAAAACCGCGGGAGCGCTCGGTCACCCACATCGTCACGTAGCTTTGCACGGCAGCCCCCACGTCGCACCTGGCGCGCCGGAGGCGTTCGTCGTCCGCACGTTGCTCTGCGCGCAGGCTTTCGGCATGAAAGGGGCCATGCTTCGTCCTTCGCTCGGGCTGTGGGCTTCGACACTGCTGACACTGGCTTGTTCCTCGCCGAAGAGCTCGCTCTCGCCGTCCGAGCCACCGGCGACGACCCAGTGTGACGGGCAGTTCTTCTGTGACGACTTCGAGGGCGCAGCCGTGGGCACGAGCCCGGCAGCGCCGTGGACGTTGAACACGGGCGCAGGCGCCGAAATCCGCGTCAGCGACGAGCGAGCGGCGAGCGGCGGAAAGGCCGTGCGCGTCACGGCGCCTTCCAAGGCTGCCGCGTTCTTGGAGCTCTCGGGCTCACCCTTTCTTCCGCGCTCCCCCAACGGCTTCTTTGGGCGAGCTCGCTTTTACTTCGAGTCAGCGCCTGCCTCGCTCGATCCGTCCGTGCATTGGACCTTTCTTCAAGCCAGCGGCAAGCGCCCGGACGACGGTCACCGCGCGGAGTACCGCTACGGAGGGCAACAGGCGCTCTTCGACGGTACCGGCGCTTTCTACGGCAACCAGATGATGGCCAACTACGAAACCCCGGACTTCTACTCGGGGTCGGCGCCGGGCAGCGACTGCTGGCACCACGCGCGGCAGCGCGTCGTCCCCTTGGGTCGCTGGGTCTGCTTCGAGTGGCACTTCGACGGCGAAAACGACACGATGGAGCTCTGGCTGGACGGCGCTCCTCTGGACGATCTCACCGTGCGCGGCACCGGACAGGGCTGCGTTCACCAGCCGGCGGACTACCGCTGGACCGCACCTACGTTCGAGCGCGTGAGTCTCGGTTGGCAGGGGTACCAAACGGACGAGCCGCGCACCGTGTACATCGACGACGTAGCGCTCGCCGACGAGCGCGTCGGATGCAACTGAGTGACGACGTTCACGCCTGCCGACCGTAATGGATGACGTCCAAACAGCGCGCCTCGTGCGACGCGCGGTTTTCGTACGTGTGCTCCAGATCCGCTCGGAAGAACATACTGTCGCCCGCCAAGAGCTCGTGCGCCACGTCCCCGACGATGACGCGGAGCGCGCCCTTGAGCACCACCACCGTCTCCGTCGTACCCTTGCTGTGCGCCTCGCTCTTATGAACGGCTTTGGGCGCCAACCGTAGCTCGTAGAGCTCGAGCCCCGGCGCGGAGCCTCCAGGAGAAATGAGGCTGCTCTCCACGCGGCCGTCCGCGCTGCGAAACACGCAAAATCTTCGGAGCGACGTCCTAGCGCCGCCCGACCACGGCCCAGAGCCACCTTGTTCGACGCGCGCGACAACAGTCTTGGCCGGCGTCACGCCATCGCTCTCTCGCCCACGGCGACGCGCGACAACAGGCCATAGCGACATAGCGAGCGCCCGGCCGGCCCGACCGTCCAATCCGCGATCCGCGCGACAACCGACGCCCCGAAGGCCGCCAGGACGACCTCAAGCCGTCTCCCGCCCGAACACGGAACCCGATCGTTAGGATCCGAGTGAACAAAAAAAGAAAGCCCCGACTCCTCGCGGAGTCGGGGCTCATGAATTAACCCGGCAGCGTCCTACTCTCCCACAGAGATTACCCTGCAGTACCATCGGCTCCGACGAGCTTAACTTCCGAGTTCGAGATGGGATCGGGTGTGGCCTCGTCGATATCGCCACCGGAAAATTTTGGGCGTCAAAAGCAACGTTTTGGTGCTGCGCTGGGCCAGCGATCCGCGGAACTTCTTCCGCAGAGCGCCGGCGATTTGGTCCGACCCCTCTCGGGGTTGAGCCGTAGGAACCGCTGCTCCTCGTAAGGAGCGAGTTCCGCCCGGACTCCGGACGCCAACTTAGATGATTGCCTTAGTGAATAAGGTCAAGCCTCACGTGCCTATTAGTATCGGTTAGCTCCGCGCATTGCTGCGCTTCCACACCCGACCTATTACCTCGTAGTCTACAAGGGGCCTTGAGTGCCTTACGGCAGGGACACCTAATCTCGAGACCGGCTTCCCGCTTATATGCTTTCAGCGGTTATCCGTTCCGTACATGGCTACCCGGCTATGCCACTGGCATGACAACCGGCGCACCAGAGGTACGTCCAACCAGGTCCTCTCGTACTATGGTCAGCTGCTCTCAAGTGTCCTACGCCCACGGCAGATAGGGACCAAACTGTCTCACGACGTTTTAAACCCAGCTCGCGTACCGCTTTAATTGGCGAACAGCCAAACCCTTGGGACCTGCTCCAGCCCCAGGATGCGATGAGCCGACATCGAGGTGCCAAA
>JAEYVE010000095.1 GCA_023432025.1 Pseudomonadota bacterium
ATCGCGCTCCGCGCGCCGGCGAATCCGAGCTCGCGACCCAGCGTTACCGCAAAGCCCACGACGCGCAGTTCGTCGACGGCGACTGCGCACGCGCGGTCGCGGCGTACGACGAGTACCTCGCGTCGGCGCCGATGGACCGGCTCGTCCCCGAGGCGCGTTACAATCGAGCGCTCTGCCTGGTTCGACTCGGGCACGTGGACAGCGCGCGCTCCGCGCTCCAGCCGTTCGCCAGCGGGGCGTACGGGGAATTCCGGCGTCGCGAGGCGCGTGAGCTGCTCGACGCGCTCGGTGAGAACGCGCCGCCGGCGACCCCCTGAGGGCCGAGCCGTGCGTCATCGGAGGACCGTCCGACGACGCACGGAGCCGCTCCAGCGCGCCTCCAGACATTACGTGGCCCGCGTCGCGGCCGCTCGCCATCGGGGATAGGGTCGAACTTCGGGGGGCGAAGCAGCGGATGAAAAAACGTGTCGTCGTCGTCGGGGCGGGCTTCGCGGGGCTCAACTGCGTCAAGCGGTTGGCGAGGCGCCGCGACCTCGACATCACCGTCGTCGATCGACGAAACCACCACCTGTTTCAGCCGCTGCTCTATCAGGTCGCCATGGCCGGCTTGAGCCCGGCGGACATCGCCGTGCCCATCCGCAGCCTGCTGTCGCGTTCGCCGAACGTGCGCGTGGTGCAAGCGACGTTGCAGAACGTGGAGCTCGCTCCGGACGGAGGCGGCACCGTTCACGCCTCGCACCACGTGTTCCCGTTCGACTACCTGGTGCTCGCAGCCGGCGCGGTGCACGCGTACTTCGGGCACGAGGAGTGGGAGGAACGGGCCCCCGGCCTGAAGACGATCGAGCAAGCCACCGAGATCCGTCGCCGCGTGCTCCGCGCCTTCGAGCAAGCAGAAATCAGCGACGACCCCAACGAGCGCCGCGCCGCGCTCACGTTCGTCGTCGTCGGCGGCGGCCCCACGGGCGTCGAGCTGGCAGGCGCCATCGGGGAAATGAGTCGCTTCACCTTGTCGCGCGATTTTCGGAGCATCGATCCCAAGCAAACGCGCATCATCCTCATCGAGGCCGGACCGCGCATCCTGCCCTCGTTCTCGCTGGAGTCCTCCGCGCGCGCGACGCGAGATCTCGAGCGGCTGGGCGTGCAAGTGTGGACCGAAAGCCGAGTCAACGGCATCGACGCGCACGGGGTGGACGTGGGCAACGACCGCATCGTGGCCCACACGGTGCTGTGGGCGGCGGGCGTCTTCGCCTCGCCCACGGGAGCGCTGCTCCCCGCTACGCGAGACGCCGCGGGGCGAGTCTTCGTCGAGCCGGATCTGAGCTTGCCCGGTCGCCCCGACATTTTCGTGCTGGGTGATCAAGCGCACGCCTTGGGCTCGAACGGTGCGCCGCTCCCCGGCGTCGCTACGGTCGCGCTCCAACAAGGACGCTACGTGGCGGATCTACTGCTGGACGAGCTCGATGGCGTTCCACGTCGTCCGTTCGAGTACCGAGACAAGGGCCAAATGGCGACCATCGGCCGCGGGCGCGCCGTCCTCGAGAGCGGCACCCTGCGTCTCACGGGCGTCGTCGCGTGGGCCGCGTGGCTCCTCGTGCACATCTATTACTTGAGCGGGTTTCGAAACCGCGTCCTCGTGTTGCTCGAGTGGTCGTGGTCTTACCTCAGCTTCTCGCGTGGAGCGCGCCTCATCGTCAGCAAGAACTGGCGCTCGTACGGCGACGACGCGTAGCGCCTGACCCGACGGCGGAGCGCCGCGCCGCGCTCGCTACGACACGACGCACGCGCAGCTTGAGAGGCGCTCACGACAAAATGCTCGAGGCCACGACGCGGCGCGTCCCGAAGCACTTCGGCTCACGAGCCCGTCCTCGGAAGCGTGTTCCAGCCCGTCGTGGCGTCGCGCGAAGTCCCCTCGGCGCCTCGTGCCGCGAGCGCACGCCCGGCGCAAGTTGGCCATTGCGAGCCTCGAGTTGCGCGCCCTACGATCCTTCGTTCGGGGGGATTCATGGCGGGAAAGGTTCGCCAATTGATCGACGAGCTTCTGCGTGCGCGCTCGCGAGGCAACGCAGGGTCGGAGCATTTCGTGAAGGCAAAGCTGCTCTTGTGCGGCATCGATCCGGACGCGTACTCATCGGTCTCCGCCGACGATCCGGAGAAGATCGCCATCCTGGAGAGAATGCTCCGCGAGCTTCGCACCCCTCGCTGAGCAGCGCCGCTCGCCGAGGCCTCGCGACGTGTTGCGCGCGAAACTTCGGTTCGCAGGTCCCTGCGACGGGGCCGCTTACGCCTTTTTCCAAACCAAGAAAAAATTGTTGCTCGGCATCGCGACGCGCTCCACCAAGCCCAAGCCGTGCGGCGCCGCCGCCGAAACGAGCTCGTCGATGTCCCGCACGCCCCACGCGGCGTTTCTTTCGCGGAGCGACGCGTCGAAGCGCTCGTTGCTCGGCGCAGTGTGTTGGCCCGAAACCTTGTACGGACCGTAGGTGAGCAAGAGGCCACCTGGGCCCAAACACTGCCCCGCGCCTTCGAACAAGCCGAGCGCGGCGCTCCAGGGTGCGATGTGAACCATGTTGGCCGAATACACGACGTCCACACGCTTCACCGGCCACGGGTGCTCGGTGACGTCGAGGCGCAAAGGCGCCGCGACGTTCGGCAACCCGAGCACGACTCGACGACGTTCGAGCGTTACCAAGTGCTGCGGCTCACAATCGGTCGGCTGAAAGCGATACGCCGGAAGATGCGCAGCGAAGTGCGCGAGGTGTTGCCCCGTCGCCGAGCCCACCTCGAGCAGTGTGCCGCCCTCGGACGGAAGAACGCGCAAGAGCTGCTCCAGCAGTGGCCCCTTGTTCCGCTCCGGCGCGCCCCAACGTGGAAGGCCGTACTCGTCGAGCTCGTCGTTCACGTCGAAGTTCGTGGCACGTGCCGCCACGCGCGTCGAGCTCAGCGACCGACGCCGCGCAGAGCGTCGTTCGAGCCCAAGCCCGAAGAGACGACAGGGTGCTCGCTGGCGCTCTTCCACGGCACCTCGGGCCACCAGCGCTCGAGACCTGGAGCGCGGGACGGCTCGATGCTCTGGCCCGGACGCGGCACGACCACACGAACGCCCTCCGCCTCGGCAGCAACGAGCAGGCGCTCCGCCGGCTCCGTCCAAGCGTGAAGCGCCAAATCGAACGTCCCCCAATGTACGGGGATGAGCAGGCCGCCACGCAGCGCGCGGTGAGCCGCGACGGCCTGCTCCGGCCCGAGGTGTACGTCGGCCCACAGCGCGTCGTACGCCCCCACCTCCAAGAGCGCGGCGTCGAAGGGTCCCAGCCTCTCACCGATCTCCGCGAAGCCGGGGAAGAGCGCCGTGTCACCGCTGAAGTACACGCGGTGCTTCGGCCCCACGAACGCCCAGCTGGCCCACAGCGTGGCGTTGGCGTCCCCCAGCGAGCGCCCGGAAAAATGCCTCGCGGGGGTGGCCGTCACCGTGACGGCGCCGACGTTCTGCTGCTGCCACCAGTCGAGCTCGACGATCTTTTGCGGCGCAATCCCCCAGTACTCGAGGTGCGCTCCCACGCCGAGCGGCGCAAAGAACTTCTTCGTGCGCTCGGCAAGCGCAACGAGGGTCGCCTCGTCCAAGTGGTCGTAGTGGTCGTGCGACAGCACCACGGCGTCCAGCGCGGGCAGCTCCTCGAGCGAAACTGGCGGCGCGAAGAAGCGCGTTGGCCCCACGACGCTGGACGGCGAGCAGCGCTCGGACCACACCGGATC
>JAEYVE010000198.1 GCA_023432025.1 Pseudomonadota bacterium
CCGACGTCGCTGACCACGGGTGCGGAGCGGCTCAAAGCTCGCTCGGCCGCACCGAAATGGCCATAAACATCGAAAATCACGAGCTTCGGCGCGCGGTGTAGCCCAGAGCCGGATCGGCTGTCAATCCGCTCAGCTGCGCATTGTCGAGCAGAGATCCCGAGGGATTGGCCTCCGCGCGGCGGCTTCAAGAGAACCGTAAACCATCGAGGCTGTCCGGCCAAGCGGCCAGGCGCAATTTGTGCGCTCTCGAGCGCTCACGAGCCGTGCCGACTCGATGCGGCCCTAACCAACCGGGGCATCCGAAGCAACCACCGACGTGCGCCACGACTCGAGCGACCCTCCGAGCTCACTCTGCAGCCGGGCCTCGAGGGGGGCGAGGACGTCCGCAGGCACCCCCGCCTCCCGGGCCCTGGCCAGGGCAGCGAAGGCGGCAAGGCGCCGCCCTCGGGCGAGGAAGGCGCGCGCGAGCGGCGGCCAAACGTCCCCCTGGGTACCGCTCAGGGTGGCGGCTCGGCGCAAGGGCGCGATGGCCTCGCCCGGTCTTTCTGCCCCGAGCAGCGCCTCCCCCAATCGCCGGTAGGCGTCCGGTGCGGCCTCCCCATCCAGCGCGTATTGGACGGCAAGCCGAAGCACCTCTTCCCCTTTCGGGAGGTCCCCCAGCTCGATGCAAGCGCTTCCCAAAAGAGAGAGGCCCCGCGCGATGGTGGCGCGCGCCTCCGGCGCCAGCCCCTGCCCCTCGGGTGTGCGCAGAAAAATGGAAAGCGGCGCCGGCCACGTACCGAGGAGCTCGACCACCCGAACGGGATCGGCCGAAGCGGCGGCCTGCTCGGCTTCCGCGACTCGGCTGAGATCGATGGAGCCGCGGGCCCGCCCGCGCGTCGCTCGGTCGAGCTCCTCGCGCACATGCGTGCGAAGACGGGCGCGAAAGGCGGCCAATTGGTAGCGCTCCTCGAGCCCCTCGTGGACGAGCTCGAGTCGCGACCCCTCGTCGTCCACGATCAGGCGCCGGAGCTCGTAACCAAAGAGAGAGGCCAAGAGCAGGTAGCGCACCCCGATGTGGTGCTGCAGCGCTTCGACGTCCGAGTCCGGGTCCGGCGGTGGCGTGAGGGGTTCCTCCTGCACGAGGGCCGCCGCCAAACGGCGTCGGAACTCCCCGAGGCCCACGCGCTGCGTTTCCGCCTCCGTGACGTCCTCGTCGTCCGCGCCCACGACGAAATCCACCAAGGTGTTTTCGGGGACTCGCCTGTCGACCGTGAGCGCCGTGATGCGCGCCCCGGTGATCATCGCGAAGGCGAAGAACTTGGCGCCGATGATCTCACACAGCGCCTGAAAGCTACCGATGCCCTCACCGATGCGCTCGAACCAGCCATCCGTACGGACTGAATCGAGCGAAAATTCACGGCTCTGCGCCATCGTCCCCACACTCTATCGAAAGGCCTTCGGACCACTAGAGCGATTTCTTTAGAGCGAGCTCGACTCGTCCCTCGATGACGGAGCCGGCGGCCTCGCCGCACCTAGTCTTTACGACTTTACGCCGTCCAGAACGAATCGGGCGCTAACTCCTGATGCTTCCACTGCCGATGAGCCGAGCCAACTTGCGTTGAGCCACGGGCATGGCCAGCGCGCCGAGCTCCTCCGGCCGGCACCAGGTGAGCTCCGCTGCGTCCTGACCTGCGCGAGCGCGTGGGTTCGATGGCTCGCAAACGAACGCCACCAAGGAAATCTTGAAGCGCGTGACCTGATGGTCAATTCGGGGGAGCTCTGCACCCAACCGGACCTCGAGCCCGCACAGCTGTCGCGCCGCCCGCTCCGCCGCGCCGCCCGCCGGCTCCGAGCCGCTCCGCTCCACCGTGGGAAAGGTCCACATTCCCGCCCAGCGCGGTGCGTCCGCCGGCAGGCGCAACACGAGCCATCGACCATTTTTCCGAATGAGCGCCGCTTCCGTCTCCACTCGCGTGGGCTCGGGGCGCGCCGCGGTTTCCGGAAGCACCTCGACGAGCCCGTCGCGCAACGCGACGCAGCGCTCGGCCAAAGGACACCCGAAGCAAGATGCACGGCGCGGTGTGCACACCGTGGCCCCGAGCTCCATCAGCGCTTGGTTGAAGTCGGCGGGCCGATCTTCGGGGACGAGCTCCCCCGCCAGGTGCCACAGCGCCTTGGTCAGGGGCGATTTGGCGGGATCGCCACGCAAGCCGAAGACGCGGCACAGCACGCGCACCACGTTGCCGTCCACCAGAGGCGCGCGCTTGCCGTACGCGATGCTGGCGATCGCTCCCGCGGAGTACGGACCGATGCCCGGAATCGTGAGCAGCCGTTCGACGTCCTCTGGCAGTTTTTCTCCGTAGCGTTCGCACACGAAGCGCGCTCCCTCGCGGAGGCGACGCGCACGCGAGTAGTAGCCGAGCCCCTGCCAGGCATGCAAAACGTCGTCTTCGGACGCGCGCGCGAGGTGACCCAGCGTAGGGAACAGCTGCATCCAGCGCTCGAAGTAGCCGACGACCACGCTCACGCGCGTCTGTTGCAGCATCACTTCGCTCACCCAAACGGCGTACGGGTCCCCCGTGCGACGCCACGGCAGGTCACGCCGGTGCGCGGCGTACCACCCGAGCAGAGCCGCGCGCATCGACGCGTGGTCCCACGCGCCACGCGCCACTTGCATCCGCGCGTCGGACGACGGTGTCACTCGAGCGCCCATGGCGAACGGCGCTTAGCAGGAAACGCGCGGTTCCGGGAGCAGCCCCTCCTCCCGCCCGCCGGGATGTCGGGTCGCGGCGGGCGGGCCTGCTCGCGTTCCGCGAGCCAGTTGGTACCCTCGCCGCCCATGACGGCCCCGGCGATCGCTTGTCAGTCCCTCATCAAGCACTACGGCACCAAAATCGCCGTCGCCGGCATCGACTTCGAGGTGCCCGTCGGTCAGTGCTTCGGCTTGCTCGGCCCGAACGGCGCGGGCAAGACGACCACCGTAGAAATGTTGGAAGGACTCCACGCGCCCACCGCAGGCTCGATTCGCCTGTTCGGTACGGCGTGGGGCGAAGGGCGTGACCAAGAGCTCCGCGAACGCGTCGGCGTGCAGCTGCAAGACACCCAGCTCGCCGACAAGCTGACGGTCGAGGAGGTGCTGCGACTCTTTCGCTCGTTTTATCCGCGGGGCCACGACGTGGGCACGCTGCTTCGCTGGCTGGATTTGGAGAAGGAGCGCAAGCAGCATTTTCATGCGCTCTCCGGCGGCCAGCGCCAGCGCGTGGCGCTCGCGACCGCGCTGGCGGGCGCGCCCGACCTCCTCTTCTTGGACGAGCCGACGACCGGCTTGGATCCTCGCGCGCGGCAGTCGCTCTGGGGCGTCGTCGAAAGGTTTCGCGACGAAGGCGGCACGGTGCTGCTCACCACACATTACATGGAGGAGGCCGCGTACCTCTGTGATCACATCGCGGTCATGGACCGCGGCAAGCTCATCGCCCAGGGCTCGCCGCGCGCGCTGGTGGACTCGCTGGGAGAAGTACAGTTCGTGGACTTCGAAACCACGACTCCGCCTGACGAAGCCGCGCTCCACGCGCTCCCCGCCGTGCACTCCCTCGATCGACGCGGCTCGCGTTATCGCTTGAGCGTCGCGCGAACGCTCTCCGCGCTCGGCGGTGTGTTGTCCGAGCTAGAGAGACAAGGTGTCACGCCGATCGGCCTGAGCACCCATCAAGCCACCCTCGACGACGTCTTCCTGCACCTGACCGGACGAGATCTCGGCCATGAGTGAACGAAAACCGGCCCCTGGCGCGGACGCGCATCCCCTGCTCGAGCTCATCATGGCTCGCATCCGCGAGTTCTTGCGCGAAAAGGGCATGATATTCTGGGTATTCGTCTTTCCGCTCTTGATGGCCATCGGCCTGGGCATCGCGTTTCGCTCCAAGCCCGTGGAAGTGCCGCGCGTCGCCGTGGTGACGGCCGCAGACACAGCGCTCACCCAGGCGCTCCTCGCGAGCGACCGGATCGACGCCGAGCGTCTCGATGAAGCAACCGCGCGGCGCAGCTTGGCGCGCGCCAAGGTCGACGTCGTGGTGCTCCTCCGCGGAAACGAGCCGACGTACGTCTTCGATCCGGCGAACGAAAAGGGCGTCGGCGCACGTTTTCTGGTGGACGACGTGCTCCAACGCGCGGCGGGCCGCACGGATCCGCTGGCGACGCGCGAAGTGACGAGCTCGGAGCCCGGCTCACGGTACATCGACTTCCTGCTGCCGGGCCTTCTGGCGCTGAACCTGATGGGAAGCAGCATGTGGGGCGTCGGCTACAACTTGGTGGTCGCCCGCAAGCGGCGACTCTTGCGGCGGTATGCGGTCACGCCCATGCGCCGCTCGCACTTTCTGCTGTCGTACTTCTTCTCGCGCAGCCTGTTCCTGGTGCTCGAGCTGGCGCTCCTCGTAGCCTTCGGCGCGCTCGTGTTCGGCACCTTCGTGCGCGGCAGCTACTTGGCGCTCGTGGTCGTGTCCTTCCTGGGGGCCGCGTCCTTCGCCGGCATCAGCCTGCTGATTGGGGCGCGGGTGGACAACACCGAGTCCGCCAACGGCTGGATGAACCTGGTGCAGCTCCCCATGTGGGTGCTGTCCGGGGCGTTTTTCTCTTACGAGCGCTTCCCGGAGTGGCTCCACGGCCCCATTCGCGCGCTGCCACTAACGGCCCTCTGCGACGCCCTGCGCGCCATTTACAACGACGGCGCCGGCCTCTCGAGCGTAGGAATCGAAATTGCCGTGCTCTGCCTCTGGGGCGGGGTGGGATTCCTGGTTGCGCTGAAGACGTTCCGATGGCAATAGGCTCTCCCCGCGCCCGAGGGTGCCCCTTTTGAAGGGGTCGGGCTGTCGGACACCCACCCGTACGTGAAAGTGCTCCCGCACTTTCACGCCGAGCCCGCTCCGGCGGGGCTCGGCGCACCGCGCTCCGGAGCCTCGGCTCCCTCGCGCACCACCCGGCTCGAGACCCACGTGTCCCGCGCCCCAGCCCGCCAAAACCGGGCAGCACCTCAGGAGCTAAAAAAACAATGAGTCGTTATACCGGTCCGCGCGTGCGGACGATGCGTGCGCTGGGCGTCGACCTGCCCGGTCTCAGCCGTAAGAAGAGCGAACGCCGCCCCTACCCGCCGGGTCAGCACGGCCATGCGCGTCGCAAGCACAGCGACTACGCGCTCCGTCTGATCGAAAAGCAGAAGCTGCGCATGAACTACGGCGTGACCGAGCGTCAGCTCGTCAACCTCGTGGTCGAGGCGAGCAAGGGCTCCGGCAACGCCGCGAACCGCCTGCTCGAGTTCTTGGAGCGCCGCCTCGACAACGTGGTGTTCCGCGCTGGCTTCGCGCGCACCATCCCCGCAGCGCGTCAGCTCATCAACCACGGTCACCTCTTGGTGAACGGCCACCGCGTCGACATCGCGAGCTTCCGCGTCAGCGAAGGCGACGTTTTGACGCTCCGCGAGCGCAGCCGCAAGCTGGCCGCCGTGGAAGCCTCGCTGGCCTCGCCGCTGGACTTCCCCACGGCGTGGCTCGAAATCGACGCCGCGAACAAGACCGCGACCGTCAAGCAGCTCCCGGACGCCACCAGCGTGCCGTTCCAGCTGAACGTTCAGAAGGTCGTCGAGTACTACTCGCAGCGTACCTGAGGCGTCCGCGCGCCGCCGCGCGGCTTCGGAGCGCGGGAGCGACCGCACCGCGACGCTCGTCCCTCCCCCCAAAAAGCCGGGTTTCGTTTTCGGAACCGTCGCGCTCTTCGGGGGGAAGGCAAACGAGCCCTCCGCGCGGTGCTCCCGCACTCTGCCCCGTACGTCGGAGCACGCACCGCACGGAGCGTCACCGCGAAAAGAAAAACCCCGCCGGTCTCACGACCCGCGGGGTTTTCCTTTTCGCAAACTCCTGAAACACGAGCGCCCCCCCGCGCAACACGGAGCGCGAACCCGCTGTACGAAA
>JAEYVE010000212.1 GCA_023432025.1 Pseudomonadota bacterium
CTTCGTAAGCGCGCTCGGGGTGAGCGTGGCCTTGATCCACCAAGTGGCTGAAGCGTGGGATGGCGCCGCTGACGACGTCCAAGAGCCAGAACTTCTGCGCGTCGCTCGCCTGAAAGTCGATTTGAGCGGCGCTGCGCTGGCGACGTGACGACGCGATGGCGCGCTGGCGAGCGATGAGGGCCGTCAGGAGACGCCGGAGCCCGCTATGCAAGAACGTAGAGGCCGCCACGCGCGTCACGGGCGGGATGAACGTGTCCCGCAGAATGACTTGCCCCGAGGAGCTCCGGATCAAGTCCGCGACTTGCAAGGTGGCGTAGCCGTCCCGGGGCTCGTCACCGAAGAGGATGCGGACGGCGGGGCTGGCCCACGGCACTTCTTGCTCTTGGTTGCCGTCGTTTTGGTCGACGACGCGGCGCGTGCGTTTTTCGAAGCGCGCGTCGCGGCGGCTGTCGCCATCGTCCAGGTTGCCCGTGCTTTCCGAGGCTTGGCGCACGCCGACGTAAACCGGCAAGTTGGGGCGGTTGGCGGCGAAGGCGGAGCCGAGGTCGCGCGTCACGAGCTCCACGTCGGAGTCCGGACCAATCGACAGCTGACTCGTGTCGGGGAGCACGGCGCTGAGGCGCCGCACCACGACTTGGCCGTTCACCAAGGCGCGTTCGTCGAGCGAGAGCTCCGAAATGCCGAAGTAGAAGGGCGAGAGCGAGCGCAGCGCCCCGGCCACGAGCGACTCGTGGTAGGCGTCCGCCTGCTGCATGTGATGCTGGGTGATGAAGAGACCTTCACTCCAGACTGGCTTGCGCGTTCTCATTCTGCCTTCTCTTGGCTGATGGGCTGCGCGGCGACAGCTCCCCCTTCAGGAACGAAGTCGGCGTACTCGATGCCGTCCTCGACGGCGGTTCCGTTGATCCAGAGGTAAAACTTGGGGTTCAGCTCGACCTTCTTTTCGCACTGCCCGTCGGGGCAGACGGCGCCGCAGGCGCCGTCTGCGGGCGCCGGCGGAAACTCGAAGGACTTGAACCACTTTTTTCCGGCAGGGGTGCGGAACAGCGCCGCGCCCACGAAGAACTGCGCGGCCTCGTCGCGCTCGAATTTCACCTCGGTGCGCGTGTTCGGATAGACGG
This sequence comes from Pseudomonadota bacterium, assembly GCA_023432025.1. Classification (GTDB taxonomy): domain Bacteria; phylum Myxococcota_A; class Polyangia; order Polyangiales; family Polyangiaceae; genus NIC37A-2. The sequence continues at coordinate 1,122 of JAEYVE010000212.1, forward strand.
GGAACTCCTCCACCTTCACGAGGTCTTCGCCGAGGGCCTTCTTGTCGTCCTTCCAGACCTCTTCGAAGTCCGAGTTCAGGAGGCTGACGTCGCTCTTCAGCTGGTAGAGGCGTACCTGAACGGGGCGCGGCTCACCGTTTTCGGCGGGGTTGATGTACTTGGAGGTGATGACCGCCGCGGTCACCATCTGCAGGTTGCACTTTTCCGGTTCTTTCGCTTCCGGCGTGGTGCCGCAGCCGAGCAGCGCGCAGGAGAGCAACGCGGCCGAGGACAAGCGAGCCCACGCGCCGAGCAGTCGACCGGTGGTGCCTTGCCTCACGAGCACGTGATGGCTCCCTCGGTCGACAGGCTGAGCGTGAGATCCTCGAGCGCGCCGTCGTCCGCGAGCGTCGACAGGATCTTGGTGGAGACCGCGGGCATGACTTGTGCTCGCAGAATGTGGTCGATGTTGCGCGCGCCGCTTTCGACCTCCCGGCAGCGGTCCGCGATGGCGCTGACGACCTCCGCGTCCACGCGTAGCTCCACGTTGTGAGCACGGCGAACGCGCTTCTGCAGGCTGCCGAGCTTGAGGCGCACGATTTGTTCGAGCACCTCGGGCCGAATCGGCACGTACGGCACCACCGTCATGCGCGCGAGGAGCGCGGGCTTGAACCACGAGCTGAGCGCGGGCTTTACCAGCGCCACCAAATCGTCATGGTCCGGCAGGGGACGATCGGGGGCGGCGGCCTCCGTGAGCAGGTCCGTCGCCAGGTTGCTCGTCATGACGACGACGGTGTTCGAAAAGTCGATGACGCGACCTTCTCCGTCCGACAGCGTGCCCTTGTCGAACACCTGGTAGAAAAGGTTCATGACCTCGCGGTCCGCCTTTTCCACCTCGTCCAGGAGCACGAGTGAGTAGGGTTTGTGCCGGACCGCTTCCGTGAGGACGCCACCTTCGCCGAACCCCACGTAGCCCGGCGGTGAGCCGATGAGACGCGAGACCGTGTGGCGCTCTTGGAACTCGCTCATGTTGATGGTGACGACGAAGCGCTCGCCGCCGAACATTTGCTCGGCGAGCGCCAGCGCCGTTTCCGTCTTGCCCACGCCGCTCGGCCCCACCAAGAGGAACACGCCGAGCGGCGCGTTCTCGGGCTTGAGGCCGGAGCGTGCGGCGCGCAGCTCCCGAGCGAGCACGGCGATCGCCGGATCTTGGCCGCGGACGCGTTCGCGCAGAATGGTCTCCAGCTCCAGCGCTGCGCGCATGTCGTCCCGCACCATTTTGCCGATGGGAATGCCGGTCCAGCTGCTGATGACCGCGGACACCACGGCCTCGTCCACGTCGGCCGCCACCAGGCGGTCCTCGGCGGGGATGGCGCGCAGCTCGTCGAGGGCCACCTTGAGCTCGTCGGCGCTGTCGGGCTCTTCGCTCGCGCGCAGCCGATCGATGCGCTCGACCAGTTGGCGCTGCGCGCCGGCTTTCTGCTCGAGCGCGTTCAGGCTCTCCACGAGCTGGTCGCGTCGCTCGGTGGCTCCGGCGCGCGCCGCGGGATCCGGGGCGATGCCGGCCTTTTCGTCGCGTGAGAAGGCGGCGAGCTCGCGCTCGGTCGCCTCCAGGAGAGCGCGCGTGTCTTCGATGGCCGCCGGCGGCGCTTTGCGCACCAGATTCACGTAAGCGGCGGCGGTGTCGATGACGTCCACGGCTTTGTCCGGCAGCTGTCGTCCCGACACGTAGCGGCTCGAGAGCGTCACCGCGGCGCGCACGGCGTCGTCCCGAATGACCACGCCGTGAGCCTTTTCGAAGCGGGCGGCGACGCCGCGCAGCATGAGCACCGCGGTGTCGTGGCTGGGCTCGTCGACGCGCACCGGCTGGAAGCGGCGCTCGAGCGCGGCGTCCTTTTCGAAGTAGCGTTTGTACTCGGCGTACGTGGTTGCCGCGATGGTGCGCAGCTCACCGCGCGCGAGCGCCGGCTTGAGGAGATTGGCGGCGTCGCCGCCCCCTTGAGGGCCGCCCGCGCCGATCAGCGTGTGGGCTTCGTCGATGAAGAGGATGATGGGCTCGGCGCTCCCGCGCACGGCGTCGATGACGCCCTTCAAGCGGTTTTCGAACTCGCCGCGCACGCCCGAGCCGGCTTGGAGCGCGCCCAAGTCCAAGGACAGAATGCGGGTTTTCGCCAGCTGCTCGGGGACCGTGCCTTCCACGATGCGCATGGCGAGCCCCTCGACGAGCGCCGTTTTTCCGACGCCGGGCTCGCCCACGATGATGGGATTGTTTTTGCGACGACGAACGAGAATTTCGATCATCTGTCGCACTTCGCGCTCGCGGCCGTAGACGGGATCGAGCTTGCCGTCCTTGAACTGCTGCGTGAGGTCCGTCGTGAAGCGCGCGAGCGGACCGTCTCCGCCGCGTGCGCCGGCCTGCGAAGCAGCTGCGCCGGGCGTTGCGGGGACGTCCGTGCCCGTTTCCACGCTCTTGGCGGTGAGGGTCAAGAGGTCACGCCTGAGCTCGTCGCGCGGCAGGGCGTCGAGCTCGGGCACGTCGAACGGCAGATAGCGGCTGGTCGACGTCAGGAGACGGACCAACAGGGCGCCAGAACGCACGGCGGTGCTACCGAGCTCGGCAGAAGCGTACAGCCAGGCGTCCTGCAGCCACTCCAGGAGGCGTGAGCTGAACACCGGCTTGCCGACGTTGCCGCCGCGCATTTCGGAGACGGCGCGCGCGAAGACGGCTCGCAGCCTCTCGAGGTCCACTCCGTAGTGAGGGAGGACGGCCGCGAGGTCCGACTGAGGCTCTTCCAGGAGCGCGAGCGCGACGTGCTCGACCGTGACCTCGTAGTGACGCGCCGAGACGCACTTGGCGGCGGCGGCCTCGAAGGCGGAGGAGCAAAGAGGGTTGAGCTTCCTGAGCAGTGCGCGTGGTTCGACGGTCAGCATGGTGATGACCTTCCGGGCTCGGGTCGGGCAAATTCGAGCCGAGATTAGAAGGGGCGCAGGTTCGCATACTTGGCGCCGCAAAGTGAAGAAAGGTGAGCTTTCTGGGGGAGCGGCTTTTGATACGCCTCGCGCCTGCGGCGCCTCGGCCGATGGGCAGAACTCGCGCGCAAGTGCCGAATATTTCGCGCCGCGCGAGTGGGCTTGCTACCGTCCCATCGTGCCGACTGGGGTTCGCATCATCGTTACCGATTCCCTGAACAACCACGCCGTGCTCGTGGACAGGGCCTTTCCGCGTTTGCCGGTGCGTATCGGTAGAAACGAGCTGAACGATCTCGCTATCAGCAACGGCTACGTGTCGCAGTTTCACGCCGTGCTGGACCTCGAGAACGGTCAGCTCGCCGTGCGTGACCTAGGCAGCACCAACGGCACGCTGTTCGGTCGGGAGCGCATCACCCCGAACGAAATCAAGCCGGTCCCGGCGGAGGGCTTCGCCATCATGGCTCTCCATTTCCGTTTGACCAAAATGGAGTCGGTGTCCGCGCCCGCGTACTCCAATCGCAAGCCCATGATGGTGACGGGGCTCCTGGCCGCACCGGACGTGAGCTTGCTCCGGCTGCAGGCGCAGGCACCGCGCCAAGATCTCACGGCCATTCGTGGCCAGTACGCGGCGTACCGAAGCGCTTGGAGCGAGCTTCTGCGCACCATTTATCGACAGGCCGGAGAGCTGCCGGAGCAGCAGCGCGCGGCCTTTTATGCGCAACTGAGCAGCGAGTTCCCGTCGCTCATTCACGAGGACGACTACCGGCGCGTTGCGCCGGACATCCTGAAGTCGGCGGGACACTCGGGGCCGAGCCCGGAGGCGGTGGCGCTCGCTGGCATCAAGGAGCTGGCCGCGGATTTCGCGCCCGATCGCCCGCCGCCGGAAACCGCGGACGATATCGTTCAGTTCTTGAGCAAAATCGCCGAAGCGCTCGAAATGTTCATGAAGTGCTTCATTCCGCTGCGGGATGGCTACCAGCAGCTGGCCAGTGAGCTCGGCATTCGCACCTCCAAGCCCACCACGGTCATGCCCGGTCACATCGACGTCCGGCACGGCGTTTCTACGGCCAAGGATCGGAAGGAGCTCTCGCGCTTCCTCTTGAACTTCAAGGACCGCAGCTCGGAGGCTTGCTCGGCCGTGGAGTCGGTTTTTGCCGACTACATGATTCATCAAGTGGCCATGATGAACGGCGTGATGAACGGCGTGAAGTCGCTCCTGAACGAGCTCGCGCCGAACACGCTGGAGCAAACCGCCGCCGCCAAGAAGCGCTCGCTCGGTTTCGGTCCGCTGCGTTTCAAGGGGCTGTGGGACTTTTATCGGGAAGTGCACGCGGACTTCGCCGACGAGGATCGGCACGTGTTTTCTCTGCTTTTCGGACGAAAATTCGCCGAGGCGTACGACCGCTCCCGCGGCGCCGGTCTCACACCGAACCCACATCGCTGAGCCGCTCGCCCTCGCTGGGTGCGCTGGTTGCGTGCATGAGGAGCACGGGCGCCCGCAGTCAGTCGCGCGCATGGCTACCTGCGCCCCTCGAGGCATGAGCGAGGCGTGCGTTTTTCGATGTGCGCAATTTGGCCCGGCGCGTCGATGCGGATTACGAAGTGTCGTTCAGAAGGCCACCTCCGCCCACGTACACGACATGCACAAGCTCCTGGCATCAGCTCTCTCGGGCGCCGCCCTGTTCGTCATGGTGCAGCCCGCCCAAGCTCAAACGGCGCCCCCCGACAGAAACGAGACCTGGGACGACGTGTCCTTGGTGACCACGATTGCTGCGGGCGGCGTGTCGCTCTTGATGCCGCGCATTTTTTACTCGTCGCCGGAGACGACCGTGGGTTGGAAAGCGCGTTGGCATGTTTCCGTGCTCGCCCCGGTCATGACCATTACGACGCTCGCGCTCTTGAACGAGTACGAGTTCAAGGACAGCTTCGAAGGGGATCGCCCGGGCTGCGACGACTCGAACCGCGGCGGACCTGGGTGCCAATCCTACGGCATGCCGTCGACGCACACGTTCGCATCGGTAGCCGCGTTCGGCCACGGCACCGCGGTGTTCTTGGTGGATACGCTGAGTCACAGCGGAGGTCGCTTCAACTTCGGCTCGTTCGCGGGCAACGTGCTCGTGCCGCTCGCCTTGAGCTCCGTCACGGTCGCGGGACGCCGCGCCGGAGACTTCGAGGACTGGGGCCAGATTGGAGTGGGCGCCGCCGCCGGCCTGGTTTCGGGCGCCGTGATGGGCTTCGTGTACTCGACCCTGCAAGAGCCCGAGTGCGGCTACACCGGCTCGCTCATTTGCTGGTGAGTCGCGGAAAGTCGCAGAGCTCACGAGTCCGAGCTCCCCGTAAAGGGCGCCCACGTCGGACCGCCCGTGTCGACGTCATCTGTCGGTGAAGGCCACGGAGGAGAGCTCCCTGGTGAGCTCCGCCGGCGCCCCCGTTCGCCAGCGATCATCGCGGAGGCGCGGTGTCGTAAGAACGGGAGCTCAGTTGTCTTTGATGATGCCGAGGTCGACGACGTTTCCGTCGAGCTTGATGTCGCTGCCCGACAGCGTCACGCCCGACGGCGTTACCTTGATGGAGGCGCCGCCCATCTTCAGAGAGACTTCGCTCTCTCCCTCGATGACGACGTTCTTTGCTTTGACGGAGGCCGCTCCGGCCACGGTGGCCGTGTAGCCGGCGGCGTCCGTTTCGGTGACGTCGCCCTTGATGTTGGCCACCACGGCGCCGCCCGTGGCGAGCGACAGCGAGCCCGCCTCCAGGCCGACGCCGCCTTTGGCCAAAATGACCTTGGCTGCGCCGGTGGTTTCCGAACGCGCAGCGCCGACGATGAGCGAACGATCTCCACCGACGATTTGAATGAACGCGGCGCCCACGCTGTGGGAGTACGCGGCGGAGGTCGTGTTACTCACGTCTCCGGCCACGACCGCAATTTCGTTGCCACCGACCTCGTGGCTGCTGCTGCCGTCCACCGTGCGTCGATGGTCTCCGCCCACCATGTGTCCGCGGTTGGCGCCCACGGTCAGCGAGTGGTCCGCCGTGACGTCCTCGACCATGAGCGTGCCGACCGTCACGCTCTGATTGGCCCCGACCTCCAGCTTTTGGTCCACGCCCACCGTCGACAGAAAGCTGTCCGTGCTGGCGAAGCTGTGGTCGACGCCGACCTTGACCTTGTGGTCGTTGCCGACCGCGAGCGTGGTGTTGTTTCCGACGTCGACGCTCATGTCGTACGACGCGTTGAAGAACATTTGTTCGTCGCCCTTCACGTCGCTCATCCGGATTTCGTTGGACGTGCCGTCCCCGGGTGAGGTCGCGGTTTGAATCGACGAGCGCGCGGCGTTGTCCGGCAGCTTGTACGGCGGCGGTTTTTTGCCGTTGTAGAGCCGCCCCATCACCAACGGAGCGTCGATGTCGCCGTCCGTGTGCCCCACCGTTACCTCCCAGGCCACGCGGGGCAGAAGCATGGAGCCGCCGGTGGGAAGCTGACTGGTGCGGATCGGCAGGCTGGACGTTCCGTCGTTTTTTCCCTCTCGATCCCAGGGGTACTGCACCGTGACACGCCCATGGCCGTCCACGTCGATTTCTGCGCCGGAGGCGCCGGTCGTGGTGGCGGTTTGTAGGCCGCTCGAGCGCCGCGCAGGTTCGCGGTGTGGCGGACGGTACGGGACCGCGCTGGGGATGGCCTCGAACTCACAATAGTGGCGGTGGATGGGGACTTCGGTGTCCCCACGCCGTTCGTAGTGGGTGTCGCCGCTGTAGCGAACCTCGGTGACCAAGTGCGGGCCGTTCAGCGCTTCGTACGGGTGGTCTTCGATGGTGAAGCGAAAGCCCGGGGCGAGGTGCAGAGCGAGGCTCTGGCCGGTGACCACCGCGCGATCCGCGGAGAGGGCCTCGAGCAGCTGCTGAGCGCGTGTCTTGGCGGCGTCGGGCGTGGGCTGTCGTGACGGGTACTCGTACACCTCGAGCGACTTGTCCGAGTCGTGACCGACGTGTTTACCCTTGAAGTCGAGCTTGGGGTTCCACGGATCGTAGTCGCGCACCTCGGCGCTTCCCGGGCGGATGCGCTCCGAGCGCTTCAAGTGGAACACGGCGTCGTCCACGCTCTCGTCACCGAAGGTGTCCTTGAACGGGATCTCGGGGCTCTCGATTTCTCCGAATCCCTGGGGATCCGCGCCGAAGAGCAGCACCTGTGGATCGCTGAGCTCGAGCGAGTAGTAGATGCCCGCTTCCGCCAAGATGCGCTCGCAAAACTCGAGATCCGTCTCGCGGTACTGCACCACGTACGTGCGCGGGGTCAGGCCGAGCTCCGGCCATTTTTGTGCGTTGGCCTCGATTTTCGAGCGCTTCAGCACCTGCTGCACGATTTTTTGGACGGTCGCCTTTTGGTAGGTGTGGCACGTTCGGCGCTGCGTGAGCTTCCACAAGAGCGGCGCGAGCGTCAGCTCACAAGCGTCTCCGTGGCGTTCGCTCGGCAGCTGTCGCGCCCGTACGACGTCCCCCGCAAAGACGATGGTGCGTGGCTTTTCGCCCGTTCGCTTCAGGGAAAACTTGGCTTCTTTGCTCAAGAGGGAAGCGGCGTCGAGTGGCGACTTGTCCTTGGCGTGCATCACGCAGCGCACGACCTCGAGCGCGCTGAGCTTGCGCTCCCAGTGGTAGCTCTGGACCTCGTAGCTGGTCTCGCCGACGGACAGCTCCGCGTCGAGCCTGGAAGCGACGCTCATCACCCACCTACCTTGAGGTTGCCCGACTTCTTCACGAGCGCCGCCTTGACCACGATTTTGCTGCCCTTCATTTTCAGGCTGCCGCCGGACAGGTTGAGCACGGTGCCGCCCACCTTGAGCTTTCCGCTGCCGGAGACCACCTGCACCTTTTTGCCCTTGATGACGAGGTCACCGGTGATTTTTTGGTTGTGCACGGCGCCGACCACGTGCGTAGCGGCTCCTTCGCACTTCACCTCGGAGTTTCCTTTGACGCTCAGCGCTTCGGCGCCGCTCACGGTGCGCGCCTTGGCGCCCTGAACCACCTCGCCCACGCTCCCGCCCGTGACGAACATGCGCACGGCGCCGACGTTGGAGGCGCTGGTGGTGACGATGTTTTCCGTCACGCTGCCGCCGACCGCGGCCAGCTCCAGCGCGCCGACGGTGCGCGTGTAGTTTCCGGTGAGCGTGCGCATTTCGCCGTTGTCGATGGTGAGCGAGTTGCCCGCCACCGTGTAGGAGCGGTCACCGGTGATTTTTTCGAGGAGGTTCCCTTTGACGTCGAACTGATCGTTGCCGCCCACCGTCTGCGTTTGGTTGCCCGTTACGTCGAGCTTGGTGTGGGCGCCGACGTTCACCGACTGGTTGGCGCCGACGTTCATGGCGTCGTTCACCTTGACCGAACGCGAGAGGTTGCCGTTGACGTGGTGCTCGTCGTTGACGGTGACTTCCTCGGTTTGATCGAAGCCGGTGGAGGCGTTCAGGTCCTTTTGGGCTTTGATGGCGAAGCCTTGGCTGCCGCCCGCGTCGCCCAGGGTGATTTCGTTCGAACCGGCCCCGCCGGGCGAGGACATGCTCTTGATGGAGCCAAAGGTGCTGCTCCCCGGAAGCGCCAAGGGCGGAGTTTTTTGTGCGTTGTAAACGCGCCCCATCACGAGCGGACGATCCGGATCTCCCTCGAGGAAGGCGACCGACACTTCCCAACCGACGCGCGGCAGGATCATGGAGCCGCCGAGCGGCAGCTGCACGACGCGCACCCAGCAGCTCGACTTGTCGTCGAACTGCCCTACGCGATCCCAGTGAAAGCGCACCTTGATGCGTCCGTATTTGTCGACGCAGATGGCCTGCGGATCGTTGTCGTCTCCGGTGACGACGGCCGTTTGCAAACCCGGAATCTTGGGCCGCGGCGCGCGGCGCGGAGGTTGGTAGTCCGTACCGGCCGGGATAGCGAAGAAGCGGTTTTCGGCGAGCACGTTGGGGGCTCCGTCCGCGCCGTCTCCGGACTGATGCCCGAAGGTTTCCACGGCGGTGACCACGTAGGTGCCGTTCAGATCGGTCTCGGCGTTGCCGTCGACGAGGACGGAGCGCGCCACGCTGACCAGGGGCTGCTTGGAGCTACCCGCGCAGACGTCCGCGTCGCTTCTGAGCTGCTTGATGCGCGTAGCGGCCAACGCTTCGCCGCGAGCGGGCTTCGTGAAGCCGCCCGGGTAGTCGAAGTGGGGCGCAGGCCAAACGTCCTCGGCGGCGATGATGGCCTCGGCGGGGCGGCGCGGTGACTCGAAGTCGAAGTCGCGGAGCACGACGTGCGTGGTTCGCAGCGAGCGTTTGCGTGAAAACCGCGTGAGCGGCTCGCCCAGGGTGAGCGCCGTTTGAGCCAGAGAAAGCTGCACCGGGTCGCCCACCAAGCCGTGGTTGTCGAAGACGTTGGAGGCGTCCGCCACCACCATGCGGTGACCCGCGTCGTCGTGCAGGAAGAAGTAAAAGTACCCTTCGTCCTCGAAGAGGCGCGTCATGAAGTTCAGCGCGCTCTCCCGATACTGAACGGTGTAGGGACGCGTATCGGGCTCACGCGTCAGACGAAACTCGACTTTGTCCGCGAGGCCCGCCTCCTGGAGCAGGGTGGTGGCGATTTCTTCGACCGTTTGGTCTTGGAAAATGCGGCTGTCGACGCGCAGCGCGAGCGCGGCCAGCGCCGGGCGCAGGCGAACGCGAAAGTGAAGCTTTTTTCCGGCCACTTTCACGAAGCTCGCGTCGTTCACCACGCCGTCCAAGTAGCGTGGAGAACCGAAGCGATCCGCGAGCTCGAGCAAGAGCCGCTTTCTGAGGCAGTCCTCGATGCGAAAGTCTCGGTCCTCCGTGCAGAATTGCACGCGGATGTCATAGAGCTGCGAGATGGCCTCATGAGCCGAATAGCTCGTGACAAGCACGTCTTCGGGGAGGCCCGAGCCATGCAGGAGGATCTGCGCAGTGATGGGACCGTAGTTCACTAGGAGGGCAGCTTAGCCGAGTGTTCTTGCGGGTCGAGAGGCCGGAGAGGCTGAGCTCGTCGTGTGAGCGCCACGCGGGCGCGGCCCTTCAGCCGACAGGGTGCCCGGTTCCCGCTCCGGTCTTCTCGCTCTGAGCCGGCTCTCGGGGTTATGCTGCGGGCCGCTACCTTCTCACGCCCGATGGCCCGTACGATTGACGTCACCCTGCGTACTCCGCACTTCGTGAGCACTCACGTGCTCGCCTTTCGTGCTTGGGGGGAGGTGGGGCACCCCCACGAGCTCACGGTTCGGGTGCTGCTGGACGAGGTGCTTTCGCTGGACGAACTGGTGGGGGAGAGCGCCGAGCTCATCGTTCGAGCTGCGGAGGAGCCGCCGCGTTTCGTGCGCGGCATCGTGGAGTCGGTCGAGCTGGAGGCGAGCCCCGAAGAGGGCAACGTGCGCATCAAGCCTTGCTACGTGTTTCACGTGGTGTCGCGCTTGGCGCTCCTTTCGCGCAGCGAGGATTGCCGCATTTTCCAGGAGCTCACGGTCCCGGAAATCATTTGTGAGGTGCTCGCCGACCACGGCATCGACAAAGAGGTGGACGGCGTAGAGCAGGTCGCGCTCCGTTTGGGGGCAAGCTACCCGAAGCGGGAATACTGCGTTCAGTACCGAGAGACGGCCCTTCACTTCATTTCGCGGCTCTGCGAGAGCGAAGGCATCTACTTCTTCAGCGAGTTCGACGAGGACTCGGCGCTCGAACGCCTCGTCTTTGCCGACGACAGCACGACGTGCAAGCGCGCGCCTGCGGAGCCCGTGCCCCAGCGGGCGGGCACGGGACAGCACGGCGAGGCCAAAGTCGTGACCCGCCTGGAGCGGCAGGACGCCGTCGTCAGCGGCCACGTCACCTTACGCTCGTACGATTGGAAGCGGCCGGATCTCCTGGCGCAGCTCACCAAGACCCAAGAAGCGGACCGGCACACCGACCTCCAAGTGTACGACTTTTCGAGCGACTTCGTGGAGGAGGCGGAAGGAGCGCGGCTCGCGAGCGTGCGGCTCGAAGCGCTGCAAGCGGGCCGGCTTCGGTTCGACGTGGTGACGGACGTCGCGGAAATCGGGGCGGGCGGTGGCTTCGCCATCGAGAGCGGCTTTCCGCCGGAGACCGCCGAGTACTTCGTGGTGTCCGTCGAGCACGAGTACCAGGCGGACCTTCGTCTGAGAGAGGGCAACGCGGACGGTACGGGGGCGTTCCGCGCGCGCGCCGTGCTCATTCCGCGAACGGTGCGGTTCCGTTTGCCGCTGCTGCGACGCGCGCCGGTCATCGATGGGCCGCAAACGGCCGTGGTGGTGGCGCCCAAGGAGGCTCCGCCCGAAACCATTCATACGGACGAACATGGCCGCTGCCGAGTCCGGTTCCATTGGGATCGCGCGGGGGACACGTACGACCGAGCGTCGTGCTGGATGCGCGTGAGTCAGCTGCAAACGTCGGGATCGATGGTGCTGCCTCGCGTGGACTGGGAGGTGGTCGTCGAGTTCCTCGAGGGCAACCCCGATCGGCCAGTGGTGACGGGTCGCTTGTTCAACGATCTGTTCATGCCTCCTTACGCGCTCCCCGAGGGCCGCACGCGCACGACCATGAAGTCCGCGAGCACGCCCAGCGGCGGCGGCACGAACGAAATCCGCTTCGAAGACAAAGCCGGCTCCGAAGAGGTGATGATTCAGTCGCAGTACAACACCCACGTTGCTGCAGCGAACAACCGGAAGAAAAAGGTCGGCAAGGACGAGACGATCGTCGTCAACAACAACGCCGAGCTGGTCGTGGGCTCCAACCAAAAGGTGCAAGTCACCAATGGTTTCGAGAGCACCGTGGGCGGCAACCAGGACGTGACCGTGGGCGGCAACCGCGCCGTCAGCGTGAACGCGGTGTACGGTCTCACGGTGGGTGGCAGCGCCACCTCCACGGTGGGCGGCAACCAAATGGAAATGATCGGCAACCCGCTGGAAGGCCTGCTCAGCTTGGCGGCGTCGAAGGCGGTGGAGGCCGCGTCCAAGCAGGTGAGCGAGGCCATCGACAAGATCGAGGGAGCCGTTCAAGAAGCCGTCAATCAAGCGTTGGGTCCCATCGCGGATTTGCAGGCGCGCGTGAACGCGCTCGGGCCGCAGATGAACGCGGTGAGCGAGGGCGCGCTGGCCTCGTCGGTGGGTTTGGCCGCAGGGGTGGCCGCGCTGCCGGGTGCGGACGATTTGTCGCGCTCCGTTGCCGGAGGTCCGGCGGCGACGCGCACCGGGCCCGAGGATTCCACCTCGGCCGCGGGTATCTCTGGCGCGGCGCTCGTGAACGCCGCCGTTCGCGGGCAGTTGGCGCAAGGCGTGCAAGCGGCCAAGGCGCTCGGCGCCGCTCAGGCTGCCGGAGGCAGCGCGGGGGGCAGCCAGTCATTGGCGAACGTGGGTGGCCCGGCGGGCGACTTGAGCGGCTTCTCCGAGTCGGACACCGCACAGGGGCCAGGCTACAGCCAATACACCGTCACGGGTGACACGACCGAAACGACGGGGGCCATGCGTGTCGTGGCGGCGGCCGGCGAGGTGATGTTGAACGCCAAGTCGGAGACCGAGGACGTGGGCGCGGCGCACATCGAGGTCATCAAGGGGAGCCGCGCCGAGTCCGTGGAAGGCGCCTCCAGCGAGACGGAAGTGGCGCTGGTCATGGCGGTCAAAGGGGACGTCACGCAGACGGTGCACGGCCTCCTGAACGTGATGGTGGGCGGGGCCCTGATGCAGACCGTCGGCGGAACGCGCAGCGTGACTTCGGGCGGCAACGTGAACCTGGTGAGCGCCACGCACAGCGTGGACGCAAAAACGAAAATTACGCTCAAGTGCGGCGCGAGCGTCGTTGTCATCGACGGCTCCGGGGTCATGATTCAAGCCCCGATGGTGAGCATCGAAGGCAGCAAGATCACCCTGTCCAAGAACGTGGCAGATGCTTGAAGACGAGTACACCGCGCGGTCGCCGGAGCAAGCCGCACGGGTGTCGGAGGAGGAGTCGCACCGCCCGGAGCCGTCCGGCGAACACTCGCCGCTCGATTCGCTCCTGTCGTTCGTGCCCGAGCGTCTGCCCGGGCCCGCGCCAAGCCATCTCACGCCGGGTCTGCGTACGGCGGAGCTCGCCCAGCTTCGAGGTCGCACGGCGACCGTGCGGCTACGCGCCAGCGCGGAAGACGTTCTCGCTGAGCTGGCGCCGGAGGTCGACACGCGCCTCTTGGAGCGTGCCCGCAAGGAAGGACAACGCGTGCTCGTCGAGATCGAGCCGGGCATCACGCCGCTCGTCGTGGGCGTGGTCCAGACGCGCTTGCCCGAGCATGTGGAAATCGATGCGATGACCATCGAAATTCGAGCCAAGCAAGCGGTGACGCTGCGCTCCGGGCTCGCCGGACTTCGTCTCCGTGCCGACGGGGACGTGGAGCTGCTGGGCACGCGGATCAGCGCCGCGTCGCGCGGCATCATGCGGCTCGTCGGTCGGGTGCTGCGCCTCAACTGACGACCCAAAAGCTCTGGCACGTCCTGCGCGCTCGGGTGTGCCGCGCTGCAGGAGAGGGCCGGCCAGTAGCCCGGTGTGGGCTTGGCGAGCCTCGGAGCTAGCCACGATTCAGGCGCGGAGGTGTGAGCTTCTTGGAGGAAAATGCCGCTCGATGCGTAACGAACCCGTGGCGCTGCGCGAGAGGAGAGCGAGCGCTGTTTGTGGTTGGCCCGGAGGAGGTCCGAAAGTAACTTTCGCGTTCAGGAGGTTCGAGGCGGGCGCTATCGGCTGCACCTCGAGGGGATGTGCATGTCCAAGGAACCAGCGGTTGTCATTCCTCGTTCGCTGGACTCGGACGTCGTCCCCGTCGGTGAGCACCGTGGGGCGGAGCCGCTCGACGCTCCGGCGTTGACGCCCGGAGCGCCACCACCGCGAGGCCCCGTTCCGCTGGGCGCAGGGGGAACGCTCATCGTGCCGGAGGCACTCGGCGGCGGAACCTTGCACGGCGAAGGTGCCGATCTATCGGGCCTCTTGGAGGAAGCGCTCCGTCAGTTGTCGGAGCCGCCGGCGGCGCCGGCGTCCTCCACGCCGCAGTCCGCGCTGCCGCCCTCCGGTGCTCGCCCGCGCAGCCACGAAGACTCACACGCTCCACGCAGCCAGAGCGGCGTGGTGCCGGGCCCGGCGAGTCGGCGAGGCACGCAGCCGACCAGCTTGGTGCCCGGGTCGATGGTCGGCCAGTACGAGCTGATTCGTGAGCTCGGTCGGGGCGGTATGGGCGTGGTGTACCTGGCGCGCGATCCGCGCTTGGGGCGCCGCGTCGCGCTCAAGCTCCTGCAAACGGTGGACCCGGAGTGGACGCGGCGCTTCTTGGTCGAGGCGCGCGCCACGGCTCAGTTCAACCACGAAAACATCGTGGTCATTCACGAGGTGGGCGTCCACGAAGACAGCCCCTTCATGGTGCTCGAGTACCTGCAGGGCCAAACCTTGGCTTCTCTGCTCGAGGCGTCCGGAGCAATTCAGGTCAAGCGAGCGGTGGAGATCATGGCCTCCGTGCTGCGCGCGCTCTCGAGCGCGCAAGAGCTCGGCATCGTGCACCGCGATCTCAAGCCCGAAAACATTTTCCTCACGGATTCGGGCGTCGTCAAAGTGCTCGACTTCGGTATCGCCAAGGTGCTCCGAGGGGACCAGGGTGCGGACGTCTTGGAGCGCACCGGTGGCGGAGACGCGTCGCGCTTCGGCGGCGATGGAACCAAGTCGAGCTTCGCCGGGACGCTGGCGTACATGTCGCCCGAGCAGTGGGAAACGCGCCAAGACATCGATCACCGCGCCGACATTTGGGCGTCGGGCGTCATCTTGTTCGAGATGCTCGCGGGGCGACGTCCGCTCACGGCGGTGGACTTCGGTCTGTATCACGAGGTCGTCAATCTCGACACGCCCATGCCTTCCCTGGCGGACGTCGCGCCCAGCGTGCCGCGTGAGCTCGCGTTGGCCGTGGACCGCTGTTTGAAGAAGCGGCGTGAGGAGCGCTACAGCGGCGCACGCGAGCTCCTGCAAGACATCGAGCCGTTCTTGCCCGGGCGCTTTCAGCCGTGGCGTCTCTTCGACCGCAGGCCGTACACGGGGCTGCGCTCGTTTCAGGAGGATGACGCGCCGCTCTTCTTCGGTCGCAGCCGTGAAATCGCGGCGTTCGTGTCGCGCATTCACGACTGGCCGCTCTCCGCCATCGTAGGCCCCTCGGGTGTCGGTAAGTCGTCGTTCGTGCGAGCTGGCGTGGTGCCGGCACTGCGCAGCTTCGGCGTCGAATGGCAGGTGCTGGTGACGCGGCCCGGACGTCAGCCGTTGCTTGCGCTCGCCAACCAGCTGGCGCCGCTCGTGGGTGGCGTGGCCGTGGGCGGAGACGCCTCGGCGCAGCAACAAAACCTCGGCATCCGCCTCGCCCACGAGCCCGGCTACCTCGGCACGGTGCTGCGCGCGGCGTACCGCGAGACGAGGCAAAAGTTCGTCATTTTCGTGGATCAGTTCGAGGAGCTCTACACGCTCTGCCCGGATCCCGCGCAGCGGCGCACCTTCGCCCAGTGTCTGGCGGGCGCCGCGGACGACGCGACCTCACCGGTGCGCGTGATCGTGTCGATTCGCTCGGACTTCTTGGGGCGGGTGGGCGAAGACGCTCACTTCATGTCCGAGGTCTCCAAGGGGCTCTTTTTCCTCGGCCCGCCGGGGCCAGAAGGCCTGCGCGAGGCGCTCGTCTCGCCCGCGGAAATGGTCGATTACCGCTTCGAGAGCGAGGCGATGGTGCGCGAAATGCTCACCTACCTCGAGAAGACTCCGGGCGCGTTGCCGCTGCTGCAGTTCACCGCGGCCGAGCTGTGGGAGCACAAGGACGACAAGCGAAAGCTCCTCACCGTCGAGAGCTACCGCGCCATGGGCGGTATCGCCGGCGCGCTCGCGAGCCACGCGGACCGAGTCGTGGAAAAGCTGACGCCGGAGGGGCGTACGCTCTGTCGCACGCTTTTCCTCCAGCTCGTCACGGCGGAGCGCACGCGCGCCATTCGCGAGGTGGACGAGCTCCGGCAGCTGGCCAACTCCGCGCCCGAGTTCGACGAAGTGCTCGCGCAGCTGGTGGAGTCACGCCTCTTGGTCGTGCAGACCGGCGGCGGCAGCGGAGGCGCGACCGTGGAGATCGTGCACGAGTCGCTGATCGAAGCGTGGCTCACGCTGCGGCGTTGGCTGGAGGAGAGCCACGAGGACAGCATGTTCCTCGAGCAGCTGCGCGCTGCGGCCCGACAGTGGGAGGCCAAGCGCCGCGACCCCGGGCTCCTGTGGGGCGGAGAAATGGCCGAGGAGCTCGAGCGCTTCGGGCGCCGTCACAAGCGGGAGCTGCCGGAGGTGGTGCGCGACTTCGCGCGCGCTGCGGCGGCGGCGCGCGTGAGGCGCGCGCGCTTGAAGCGACGCTTGACCGTCGCGGCCGCGGTCACGCTGTGCGGTCTGCTCGCGGCTGCGACCATCGCGCTCGTCGTGGTGTCGGAAGCGCGCACCGCCGCCGAACGAAACGCGGTCGCGGCTACGGCGGCGCGTCGCGACGCGCAACGTCGCCTGGAGGAGGTCCAGGAAAAGGAACGCCAGCGGCTCTTGGCGCAAGAGCAGTCGCTGAAGGCAACACAGCGCGCGGTGGCCGCGGACAAGACGGTCGAGCTGACGAACGACGAGCTCGCTCGAAAGAACGTCGAGCTCACGCACGCGCTCGAGGTGGCGAAGAGCGAGCGCATCGCCGCGATGAACGCCCAGCGCGACGCCGAACACCAAGAAGCCCAAGCCCGCGCCTCGGAGGAACGGGCGCAAAAGGCCGCCGCCGAGCTGGAGGTTCTCTTGAAGAGGGAGCGCGGGCGCTCCGAGCGCTTGAGCAAACAGTTGGGTAGCTCCGTCGTGGAGGTCTTGAAGTGAGAGCGGTTCATTGGCGTAAAGACGCGACGCGTCGGGGTACGGCGCTGTTCTTGGCCGTCGCCATGGGGTTGCCAGCGGTCGCGCTCCCGCGCGCTGCGCGCGCGGAGGGCCGTCTCATGACGGACCTCGAGGGGGACTCGCGCGCGGAAGCGAGCGCAGTGGAAACGCCGTGGAGCAACGGGGTGACTCCGGAGCGCCAAGAGGCGGCGCGGAAGCGCTTCGAGGAGGGAAACTCGCACCTCAAGGAGTCCCTGTTCAAGTTGGCCGCGGAAAAGTACCGCCTGGCGCTCGCGGACTGGGACCATCCGGGGATCCACTTCAATCTGGCGCTGGCGCTGCTCGGTCTCGATCAGCCGGTGGCCGTGTACGAGCACCTGAACAAGGCGCTCGCCTACGGTCCCGCTCCGCTCGACGAGGAAAAGGTGGAGCGCGCCAAGAGTTACCTCGTGCTCATCGAGCAACAGATCGCTCACGTCGTGGTGCGCTGTGACGAGCCGGGCGCCGTGGTGCGCATGGACGGTCAGGTGCTGCTCCGCGCGCCGGGACAGTTCGAAGGCTGGGTGCGCGCGGGCGAGCACGTTTGGTCGGCGACGAAGCCGGGCTACGAGGTGACGCAGAAAACCCTCGTGCTCCGGCCCAAGGAGCACGCAGAGGTGGCGCTGCGCATCTACACCGAGGAAGAGCTCACCACCTCGCGGCGGCGCTGGAGCGCCTGGGTGCCCACGGTGCCTATCGTCGCCGGCGCTCTGCTCGCGGGCGGCGGTGTGGCCGCGCAGCTGATGTCGCAGCGCAAAATGAACCAATTCGAGTCCGAGCTCGACAGTCGTTGCGGCTTTTCGTCCAACCAGCGCAGCTGCGCCCCCACGGCCGACCTGAACCAGCTGAAGGACGACTCCGAAACGTATCAGGTGCTCTCGTTGACGGGGCTCGTCGCCGGTGGGGTCACGCTCGCCACGGGGCTCGTGCTGCTCTCTCTGAACCGGCGCACGAACTTTCGCCTCACCCCCGAGGAGCTCGAGGAAGAGCGGCGCGCGGCGGCGCGCACGACGACCGCCGTCGTTCCCTTGATTGCCCCCGGAACGATCGGTGTGGCGGCCTCGGGCAACCTTTGAGCGAGCCTCTCTCTTTCAAGCAGACGCTTCATGTCGACTCGAACTTCTTCGGTTTCGCGCTCGCTTCAGGTGGGGCTCTCCGTCGTGCTCACGACGCTCGCTTTCTTCGCGCCGGGGTGCCGGACGACTGACGCGGTGTCGTGCGGAGACGAGGAGTTTTGTCCGGCGGACAGCGTGTGCACCCCCTCTCAAGATCCGCCGGTGTGCGTGCCGGCGCGCGGCTGCGGCAACGGCGTGCTCGACGAAGCCGACGGCGAGGAGTGCGACGACGGCAACATCGTCGACGACGACGGCTGCAACTCGACGTGCAAGTCCGACGAAACGTGCGGCAATCGCTTCGTGGACTCCCACCTGAAGAAGAACCCGGAGGAGTGCGACGACGGCCGCGCAACGCGAAACTGCAACGCGGACTGCACCCTGTCCGAGTGCGGCGACGGCAAGGTGAACAAGGCCGCCGGCGAGGTGTGTGACGACGGCGGCACCGAGCCCGGCGACGGCTGCGACGCGGCGTGTCAGTCGGAGGAGTGCGGTAACGGCGTCTTGGAAGAGGCGTTCGGCGAAGAGTGCGACGACGGCAACGACGACAACGACGACGGCTGTTCCGCCAACTGCAAGCTCGAGTCGTGCGGCAACGGCAAGCGTGACCCCGGCGAGCAGTGTGACGACGGCAACGACGACAACGAAGACTCCTGCGTGATCGTCGGCAAGGACGAGTGCTTCACGGCGTACTGCGGTGACGGCTTCGTGTGGAGCAAAAACGGCGGAAAGGAGGAGTGCGACGACGGCGGCCAAAGCGCGATCTGCAACTCGAACTGCACGCGCTCCCGGTGTGGCGACGGCATCGTCAACGCTCAGGCAGGCGAAGCCTGTGACACGAAGGGGCAAACCGCCGCCTGCAACGCGAACTGCACGATTGCGGTGTGCGGAGACGGCGTGGTCAATGCGGCGCTCGGTGAGGAGTGCGACGATGGCGGCGAGAGCGCCACGTGCAACGCAAACTGCACGTGGGGATCTTGCGGAGACGGTGTCCTGAATCGCACCGCCTCGGAAGTCTGCGACGACGGCGGCGAGACGACCACGTGCGACTCCGACTGCAGCCCTGCGCTCTGCGGGGACGGCACGAGGAACCGGCGGCGCGGCGAGGTATGCGACGGCGGAGGCGAAACGGCCAGCTGTGACGTGGACTGCACGGACGTCCGCTGCGGAGACGGTACACGCAATCAGACGGCCGGCGAGGAGTGCGACACGGGCGGTGAGTCCGTCGGCTGCAACGCGGACTGCACCTTTGCCACGTGCGGCGACACGAAGGTCAACGAGGCCCGCGGCGAACAGTGTGACACGGGTGGAGACTCCGACACTTGCAACGCGGATTGCACCCAAGCCGCCTGCGGCGACGGCAAGCTCAACGCTGCCTTCGTGGTCGATCTCATGGAATCCTCGGCCACCTTGACGGGCAAGCAGTGCGACCCGAACACGGGCACGACCGGCAACCGCAAACGCGCGAGGCAAGACAGCGCGACCTGCAATGTCGACTGCAGCGCGCCCCGCTGCGGCGATGGTCACGTCAACGCAGCGGCCGGCGAAGAATGCGACCCGGACTACCAGGAGAGCGGCTCGCCCCCGAACACGGAGGATTGCGATAGGGATTGCACGCGGCCAGCTTGCGGAGACGGCCTCGTCAACGAAGAGTTTCCCATTCGGCTCATGCACCGGGATGGGTTCTTTCCAAGGGAACAGTGCGATCCGGGGACGGGCATCACGTCGGACGATCAACGCGCCGAACGAGACACCGACGGCTGCGACCACGACTGCAGCACGGTGCGGTGCGGGGATGCGTACATCAACACGACGGCGGGCGAAGAGTGCGAGCACGAATACCGGACCGGTGGCACGCCCGATTGGACGTCGGAGTGCTACGCAGACTGCAGAATCCCGCGCTGTGGGGATGGCATCGTCTACAGGTACGTTCGAAATGGCTCGACCGTGAACGAAGCGTGTGATCCCGGCACGGGCACGACCTCGGACCGTGGTCGTGCAGCGGCTGACCATCGTGATTGCGATAGCAACTGCACGGAGGCACGCTGTGGCGACGGAGACCTGAACCGCGAGAGGGGCGAAACGTGTGACGATGGGAACAACACGGCCGGAGATGGGTGCGATGCGAGCTGCCAGGTCGAGTGAGCGCTGTCGCAGGGAAGCGCTGGCGGTCCGGGGAGCGCTGGTGGTCCGGGGAGCATGGGCGGTTCTCGTCGTTTCGGGGCTGCTTTTCTCCGCGGGAGCGTGCGAGTCGTCGTCGTCCCCGGCCACAGCGGGCCATGGGGATGCCGGCGCGAGCGGAGCGAGCGGGGCGCCGCATTCCGGGGGCACCGGGTCTGGCTCGGGAGGGAAGTCTCCGAGCGGCGGAGCCGGCGGCGGCTCCGGTGGAACGAACACATCGGGCGCCGGAGGTGGAGCGGACGCCGAGTGCGGCAACGGGCGGGTCGAAGATGGTGAAGCTTGCGACGACGGGAAGGAGACTTCCAGGTGTAACGCCAACTGCACCCGCTCGGAGTGTGGAGACGGCGTCCACAACCCCGCCGCGAACGAGGAGTGCGACGACGGAGGCGAGTCGGCGAGGTGCAATGCCGACTGCACCGTGGCCAGCTGCGGTGATGAAAAGGTGAACGCTGCTGCCGGCGAAGAGTGTGACGGTGAGTTTCGGGTGTTCGCTCAGGGGCGCTTTTGGGACATTACCAAGAACTACTGCCCAGAGTGCAAGTTGAACGTTTGCGGGGACGGCGTGCGGCTCGAGCCGGTTTGCGAGCTCGAATTCGTGGAATGCGGAACGATATCGTTCGAGGTGTGTGACACGGGAGGGGACTCGCAGACGTGTAACTTCGATTGCACGAACGCTCGCTGCGGCGACGGGTATACGAACGAGGCGCGCGGCGAGCAGTGTGACGACGGAGGCAGAGTGTCGGGCGATGGCTGTGACAGCAGCTGCCAGCTCGAGCCCACGCTGCCTTGAGGCTCGAAGGAGCAAGGACGTTTCGCGTCGACGTTTCACCTCAACGTTTCGGGAGTGGATTAGAGCCGAGGCGCTGACGCCGGAGGTCTTCAGCTTGGACCACTTGATGCTGTCGATGGCTTCGAGGAGGTCGGAGATCATGCCTTCTGCTGAGCGCTCTCCAAGCGGAGCGTGCCATGGTCGGCCCGACGCCGGGACGGGTCGGTGGGCCGAACCGTGGGGGAGGCCGAGGCCAGGTCGACGGGGCCGAGCAATGCACCAGTGCTTCAGCCGTTGGGAGACCGATGTTATGGGGAAGGATCCGCAGTCTCGTCTGGGAGGTGACTCGACATGCCTCGTTCCGCACCCGCGCCCAACATGATCGCCATCCCCGGGATGAATCCGGGCAACATCGTGGCCGGCGGGGGCGGTGACGCTGGCGGCGGCGGGGCCGGTAGCGGGAAAAAAGGCAAAGGAAAGGCGGGGGCCAAGGCCAGCAAGTCGAAGAAGGACGCCGAAGGAGGAGGCAAGGACAGCAAGGCGTGCGGCAATGGCTCGCCCGGCGGCTGCAACAACTGCGGCACGCGCATGGCCGGAGGAGATCCGGTAGATTTCAGCTCTGGCGCGACCTTCACGCAGCCGGTCGCGGACCTGAGCCTCCCGGGGCCGCGCCCCTTCGAGTTTGCTCGTTCTTACGACTCGACCTCGGCGTCGCTCGACTTGGGGCTCGGGTTCGGGTGGTCGCACAGCTTGGCTTGGCGTCTGGTGGAGACGCGGACCCAACTCGAGGCCTACGACGAGCACGGCGGCCTTCGCACGTACCCGCGGCTCGAGTCAGGGCAGCGCATCGAGGTTCCAGACGGCTCGCGACTCTCGCGAGAGCCGGACGGACGTTATTGTTTGGAGGAGGACGACGAGATCCGTCGTTGGTTCGAGCCCTCCACGACGGAAGGAGTCTTTCGGCTCGTCGCTGTCGTCGATCGAAACGGAAACACCATCCAGCTCCATTACGACCGGGGTCTTCTCGTCTCGGTGACCGACAGCGGTGGTCGGAGCATTTCGTTCTCTCACCACACGAGCGGCCGCATCGCGCGCGTTGCGGTGCACGACGCGCCGTTGCCGGGCCAGCTGACGACCGTCGCCAGCTACACCTACGACGCCGATGGCAACCTGATTCGGGTGACGGACGCCGAGGGGCATTCGACGAACTTCACGTACGACGAACAGCACCTCCTCACGTCGCTCACCGAGCCGGGCGCACCCACGTTCTACTTCATTTACGACCACCATCAGCGGTGCATCGAGACGTGGGGAGCGTATCCGGACGGGAGCGTGCCGGGCCTTTCCCCGTACGTCTCCGACAAGCTGGCAAACGGCAAGCCGGCGCGCGGCATTCTCCACGTTCAGCTCGACTTCGTGGACGACGAGTACAGGGAGGCCGCGGACAGCGCGACCATTCATCGCATCTTCTTGAACGAAGACGGACAGGTCGAGAAGGCCGGCTCCGGAGAGAGCCTGGCGACGCGTTGAGTACGACGACTTCGGCAATCTGCTCGGGCACTCGGACTTGCGGGGAGGCATCACGACGTACGAGCGGGATCGCTTCGGGCGGGTGCTCGTCGAGGTCGATCCGCTCGGCAACCGAACCGTCACCGAGCGCGACGAGCGAGGCCGCGCCGTTCGCATTTCGGACTCGCTCGGCCTCATCCTCGACGCGCATCGCGACCTGCTCGGAAACCTCGTGGAGCTCCGCCAGTCCGAAGTGGAGCACACGCTCTTCGTGCGCGACTCGCGGGGACTCGTAACCGAGCTCGTGCGTCCGGACGGCACGCGCGCGTGGCGCGAGTACGACGCCGCCGGGAATCTCTCGCGCCTCGTGGAGGCAGACGGCTCGGTGTGGGAATTTTCGCATGACGGCTTCGGCAACGTCGTCCGCGTCGTCACGCCGAATCGGGACGTCATCGAGCACGTCTACGATCTCCGCGGGCTCCGTCTCCGTACCAGGCAAAGGGACGGTGGGGTGTGGTACTTCACCTGGACCGGACAGCGCGACCTCGCCAGCTTCGTCGACCCCGACGGCAACCGCACGCGCATCGAGTACAACGGGATGCACAGCATGACTCGCATCGAGCACCCGGACGGGAGCTCGCTGAGCTACGAATACGATCGCCAAGAGAACCTCGTCGCCGTCTTGAACGAGCTCGGTGAACGAAGAAACGTGCAACGCGACGCGGACAGCTACGCCGTCGGCGTGGACTCGTTCGATGGTCGTCCGGAACGCTACACCCTGAACGCCGCCGGTGATCTGATGGAGCGCGTCGACGCCGAGGGCGGCACGACGAAGTTCACCCGCAACATCGCGGGGCAAACCACGGACGTGGAGTATCCGGACGGCTCGACCGTTCACTTCGAATACGATTTGCGGGGGCGACTCTTGCGCACGTGGGGCACCGGCGCCTTGCCCTGGGAGACGCGCTTCGACCTGAGCTCAGGGGGGCTGCCGCTGCGCGAAACGCAGACGGTGGACGGTGTGTCGCACGTCATCGAGCGCGTCTTCGATCCCATGCGAAGGCGCGTGGAGACGCGCTCCTCGTTCGGGCTCGACGTTCGCATTCAGCGCGACGTGATGGGTCGCGCTGCACGCATGTGGTTGAGCGGTGAGGCGACGGTGGAGTTCGCCTACGACGCCATGGGGCACGAGCTCCGCCGTGTCCTCAGCGGTGAGGCCTTCGTCGACAGCCTGTGGGATCCCATGGGTCGCCTGGTTCGACGCACGGTCGTCAACCCCAAGCTGGAAGCCAAGGTGAGCGCGGGGCCCGATTGGGTTGGAGAGCAGCCGCCCGGCGCCATCGTCTGCAAGGCCTTTCAACATGGGCCGTCGGGGGACCTTCTCAAGCGTTGGGATTCGGACGCAGCGCCCCGCTCGTACCGCTACGATGCTCGCCACCGGCTGCTCTCGGTCTTGGCG
>JAEYVE010000227.1 GCA_023432025.1 Pseudomonadota bacterium
CGACCACTGGTCTCTTTTTGGGGCGGCAGAGCGCGTCGGGGGTGCGTGCTCCCGCACTGGGTCTCCGCGCGGCCGGGTCGCGAGAGCCGCGCCCGTGACACGAAAGACCCTGCTCGTGGTGGCGCAGCGCGAGCCTCAGCGCGTTTGGGACGGCTCGCGCGGCGTCTCTGCGTCGTACGCGCAACGAAAGCCAACATCGCCGCCCGCGCGCGGGGGCCGCGCGCTAAAGCTCGTCAGCTCCGAAGCGAGCTTGGAGCGAAACGAGCCGCCATGGAGGCCCGTTTCGCCGTCGGGCTCGCGAGTCCATTCGGCGACGTTGCCGCTCAGATCGAGCAGGCCTTCCGGTGTGGCGCCCGCAGGGCGAGCGCCGGCGAGCTCGGGCCCGCGCGCGCCGCTGCCGCAGGGTCCGTCGACCAGGCCGTAGGCGGCGCGGCGGCACACGAGTCCCGTGGGACCCCACGCGAATCGACGCGCCGACGCGCCGGCGCTCGCGTAGATGAGCTCATCGCGCGTCGGCAGGCGCCCACCCTCGAACGCGCAGTAGCGCGCGGCTTCTTCGGCGCTGACGTCCGTCACCGGCAAGCCTGGCTCACGCGCGCGGAGCGAGCGGCACAGACCCGACGCCGCGCAATGACTCCACGCGTGGTGCGTCACCTCGTGAGCGTCCAATGCGAAGGCCTGCACGTGAATCCGTCGCGCGGGGGTGTGCTCCGATTGCCAATCGGAAGGACCAACGAGCACCTCGCCCGCCGGGAGCGCGACGCGCGCCCGGGGCGCCACGCAGCCCGCCGGAAGACTCATTTCCGGCGTGGGGCCACGTCGAGGCGGCGCGAGCTCGAGGCCGGCTGGGCAGCTCGAAGGCGCGCCCACGCACGTGAAATCTTCGTCGAGCGCTTGTCCCCGAGCGCAGCAACGTGGCCCGTGGACGGCGAGTCCCTCCCCGCAGCGCTCCGGCGGCGTGCGCAGCGAGAGGCCGAAGTAGACCGCCCAAACGGCCACCGCGCACAGGCCCAGCGTAAACAGCGCTGCCCAGGTCAGACGTGAGCGGCGCCGCCAAGAAGACGAATGTTCGGGGGAGGGCGGGTTCGTCACGCCTGTTCGCTTTTCATTCCAGGCTGGGCTCCCCACCAGGAGACGGCTGGGGCGCGCC
Source organism: Pseudomonadota bacterium (assembly GCA_023432025.1). Classification (GTDB taxonomy): domain Bacteria; phylum Myxococcota_A; class Polyangia; order Polyangiales; family Polyangiaceae; genus NIC37A-2. The sequence goes on from JAEYVE010000227.1 coordinate 1,151, forward strand.
GCTCGAAAGCTCGAGCAGCGTCGCTTCGTCGATGACCTGCGTGCCGGCTTTTTGTGCAGCGGTCAGCTTGGACTTTCCGACTTTCTGTCCGGCGACGAGGTAGTCCGTGCCTTGTTTGATTTTGTCGTGAACGACGCCGCCCGCTGCGCGAATGTCGGCGTGCACTTCCTCGCGCTTGCGGCTGAGCACGCCCGTGACGCAAAAGGACTTGCCCGCGAGGGGGCCTTCCGCGGCGCTTTGGTGCTTCGGCTGGGCCCGTGAAACGCCGCGGTCGACGAGCTTTTCGAGGAGCTCGCGTTTCGTCGGGTCCGCCACGTAGCGGACCAGGCTGTCGATCATTTTGGGACCGAAGCCCGAGATGTGACCCGCCCGCTCCCGGAGCTCGCCGGGTGAAAGCTCGAGGAGGGTCTCCAAGGTGACGAGCTCCTCCGCCAGTTGACTTGCGGCCACTTGTCCCAAGAGATCGATGCCGAGGCCCGTGAGTAGTCGATCGAGCGTGCGCTCCTTCGACGCGGCGATGGCCGACAGCAAGTTCTGGGCGCTCTTTTTGCCCATGCGTTCGAGGCCGAGCAGCTCTGCTTCACTCAGATCGTAGAGATCCGCGACGTCGCGTACGAGGTTCGACGTGACCAACTGGCGCACCAGGGACTCGCCGAGGTGATCGATGTCCATCGCGTAGCGGCGGCTGAAGTGGATGAGCGAGCCTTCCACCTGAGCGGGGCACGTCGGGTTGGGGCAGCGCACGGCCACCTCGCCTTCGGTCCGCGTGACCGGCGTTTTGCACACCGGACATTCGCTCGGCATGACGAAGGGCGTTTCTTCTCCGGTGCGCGCGCTGCGGTCGACGTCCACGACCTGCGGGATGATTTCCCCTGCCTTTTCGAGGCCAACGCGATCACCGATGCGCACGTCGAGCTTCTTGGCGATGTCCTGGTTGTGAAGCGAGGCGCGCGACACGGTGGTGCCCGCGAGCTGTACCGGTTCACACAGCGCCACGGGCGTCAGCGTGCCGGTGCGCCCCACTTGCACGGCAATGTCCAAGAGGCGCGTGTACGCGCGCTCCGCGCCGAACTTGTAGGCGATGGCCCAGCGTGGAAACTTGGCGGTCGCCCCCAAGATGTCTTGCTGCTTGAAGGAGTCGACCTTGATGACGGCGCCGTCGATTTCGTAGGGGTAGTCGCGCCTGAGCCGTCCAATGTCGGCGATGGCTTCGTGCACCTCGCGCATCGTCCGACACACGCGCTCCTTGTGGTGCGTCGGCAGGTTCAGCTTTCCGGCGCGCTCGAGCGCCTCCGAATGGCTCTGTGCGAAGTCCTTTTCCAAAACTTGCCAAACCACGGCGCGCAGCCTGCGCGCCGCGACCACGCGCGGGTCGAGCATGCGCAGTGAGCCGCTGGCGGCGTTGCGCGGGTTCGCGAAGGGGGGCTCGCCGCGCGAGGCGCGCTCCTCGTTGATGGCGTCCAAGTCCCGTCTGTAAATCACCACCTCCGCGCGCAGCGTGAGCGGCCCCGCGTAGTCGATGGTGAGCGGGAGCGAGCGAATGGTCTTCAGGTTGCCCAGAATTTCTTCGCCGACCTTGCCGTCACCTCGCGTGGAGCCGCCGGTGAGCACGCCGTCCCGGTAGGTGATTTCCACGCTGCCGCCGTCGAGCTTGGGCTCGACGCAGTAGAGAACTTCCGCTCCGTCCGGCAGCCCCTCGCGCACGCGGCGATCGAAGTCCTCGAGCTCCTCCTCGTTGTAGGTGTTGTCGAGCGACATCATGGGCGCCACGTGCGGCACCGTGCGCAGTTCCCCACGTGGTTGTCCGCCCACGCGCTGGGTCGGCGAGAGCTGGCTGACCAGCTCGGGGTGCGCGAGCTCCAGCTCGCGCAGCTCGCGGTACAGGGCGTCGTACTCGGCGTCCGTCACTTCCGGGTCGTCGAGCACGTAGTAGCGGTAGTCGTGGGCGCGCACGGCTGCGGTGAGCGCGTCATGGCGGGCTTTTGCGGAGCTCTGCTCAGGCGCAATGGCAGGCGACGGACCAGCCTGGGGACGATCGGTGGACACGGCGAAGACCTCCCCGACGCCTCGTACCATTGTCTTTCGCCTTTGTCCGGGTAGGGTTCCGCCACTCAATCATGGGCGAGCTCACTCCCGAGCGCGAGACAGACGATCCCGTCGAGACCCACGGAGCCTTGGAGGCTCCGCGGCCCGATTTGACGTCGTCGCTCCACCCCCTCCCCGGGAAGTCGAGCTGGCCCGCGTCGGTGGAGCCGCTCCCCCGCGCCGAGGGCAGCATTTCTTGGCGCATCCTCGGCATCGTGCGCACGGTGCGCCCCCATCAGTGGGTGAAGAACGTCTTCGTGCTGGCGCCCGTCGTCTTCGCGAAGGAAATCTTCGAGGCGGAGCTATTGACGCGGGCCTTCTCGGCCTTCGCCGTCTTCTGTCTCTTGGCGGGCGCCGTCTACACCATCAACGACATCGCGGACGTCTCCGCGGACCGTCTGCATCCGGTCAAACGCTACCGGCCCATCGCCTCGGGGCGCGTCCCCTTGCGGGTCGCCAAGTTCTTCGCGGGGCTCTTGGTGGCGGTGTCGCTCGGTTGGGCCTTGGTGCTCACGCCGGCTTTCTTCGTCGTGGCGGCGGCGTACTTCGCGCTGAACATCGCCTACACGATGAAGCTGAAGCACGTCGCGTACCTCGACGTGAGCTGCATCGCGGCGGGTTTCGTGTTGCGCGTTTTGGGCGGTGGCTTCGCCGCGCGGATCGAGGTGTCCTGGTATCTGTTCGCGTGTACGGCCCTGCTTGCCCTCTTTCTCGGCTTCGGCAAGCGGCGCCACGAGCTCACGACGGCTTCTGCTCGCGCAGGCAAGCAGCGGCTCGCGCTCGAAGGTTACACGCGGCGCGGTCTGGACTTGGCGCTCAGCGTCACCTCCGTTCTGACGCTCGGCACTTACCTCGTCTACACGTTGGACGCGGAAACTCGCGCCTTTTTCCGCACAGATTGGCTCTGGCCGTCGACGGCGCTCGGCATGCTGGGCATTTGGCGCTTTCTCTACATCGTGAGAAACCGCCCCAAGGCCGAGAGCCCCACGCAAGAAATGCTGAGCGACGGCCCCTTCGTCGCCATCGTGCTCGGCTACGCCGCCCTCGTCATGTGGCTGGTGTATCACCTGCAACCCAGCTGATTTCTCGACCGTGGCAGACACGCCCCAAGGGCCGAGCTCCGAGGAAAGCTTCAAGTCCGGACCCTGGACGGACCTCGGTCTCACGCTGCCCATCTTCGTGGGCTACCACCTCGGCGTCATCTTTCTGCCGGTGCGCAACGCCGCAGATGTGGTCACGCGAGAGCTGGTGTCGCTCGCGGACAATTCGCTGCTCGCCTATGGCGGCCTCACTCTCGCCATTGGCGCGGTGTACGTGGCGGTTTTGGTGGCAGCGGGGCGAGGACGCGCGCTCCACTGGGACCGGTTCGTCACGGTGGCGCTCGAGGGCATCATTTACGCGGTGGCGATGCGGCTCGTCGCCTCCTACGTGGTCGGGCAAGTCGCGGCGGCGAGCGCCGACGCGCCCGGCCTTTCTGGCGTTGCGGCGGCTTGGTTCGAGCCGGCCCTCCCCGACGGTACGCTCGGTGGATTGGCCTTGAGCGAGCGCTTCGCGGGGCTCGTCATGTCGCTGGGCGCCGGGTTCTACGAGGAAATCATGTTCCGCGTGATCGGCTACGGCCTGGGGGTGCAGCTTTTGTTCGTGCTCTTCCCCGAGCCCGTTCCGTTCAAGCGCTTTTTCGTGCGTGTGGGTTGGGCGGTGCTTCTTTCGCTGGTGTTCAGTGGCTGGCACTACGTGGGCACGTACGGCGACGCGTTTCACCTCGACTCGTTCGTTTTTCGCGCGGTGTGTGGGCTCGTGTTCACGGTCATCTACCACTTTCGCGGTTTCGCTCCCGCGGTGTGGACCCACACGCTCTACGACGCCTGGGTGCTCGTGCTCTGAACGCCGGCGCCGTCACGCACGTCGCGCCGTCACGCACGTCGCGCCAACACGAAGTGCTCGACGTTGCCCTTGGGTCCGGGCACACGACACGGCGCGTCGCGCAGCTCCGTGAACCCCGAGGCGCGAACCGCGTCGAGCACCGCGTCCACGGCCGCCTTTCGCACGAGCGGGTCGCGCACCACGCCCTTGCTGCGGCTCGCTTCCTCGCGCCCCACCTCGAACTGCGGCTTGATGAGAGCCAAAAGCGCACCTCCCGGAAGCACGATGTTCGATAGCGCTGGCAAGAGCTTGTCCAGGCTGATGAACGACGCGTCCACGACGGCGAGCTCCACGCCGCCGCCCACGTCGTCCGCGGTGAGAAAGCGCGCGTTCGTGCGATCCATCACCACGACGCGCGGATCCAGCGTCAACCGGTGGGCGAGCTGCCCTTGTCCCACGTCGATGGCGTAAACGCGCGCCGCGCCGCGTTGGAGCAGGCAGTCGGTGAAGCCGCCCGTGGACGCGCCCACGTCCGCCGCGGTGAGGCCCTGGGGATCCAGCTCCAAGTCCAACAAGGCGCCCTCCAGCTTCAGCCCGCCGCGCGACACGTACTTGTCCCGTGAGCGAACCGTGAGAGGCGTATCCACGCGAACGAGCGTGCCTGGCTTGTCCACGCGCTCCTCTCCTCGATACACCTCACCTGCGAGGACAGCCGCTTGCGCTTTGGCGCGCGTCGGCGCGAGGCCTCTCGAAACCAAGAGCACGTCCACGCGCTCCTTGTCGCGAGACTTGTCGCGAGGGCGCTTTTCTCCCGGGGCGGGCGGGTCGTTCGGCGGCACCGCGCCGTCGCTTGGCTTGGGGGGAAGATTCATCGAGATCGTGAGTGGGTTGGGGTGTGTGTGCTCAGAGTGAAACTTCGGTGCGAGAAAGAGTCGGTATTTCCAGCGTCGCTGTGACCCCGGGGCGAATTCGACATCGCGGCAGGGTCATTTCGTTGCCCCAAAGGGGTCGCTTGGCCGAGGATGCGCGCCGGACGGGCGGCGGACCATCTTCGGTCAACTCCAATGAAAGGAGTATCGCCGCTCGGCTACGTGTCTGCTCAGGAGGCAATGAATCCAATGAAGGTTGTTACGACGATTGGCATGAGTGGTGCGGTTCTGCTGCTTGCGGGCAGCGCGTTCGCGCAGGACGTGGGCGTTTCCGGCTCGGTCGGGACGGACGCTGCGCTCGCGCCGGAGCCCGTCGAGCCGACGCCGGCCCCGGAACCGGAGCCCGTGGCCGTGGCCGAAACGGCCCCCAGCACGGTGGGCGTGGGCCTGCCGGCGGAGCCCGCGGGGGATTCGGATCACTCGCAGTTCGTGGGCCGCTTCGCGGTCGGTTACATGGGCACGCAGAACATGCCGCTCGGCGCCGCCTTGAACAATGTGACGGCACCCGTCATCGGCGCCCGTTACTGGCTCAGCAATCAGCTGGGTATCGACGCGGGCCTCGGCTTTGCGTGGAGCACCGGCTCATCCGAACAGGGAGGAACCTCGAACGACGCCGCGGACGTGACGGTCTTCATTCTGCACGGCGGCGTGCCGATCAACCTGGCGGACGCTGGCCACTTCAGCTTCCAGATCATTCCGGAGCTCAACATCGGCTTCGCCGGAACGGGCGACCGGACGGAAGGGGCCCAGGAGATCTCGGATGGTGGGTTCCTTCTGAACGTCGGCGCTCGCGCGGGCGGCGAAATTCACTTCGGGTTCATGGGTATTCCGCAGCTCTCGCTCATCGGCAGCGTGGGGCTCTACCTGCAGCACAGGAGCGGCTCGACGGACACCACGGTCGGCGGCACGACCACTGAGAGCTCGAGGAGCACGACGGGTATCGGCACCACCCTCGGCCCGAATCCGTGGGACATCTTCACCGGCAACATCTCCGCGCTCTACTACTTCTGATCGGAGGCGCTTCCATGAAGAAACTGACACTCTGTCTCCTTCCCCTGGTGGGCCTCCTGGCGGCGTGTGGCGACGGCGCGGGGAGTGCGCCTGGATTCGAGAGTCCAATCCAAGATCCGCAATCCGCTGGTCCCAACGGCGAGCAAACGCCTCTGCAGCCCCCCAAGTTCGTGGACAATCCGGGCAATCCGAACAACCCCGACTGTGACGAGCTCTGCGAGGATTTCGAAGGGGCGTCGTACAACGCGTGCGTGGACGCCTGCGAGGAAGCTCTCTAAGCGAGAGCTCGTCCGCGTTCGTTCGAAGGGCTCCGAGTCATCGGGGCCCTTCGTCGTTTGTGTCGCCCGAGATTCGTCGAGTCATCCGACGGTGACCGAGCCGTCGTCCGACGTTTGGTGTAACGAAGGCGTTCTCGGGTTTTTCTCGGGGTGGAAGCTTGGCGCGCGGCGTGCACTTCGTGCGCGCGATGCACGACGGAGCGGAGTCCAGCTCGCGATCCAGCGCGGAGCCCCGTCGCAGGAGGCGTGGTTTTCTTGCGGACGGCACCTGCTTGGTCGCTGGTGCGCTCTTGGCCGGTGGCCTCGCTCCGCTCGCGCCTTGGCCCAGCCTGGCGGCGCTCGTGGCCTCTTTGGCCCTCCTCGGGCGCCTTCACTCGCGGGGGATCCGCGCGCTCGCGCTGGTCGTGTTTTTCGTGGGCGGCGTGCGCGCCGAGGCGGCCTACGAGCGCTTCGAAACGGAGCGCTTCGCCGCGCAGCGTTTCGTGGAGGGCGCGCGGCGCTGCGCGTTTCGCGCGCGCATCATCGCGTCGCCCGTGGTGCGGGACGGCAAGGTCACCTGGCTGGGAGAAGCGCGGGACGTCGACTGTGAAGGGCGCCAGCACTCGGGGCCGCTCGTCGTGCGCGTGACGGGTGGCGCCGCTT
>JAEYVE010000292.1 GCA_023432025.1 Pseudomonadota bacterium
GAAAACGACAGGTTGGTCACGTGGGGCAAACGGGCGCCCTCGCCGTTCCGGCGCACCAGCGGAGCAAGCTCCGCCTCGAAGCGGTCGCGCAGCGCGCCTTGACTTCGATAGGCGGCGAGTGAGTCCTCGATTCGCTCGAGGGCGGCTCGAAACCCAGCTGCCGCCACCGCGTCCTGAGTGCCCGGGCGCAGACCGCGCTCCTGGGCTCCTCCACGAACCAGGGGGCGAGGCGGAAAACCCGGCCGAAAAAGCAGCGCCCCCATGCCCTTCGGGCCGCGCAGCTTGTGAGCGGCCACGCTCACGCTGTCCGCCGCCTCGAGGGCCGACACTGGAGCGCGACCGACCAACTGCACGGCGTCCACGTGAAGCGCCGCACCGAGCTCACGCGTCACCTCGGCGATGGCCTCGAGCGGCTGAAGCACTCCGGTTTCGTGGTTGACGGCCATGACGGCCACGGTGGGACGCCGCACGCCGCACACGGAACCCGCCACTTGCGAAGACGAAGCTACGGGACGTAGCCCGAGCTCCAATAACGCCTGTCGCACCGCCTCCGGCTCCACCGCGCCGGAGGGGCCCACCTCGAGCCAGCGCACCGGCACACCGCGCGCCTCGAGCACCTCGGCGACCGCGGTGACGGAGGGGTGTTCGATGCGGCTCGTCACCAAAAACGGGGCGTCGTGGAGCGCGAGGTTGTTCGCCTCGCTACCGCTCCCCGTGAAGACGACGTCTCGCGGATGAAAGCCCAAGGCCGACGCAAGCGTCTCGCGTGTGCTCTCGAGCTCGGCGCGTGCGCGGCGCCCCGCGCCGTGCACGCTAGCGGGGTTGGCCCAGGCGTACTCCGATGCTGCGCGCATGGCGTGCGCCACGCTCGGATGAAGCGGAGCAGTGGCGTTCCAGTCCAGGTAAGCGACGCGCGGAGCGTCCGAAGGGCTCAGGCAGCTCATTTTCTGGGTTCGATTCGGGGCGGGCCGCACTCAGCGCGACGATGGCGGCTGAGGCTCCGCGCCGCGCTCGGAAAGAACGAGATAAAACGCCGCGCCCCCAAAACGCTCCCCCACGATTTCCTCGTTCGCCGGCGAAACCACGTGCGCGTCTCCGCCGTGTCCCTGCGCCACTCCGCGCACGATGGCGAGCCCCACACCCGTCCCGCCGTGACTGCGCGTCGGCGAGCCGTCCACCTGATAGAACGGCTCGAAAATGCGCTCCGCGCGGTCGCTCGGAATGCCGGGCCCCGAGTCCGCGACGCACACTTCGAAGTGCCCCGACGCGAGGCGCCGCGCCCGCACCCCGACTTTACCGCCGGCGGGCGTGAACTTGACGGCGTTATCCAAGAGTTGGTCCACCGCTCGCCGCACCCGATCCGGATCTCCGGCGCCCGCGAGCGTGCCCACCTTGGGCAAGTCCGTCACCAGCTGGAGCTTGGCCTGCTGAATGCGAGGAGTGAGCTTTTGCAGCGCGCTGGCCATCACCTCGACCAAGTCGTAGCTACGTTGAGCGAAGCGCATGCGCCCCGTTTCGAGCCCGGTCACGTCCAACAGGTTGTCGATGAGGCCGCGCAGGCGCTGCACGCAGTCGTCCATCGCCCGCAAGGCTTTGGCTTGGGGCGTGGTCAGCGTGCCGAGCTCCTGATCCAAAAGCAGCTTGGTGTAGCCAACGATGGGGGTCATCGGCGTGGACAGCTCGTGCGAGATGTTCCGGTAGAACTCCTTGCGCGCCTGATCCAGCTCGAGCAGGCGCCGATTGGCGTCACTCAGCTCCGCCACCTTTTGCTCGAGGTGGCCCACGATGCGCTGCGACTGACGCCGCAGCTGCTCGCCGCTTTGGTCGGCGGGCATGCGCTCGCGGTGGCCGCCAATGTAGCCCGACACCGTGTCGACGAAGGTGCGCGCGTCGATGGGCTTTTGCAGGTAGCCGTCGCAGCCGACGGCCAAGCTAGCGTCTCGGTTGCCCTCGGCAGTAATGGCGACGATGGGTACGTTGCTGAGGCGCTCCTCCGCACGCAGGCGGAGCGTCACTTCGTAGCCGTCCAGCCCGGGAATGGCGATGTCGACCAACACCAAGTCGTAGTGGCCTTCGGTGGCGCGGCGAATGCCGTCCAAACCGTCCACGGCGTCCACCACCTCGAACCCCGCTGGTGTCAGCAGCTTGCGCACCAGAAGGCGGTTCGCTGGGTCGTCTTCGATATGCAGGACGCGCGACATGCCGGACGTATCTATTCACTCCAAAGGCGCTCGGGGCAAGTGACCTGCATGTGCGTACATTCACTGACTCGTCGCGCTGCCGCAGAGCCACTTCCAACTTTCTCGTATCATAGGCAAGCGGTCGGGATCTGCTTGAATCGATGGGCGCCCGCGCCTACGAGGCCCTCATGCGTCGGCTTCTGCCCTACTCTTTCGTCGCCGTGTCTGCCTGGGGTTCGCTCACTGGGTGCAGCAAGCTCACCGAGCCGTACTCCGAGCGCGTCTCGGCCTCCACGCCCAGGCCCGTAGAAACGGTGGCCAAGCCGATCCAGCGCGCGCCCGAGCCGCCCGCGGGACAAGCCGCCGGAGCAGAGGCAACGGTCACGGCATCCCACATTTTGGTCGGCTACCAAGGCGGCATGCGCTCGCGCGCCACCCGCACCAAGGACGAAGCCAAGAAGCGCGCAGAAGAGCTCCTCGGGCGCGCTCGCAAGGGCGAAGACTTCGCGAAGCTAGCTACGGACAACTCGGACGACCCGAGCGCCAAGATGAATCAAGGAAACCTCGGCGCCTTCACCAAGAGCCGCATGGTCAAGCCCTTCTCGGACGCGGCGTTCGCGCTTCGGCCGGGACAAATCAGCGATCTCGTGGAAACTCCTTTCGGCTACCACATCATTCGCCGCGAACAGTGAGCCGAGGATCCGAAGGACCGTTTTGAGCGCCGTCGTCACCTCTTCTCCGAAGGTAAAAAAGCGGATCCTCGTCGCCGAGGACGATCCGGCCATCAGCCGCATGCTGGAGAAGGTGCTGATGCGCGACTACGACGTGTCACTCGCGACCGACGGCCGCGAGGCCGTCGCGGTTGCGACGCGCACGCTACCTCACCTCTTGCTCTTGGACATCATGATGCCGGGCATGGATGGCTTGGCGGCGGCGCGCCAAATCCGCGAAATGCCCCTCACCAAGAACGTCCCCGTGATCTTCCTGACGGCCAAGGACGGCCCCATGGACGTCATCAAAGGCATCCAGTTCGGCGCTCGTCACTACATCACCAAACCGTTCAAGCTCGAAGACCTGCTTAGTAAAGTAAAAAAGGTGCTCGGTGGCTGACTCGACCGAAGCGTCGAAGGACGCGCCCACCCCTCTTCCCGCGGAGGAGCCCCCCGCACCCGCCGGTGGCGGAGCTCCTTCCGCAGCTGCGCAGGCTCCCGCGCTGCCCGGACTTTTCGGCGTGCCCGTCGAACCCAGCGCAGAAGGGGGGGGAAGCCGAGTTCCGCCGCCGAGCGGTGCTCCCGCACTACGCCCCGGGGCCGCTTCCCCGCCCCGCGGCGACGCGCAAACCTCCGCGGACGCGCCGTCCCCCACGAGCGCTCCCAACGCGTCCGCAAGCGCGCCGCCCAGCGCCGCGCAAACCTCCGCGGACGCGCAGCCCGGCGACGCGCACTCGTCCGCAAACGCGTCCGCAAACGCGTCCGCCAGCGCGCCGCCCACGGCGGCGCAAACTTCCGCGAGCGCGCCGCCCACGACGCAGAACGACGAAAACGCGCAGCCCGGCGACGCGCACTCGTCGAAAGAGGCGCCGTCCCCCAGCGCGCCGCCCAGCGCCGCGCCGACGGCACAAGCCAACGCGAGCGCTCCGCACGACGCCGCAGTATCCCCCGAGCCCGGCGCCGCGCCCGGGCCGGTTGAAGGCTCCACGGCCTCCCCGCCCGCGCCGCCGGTCGCACCCGTGGTGGGCCCCCGCACGGCGCTTTTGCTCGCCGTGGCGTCGGGACTCCTCTATTTCCTCGCGTTCCCCGGCATCGACGTGTGGCCCTTGGCGCTCATCGCCTTTGCGCCCATCCAGCTCGCACTCCGCGGCCGCACCCCGAAACGCGCAGCCCTCCTCGGCTGGATCATGGGCATGGTCATGGGGATGTGCGGCTTTTATTGGCTCTTGGGCATGTTGCAGACGTTCAGCGGCTTTCCGCTGCCGCTCTGCTTGCTCTTCATGGTCATCCTGGTGGGCTTCCAGGCGGGCATCACCGCCCTCATGGGCTTTCTGTACTCGGCCAGCGAGCGGCGCGGCTGGTGGCCAGGTCTTTCCTTTGCGCTCGCCTTCATCGCGAGCGAAACGCTCTGGCCGCTGCTCTTTCCGTTCGCATTCGCGGCCACCGTGCACCAGGTCCCCGCGCTCATGCAGCTGGCGGAGCTGGGGGGACCCAAAGCCGTCGCTCTGCCGCTGCTCGCCTCGAGCTGGGGCGCTGCGGAAGCTTGGCTCGCTTGGCGTCGTCGGCGCGCCGGCGGCGCGCCCCCCGGGCGCCGCACTTGGGTGAAAAAAACCCCG
>JAEYVE010000297.1 GCA_023432025.1 Pseudomonadota bacterium
CGTCGCGCGCGCGCGACGCGGCGCGACTCTCCTCGGAGTGGGACTCTTCTTGGAGCCTCTCTTCGACGTCGCCTTTGCTCGAGCTTTGGCCATGCTTTTCGCGTTGTCTCCCTCCGAACGACGAACGGCTCAGAGCTCACGGGGACACAACGTCGCCGTTCGGTGACCCGACGTATGGTCCATTCGAGTTGCCGGAGACCGGCTGCGTGCCGGAGACCGGCTGACCGCACCACAACATATTGGTTGACAGGTTCGGGTAGACCCCAATATGTTGGCGTCGCTTCTGGTGCCTGAGCACGCGCTCAGGCTGAAAAGGGAATCCGGTGCAATTCCGGAACTGCCCCGCAGCGGTAATCGAGAACGACCCTCGTCCGTGGCACTGAGCCTCTCCTGTCCCTCGCGGGACGGGGACACTCGGGAAGCGACGAGCAGTAGGAAAACCGGGAACGTTCGTCCCGGCCGCGCTCGCAAGTCCGAAGACCTGCCAAGAGCCCGAGCCTGAGAGAAAACAGCTCGGTTTCGATCCGAGGTTTCCGCGGGGAAGCCCGTGAACGCTGGAAAGGCCACGCACTCGAAAGAGGCGCAGAGCCGCTTCTTCCTGCCGTTCGCGGGCCTTCGCAGAAGCCTTCGTCCGAGGGGACGAACGGTCGCGTGGCTCGCGTCTTTGCGCCGTCGTGCCCCGTTGCCTCCTCGAACGCACCGCTCACACGAGCACCCCAGGAGGGAACGCGATGGAGTCGACGATGCACCCGGACACACGAGCCACCACGGCGGCAAAGAAGCCCACCACCCCCCGCGAGAGCGACGCCTTCGCCTCGCAGATGCGCGTGCAGAAACGCAACGGCGACCGCGAGCTCGTCAATCTGGACAAGATCGTGCGCGCCGTGAGCCGCTGCACGGTGGGCCTCCACCGTGTCGACGCGCTGCGCGTCGCGACCAAGACCATCTCTGGGCTGTACGACGGCGCCACCACGCGGGAGCTCGACGAGCTGTCGATTCAGACGGCCGCCGCGCTCACCGCCGAAGAGCCGGAGTACGCGCGCCTGGCGGCGCGCCTACTCTCGACGGTCATCGAGAAGGAGGTGACGCTGCAAAACCTCCACTCGTTCTCCCAATCGATCGCGCGCGCAGAGACGCTCGGCTTGGTCGGCGAGCGCTTGGCCTCGTTCGTTGCCGAGAACGCGCGCAAGCTGAACGACGCAGTGGATCCCGAGGCCCAGCTGCGCTTCGAGTACTTCGGGCTACGGACGTTGTACGACCGCTATCTTTTGCGTCACCCAGAAACGCGCAAGGTGCTCGAGACTCCGCAGTACTTCTTCTTGCGCGTCGCTTGCGCTCTGAGTGAGAGCGTGCCGGAAGCCCTGGAGCTCTACGCGCTGTTTTCCCGGCTCGAGTATCTGCCCAGCTCGCCCACGCTGTTCAACGCGGGCACGCGCCACGAGCAGCTCTCCAGCTGCTTTCTGCTCGATTCGCCAGCTGATCACCTGGAGTCCATCTACCGGCGCTACACGGACGTCGCCCTACTCTCCAAGTTCTCCGGTGGCATCGGCCTCTCTTACAGCCGCGTCCGTTCACGCGGATCGCTCATCGAAAGCACCAATGGTCACTCGAACGGCATCGTCCCCTGGCTCAAAACGCTGGACGCCTCCGTCGCTGCGGTGAACCAAGGCGGCAAGCGCAAGGGCGCGTGCGCCGTGTACCTGGAGACGTGGCACGCAGACATCGAAGAGTTCCTGGAGCTGCGCGACAACACCGGCGACGACGCGCGTCGCACGCACAACTTGAACTTGGCCAACTGGGTGCCGGATCTCTTCATGAAGCGCGTCGAGGCCGGCCTCGACTGGTCGCTCTTCGATCCGAAGCAGGTGCCCGAGCTCCCGGATCTGTTCGGTGACGCCTTCGAGCGCGCCTACGAGGCCGCAGAAATGGCCGGCCTCGCCAAGAAGAGGCTCCCCGCGCGCGACCTCTACGCACGCATGATGAAAACCCTGGCCCAGACCGGCAACGGCTGGATGACCTTCAAAGACAAGGCAAACCGCGCCTGCAACCAGACCAGCGACGAGCCCACGGCGCACGGCGAAACGCCCCGCGTCGTGCACCTCTCGAACCTTTGCACGGAAATCCTCGAGGTGACGTCCGCCGGTGAGACTGCCGTCTGCAACCTCGGCTCCATCCACCTCGGCGCCCACACACGTCAGACGGAAGCCGGCGTGGAGCTCGACTGGGACAAGCTGACGCGCACCGTCCGCTGCGCCGTGCAGCAGCTCGACCGCGTCATCGATCTCAATTTCTATCCCATCCCGGAAACACGCGCCTCGAACACGCGCTGGCGTCCGGTCGGGCTGGGGTTGATGGGCCTCCAAGACGTGTTCTTCCAGATGCGGCTGCCCTTCGACGCTCCCCTGGCGCAGGAGCTCTCCACGCGCATCAGTGAGCACGTGTACTTTCATGCGCTCAGCACGTCGGCGGACCTCGCCGAGGCACGCGGCCCCCACGAGGCGTTCCCGGAAACGCGCGCCGCTCGCGGCGAGCTGCAATTTCACGCTTGGAACGCGGCGCCGAGCGGGCGCTACGACTTTGCCACGCTCGCCGCCCGCATCCAGAAGACGGGCCTCAGAAACTCGCTGCTCGTGGCCATCGCGCCCACGGCCACCATCGCCTCCATCGCGGGTGCGTACGAGTGCGTGGAGCCGCAGGTGTCGAACCTCTTCAAGCGCGAAACACTCTCCGGCGAGTTCCTCCAAATCAATCGCTACCTCGTGCGAGAGCTCGAAGCGCTCGGTCTCTGGAACGAGCAAACGCGCGCGCGCATCAAGGCCGCTCACGGGTCCATCGCCGACATTTCCGAAATTCCTGCAGACGTGAGGCACTTGTTCCGCACCGCGTGGGAGCTCCCCATGCGCTCCCTCATCGACATGGCGGCGGAGCGCGGCGCGTTCATCGACCAAGGTCAGTCTCTGAACCTCTTCGTGGAGAATCCCAACATCGGTCGCCTTTCGTCCATGTACATGCACGCCTGGAAGAAGGGCCTGAAGACCACGTACTACCTGAGGTCGCGTCCAGCCACGCGCATCGCCCAAGTCGACTCGGAGGTGCCACGCCCGCTGGCCGTGCGCACGGCCACCGAAGCTGCCGCCGTCAAGGAAGCGGTTGGCGCCCCAGACGAAAGCCGCGCGGTGGTGTGCTCGCTCGAAAACCCCGAGTCGTGCGAGGCCTGCCAGTGAGCCCCAGAAGCCCCCTTTTCTCCTCGAGGTCCCCGATGGCCATCAGCGTTCTCTACGACGAGTCCCTCGACCCATCCGCTTCCGCCCCTTCGTCCGCACGCCTGCTCGATCCAGGGCAGAGCCTCACGCTGCGACCCATGCGTTACCCGGTATTTTTCGACATGTACCGGGACGCCATCAAGAACACCTGGACGGTCGAAGAGGTCGATTTTTCGACCGACCTGAGGGACCTGAGCTCGCGCATGACGCTCGCAGAGCGTCACTTGATCGAGCGGCTGGTGGCGTTCTTCGCGACGGGAGACTCGATCGTATCGAACAACTTGGTCTTGAACCTGTACCGCCACATCAACGCGCCCGAAGCACGCTTGTACTTGTCACGACAGCTCTTCGAAGAAGCGCAGCACGTTCAGTTTTATCTCACGCTCTTGGACAGCTACGTGCCGGACCTCGAGCGGCGCGCCGCTGCCTTCGCCGCCATCGACAACATTGCCAGCATTCGCAAGAAGGCCGAGTTTTGTTTTCGTTGGATGGACTCCATTCAAGCCCTGGAGCGCGTACGAACCTCCGAACACAGGCGGCAGTTCCTCTTGAACCTGGTCTGCTTCGCCGCCTGCATCGAGGGTCTCTTCTTCTTTGCGGCGTTCGCGTACGTCTACTTTTTGCGCTCCAAGGGGCTCCTGCACGGCCTTGCGGCTGGAACCAACTGGGTGTTCCGCGACGAGAGCTGCCACATGGCCTTCGCCTTCGAGGTCGTGGACACGGTCCGGCGCGAGGAACCGGAGCTCTTCGACGACACCTTCGCCGAAGACGTGACGACCATGCTCGAAGAAGCCGTTGATTGTGAAATGCAGTTCGCCGAGGACGTGCTCTCCCTGGGCGTGGCGGGCCTCTCGACGACCGACATGCGGACGTACCTGGAGTTCACGGCCGACCAGAGGCTGGCCCGGCTCGGGCTCGCCAAGCGATTCCACGCAAAAAACCCCTTTTCGTTCATGGAGCTCCAGGACGTGCAGGAGCTCACGAACTTCTTCGAGCGACGCGTCAGCGCCTATCAAACAGGCG